>JBEKDL010000033.1:0-38101 GCA_050014355.1 Dehalococcoidales bacterium | reverse complement strand
GCTGTATCGGCGGGGTGCGACTTGCCGGCGAAGATAATCTGGACGGGACGCGAGCCATCGTTAATGATACGCTTCAGGCGCTCGATGTCATAGAACAAAAGGGACGGCCGCTTGTACTCGGCAAAACGCCGCACGAACGCGATGGTCAGGACGCTGTGGTCGAGCAGGGAACCCATCGAGAGTATCTGCTGGGGCGAAGCTTCGCCCTTGGCCCATCGTATCTGCGCCCTTTCAAGGATGATATGGAAAAGCTTGCCCTTGAGCTCCTGGTGCGTCTGCCAGATTTCAGGGTCAGGAATATCGTTAATGTGCTGCCACATCTCGATATCGTCCTGCCTGTCCAGCCAGTCTTTACCGAGATATTTGTTGAACAGCGTTCTGAATTCCTGCGCAATCCATGTCGGCACGTGGACGCCATTGGTAACGTAGGTAATGGGCACTTCTTCGATGGGGCATTCGAGCCAGAGATTGCACCACATCCGGCGCGTGACGACACCGTGAAGACGGCTGACGGCGTTGCGGTGACCGGAGGTCTTGAGCGAGAGCACGGTCATATTGAAATGAGAGTCACTACCGTTAGTGTGTCCCAGGTTCAGGAAGGTCTGACCGTCGATGCCCAGGGAAGGCCAGTATTCCTTGAAATATTGCTCAATGAGCTGGTTGGCGAAGGTATCATGGCCGGCGGGGACGGGGGTATGCGTGGTGAAAACCGTGGAGTTCTGCACGTTTTCCCGGGCTTTATCGAAGGACGTGCCGGCGGCAACCAGCTCCCGGATACGCTCCAGGGTCATAAAGGCGGTGTGGCCTTCATTAGCGTGCCAGATAGTCGGCTTGATGCCCAACTCCCGCAGGACGCGCACGCCGCCTATGCCCAGGATGATTTCCTGCTTTAAACGCTGCTCACGGTCGGCGGTATAGAGCCGGCTGGAAAGCTGCCGGTCCTGGGGGTCGTTTTCTTCTAGGCTGGTATCGACCAGGTAGAGGTTGACCCGCCCCAGATTGACCAACCAGGCCCCGATATGCAACGTCCGGTTGCCGAGTTTGACCTCGACCAGGCTTTTTTGCCCGCCCTTCGATAAAATTTGAGTCACCGGCGCCTTGGTGAAGTCGAGCTGCTGATACTCCTCTTCCTGCCAGCCTTCGGCCGAGATACGCTGCTTGAAGTATCCATGCGGGTACATGAACCCGACGGCTACCATCGGTATCCCCATATCGCTGGCTTCTTTGCAGAGGTCACCGGCGAGCACGCCCAGGCCGCCGGCGTAGATGGGCAGGGAGCTGTGGATAGCGAATTCCATGGAAAAGTAGGCGACCGGCCCGGACAGGGCGAGGGAAGGGTTAGCGGCATACCAAGAGCTGCCATCCTTTTTCTCGCTGTCAATTTCGGCTGTGGCGGCATCGTACAGCGAGAGGAAGGTAGGGTCTTGAGCGGCAGCTTCCAGCTTTTCATGGGAGATTTCATAAAGCTGCTGAATAGGGTTATGCCCGCTAAGGCTCCAGAGAGAGTAGTCGAGAATCCTGAACATGTTCCTGGCAGAAGGATGCCAGCTCCACCACAGGCTGCCCGCCATCTCTTTGAGCCGGCCAATGCGCTCCGGTATTTTCTGGTAAGGCATTTTCGGTCTCCTTCAAGGAGTATTGCCTCTGTTAGACAGACAAAACCCCTCTTCTGCCTTCCCTTTTCCGGGAAGGGGCGGGAGATTACTATTGGCGATTTCTCCCTGTCCCCGGGAGTTTATCAAATTATATGCTAAAAAGGGCCGGGAACGCTAGCTGCTTTAGTACCAATCACCTTAAGGGTTGGCCTGTGTTTTACTAGCCGAACTTGTGGCTAATGCCATAGCCGCCGCGCGGAAAGCGCCATTCTATATTCAGGCCCGGGCAGGCGATGCGGCAGGAACCGCATTCCAGGCAGCCTTCATGGTTGACGCTGATGCGGTCTTTTTCCAGGCGGTAAACATTGGCCGGGCAAAAATACAGGCAGGGCTGTCCAGCGCAATCTTTGAGGCATTTTTCTCCGTCGATTATCTTTATATGGCTTTCCTCGTCCACTCTGAAGCGGTCTAAAAACAGCTTGTCTTCAATCTTCATTGTCATCTTACGGCCCTCCAGCCCCGCCAGAGCAGTTTGAGCAGTCCCCAAATGGATATTTGCCGCTTGAGCTGTTGCATAATCAGTTTTTGCTTCTGCTTCTTACCGACGCCGTTGACGGTGAGCATTTCCCTGGCCGCCATCGCGGCGGCGGCGGGCAGCCGGTCGAAGATTACCTTGTTGCCGTAAAGGAAATCCCCGAATTTCCGGTATTTTTTCATGTCCTTGATGACAAAAGAAGCGGCCATTGTTGCAGCGTAGGAGGCCAGGCTCCCGGCGGAGAAATCGTTGCGGCGCATGGCCTCGATGATAGTCTCGGCGGCCTTTTTACCGGAGGCCATGGCCAGATTATTTCCCTCGCGGTGGAGCGCGTTAAAAAGCATGGCCGAATCGCCGGCTATCAGATAGCCGTCCCCATAGAGCCGGGGCATAGTATCATAGCCGCCTTCGGCCAGCCAGTGCGCCATGTACTCGCGGGACTGCCCGCCAGCCAGCAGGGGCGCGATGACGGGATGCTGTTTAAAAGTCTCAACCAGTTCATAAGGCTTGACGCGCGCCGCGGTAAAGTCGGCAAGGTTGGCGCCGATAGAGAGCGAGAGGGAGCTTTTATTGGTATAGAGCGCGGCGATGCCGTCCATGCCGGCGGTAATTTCGCCAAGGATTTCGGTGGTCACGCCGTTGCCGCCGGAGACGCCGAAACGCTGGTCAATGACCTCGGCGGGCAGGTCGATGATTTCTTTGACGGCAAGGGCGACATGTTCCGGCTTGAGCTCGGCGCGGAAGCCGGTGCGCACTGCCAGGGGCGAGTTGACGCCATCGGCCAGAAGGGTCACTTTTGCCCGGACTTCGCCGTCTTCCCGCGAGGTGACGACCCCGGTCACGTTACCTTTTCCATCGCGGAGGAGGTCGGTGACGACGGTGGCGGGGACAACCAGAGCCCCTTTCTGGTGTGCCTGCTCGGCAAACCACCGGTCGAATTTGGCCCGGACGACGGTAAAGGCGTTATGTTTCTTTTCGGTAGCGAATATAGCGTCGCGGAAGGCGACTGTATAGCCGCTTTCTTGAGCTAAGTAGCATATCCTCGATTCGATGATGTTTCTTTCGATAGGGCAGCCGCGCTCGAGGTAGTCGGGAAGAACCTGCGCGAGGTCGTGCCCGTACAGGACGCCGCCGGAGACATTTTTAGCGCCGGGATATTCACCGCGCTCTAAGACGATGGTCTTGATACCGGCGGAAGCTAAGATACAGGCCGCGGAGATACCGGCCGGCCCAGCCCCGACGATAGCGACATCGAATGATTCTTTCATATAATTTACTTTTTAATTATCGACTTGAAGCCTTTAATTAGCTCCGGGACTATCTGCTGGTAATCGCCGATGATGGCGTAATCGGCGATTTGCACCAGCGGGGCATTCCTATCGGTGTTAATCGCGATGATTTTTTGCGAGCCCTGTATGCCGGCCAGATGCTGCACGGCGCCCGATACACCTACCCCGATATAAATTTTGGGCGCCACGGTCTTGCCGGTCTGGCCAACCTGCCGGGTGTAGGGCAAAAGCCCCGTCTCCACCACGGCGCGGGAGCAGGCGATGGTGCCGCCCAACATTCCCGCAAGCTCTTCCAACAGCGGGAGCGCCCGCGAATCGCAGGCGCCTTTCCCCACCACGACCAGCACGGGGGCATGGGTGATGTCGGCGCCGCCTTCAAGAGTTTTGGGTATAAATTCGAGAATCCGGGGAAGGTCGCCCACATAAGGTTTAAAATCGAGAGTGTTTATCTCTCCCTTGCGGGTGGCGTCTTTTACCGGCATCTTCATAACCTTCGGCCGCACGGTGCTCATCTGGGGGCGGTGGTCGCGGCAGAGGATGGTGGCCATGATGTTGCCGCCGAAGGTAGGGCGAGTCATCATAAGGAGGTGTGAGGCGGGGTCAATATCGAGGCCGGTACAATCGGCGGTAAGGCCGGTCTGCAATATCGTAGAGACGACACTGGACAGGTCCCGGCCGAGATGCGTCGCACCCAGGAGTAATATCTCCGGCTTGACATAATCACACATGTCGGCAAGTGCTTTGCCGTACACTTTCGGCAGGTATTGCCGGAGCGAGTCGGTATCCATCATATATACGGCATCGCACCCATAAGCGATAGCCTCATCGGCGATGGGTTTTACGCCTGCCCCGAGGAGGAAACCAAAAACGCGCGTATCCAGTTTCCCGGCAAGCTCCCGCGCCTTGCCGATGAGCTCCCAGGCCACTTCGGCGCCGTGGCTGTTCTGCACTTCGATAAACACCGCGATGCCGCTATATTTTTCGGCAGGGCCGGAAACGGGTTTTGGCGCGGCGGGTTTCTTTTTAGACGGCTTTTCAAAAAGGACAGATTCCACCGGGCAGACGTCCCGGCACTTACCGCAACCGATGCAGCCTTCGGCATCGATTTTCGCCACCCCGTTGACCATATTTATTACGCCGACGGGGCACTCGGCGACGCAAAGCTGGCACCCGATACATTTATCCGGGATAATCTCGGCGACTTCTTTACCTTTGCTGTTTTTGGGCATCATTATCCTTTATGGTCGGTAAATATCTCTTTCAACAGGGCCGGCTCTTTTTCCAGGAAGTTTTTCAGAAAATCTCCAGCGGCTTTGACCTGGTCCCCGCCGCCGTCAAAGACCGTCCCGCCCTTTCTCACCGGAGGAGCGAATATTACCTTGACGGAGGTCGGCGAGCCTTTCAGTCCCAAGCGCTCCGGGGCGCTATCGATATTAGCGGCGCCCCACACTTTGACATCCTCTCTCAAGGCGCGTACCAGGTGAGGCAGCGAGGCGTACCGCGGCGCGGCCAGCTCGAGTTCGACGGTCAGCAGGGCGGGCATTTTACCTTCAATGATTTCGCTGCCTGTTTCCGTCTCCCGCCTGATTTTAATCGTCCCGTTCGCGCTGTCCACGTTTATAATCTCCGCGACATACGTGAACTGGTTAAAGCCCAAGCGCGTCGCGATGCCGGGCCCGGTCTGGGCGGTATCGCCGTCGATGGCCTGTTTCCCGCAGATGACCAGGTCGACCGGCTCTACGGAGGAGATTTTGGAGATGGTCGTGGCAAGGGTGTAGCTCGTGGCGAGCGTATCGGCCCCGGCGAAAGCGCGGTCGGATAGGAGGATAGCCTCGGTCGCCCCGAGGGACAGGCAATCGCGCAGGGCGGAATCGGCCTGGGGCGGCCCCATGGAAATGACGGTGACCTTGCCGCCGTGTTTCTCGGCAAGCTGCACCCCAACCTCGACGGCTACCAGGTCGTAAGGATTGCAGATTGATTCCACCCCGGAACGGATTAATGTGTTCGTTTCAGGGTCTATTTTTACCTGGGCAGTATCCGGCACCTGTTTGACGCAACAGACGATATGCATGAAAAATCTCTTAATATAATACTATTAACTTGAACGGCGGTCAATCCTGAAAGGCGCCAGAAAGATAAAAATTTAAAAAAATGTCACGTTTTTGTAACTTATTACCCCGGCATTTTATAACTTTTTCATCACAACGTGTCTAAAATAGGTCATATTCTGGAAGCTGTTCCCGGACTGGATAGGAGACACATGTATAAGAAAGTGCTGGTGCCATTGGACGGTTCGAAGCTAGCGGAATGCGTCTTGCCTCATCTGGAAACAATCGCTGCCGGCTGCAACGTGCAAAATATTTATTTTCTGCGCGTGGTCAAACCTTTTTACCCGGTCAGTGATTACATGGGTGACAGCATCAGCTCCGTGGATGTGGTCAGCATCAATAAAGATGCGGTTACGGCGGCCGAAAGTTATCTTAAACAGGTCACAGACAAAATAAAGTACACGGATATCGAAGTCCATCGGGAAGTGATAAGGGGCAATGAAGCCGAAAGTATCACCGATTACGCTAAAAATAATGAGATGGACCTGATTATCATCGCCACACACGGGCGCTCCGGTGTGAGCCGGTGGGTCTGGGGGAGCGTGGCGGACCGGGTGCTCCGTTCTTCCTGTGTGCCGGTGCTGATGGTCAGGGCGCCGGGCTGCATACCCGGGGTCTAGACTCAAACAGAAGGTATGAAACGATTAGCGAAAGTGACAGCAGGACAAATGACCCGGAAACCGGCTTGAATTCCGGCATTCCGGTTGACGCTTTAATGAAGGATATTGAAGGAGGTCAATAAAATGGTGGAAACATTGAAACAGCAGGCGCAGAGGTTGCTCGGAGACGTGCCGCAGGAGCAGGCGTTCTGGGTGAACGACGGCTGCGTCGTCCGCAACCTGAAAGAGCTTAATGAAGAATTTAAGCACATGTCCAATGATATCTATCTCTATCATGCCAACGGAGAGAAGAACGATTTCGCCACATGGATCAAAGATGTCTACGGGGACGAAGTACTGGCCGCTAATCTTCGCGCGGCGATGAACAAAGAGCAGGCGGCCAGGGCGGTGGCCAGCCGGACAAATATTCTATCAAAAAGGCTGACGTAAGCAGGACAGGATGGCCGGCAGCGCCATAAAGAAAAGGGTGAATATGGTGCAATGCAGTCGTTGTAAGCGTGAAATAGCGGAAGCCCGGAGTTATGTCCATCAGGGAAAGGTATACTGTGAAGACTGCCTGATGGATATCGGGCTGTCAATCAAAGAGTGTGACCCCTGGGCGAGTTATATCGAAACGAGCGGCCGGAAGCGGCACGGAGAAAAAGGTGCCGCCGGCATGACGGAACTGGAAACAAATATTTACGAATATATTAAAAGCCGGGGCCGGGCGACACGGCAGGAAGTGATGCAGCGCTTCGGCTTCTCTGATGAAGACTTAAAACTCCAGCTATTGCCCTTGATGCACTCGGAGCTGGTCAAAGAGCGCGCCGAAGGCGGCAAGGAGTACCTGGTCACCATTGCCTGAACGGCGACGGTGATAGATTCAACATCGATTCAAAAGGAATGGCGTAAACACCGGCTAGATAAATCGCTCGAAGCGTTCTTTTTTGGCTTTGCAGACCGGGCAGACCTCCGGCGGAGCGTCCCTGGCACACAGGTAGCCGCAGACCTTGCACCTCCAGACCGGCAGAGGCAGTTTGAGCGGTCCGGCAGCGGCAGGGACACCCGAAGCGGCTCCAGTCTTCTTCTTTTGTCGCTCCTGCGGCGGTGGCCGGCGTTCAGGAATACTTTTTATTTTCGACCTGTCCTTCAGGGCCGCTTCGGAAACATACAGAGCGCAATAGCAGGCGTTGTATTCCACCACGTCGGCGTCGCGGTAATCACATGGACAGATGATATCGATGTCTTCCGCCTTATTTCCCGAGGCGAGCCGGCACGGGCAGGCCCGGTAGCCGTACCGCCGCTCATTAACAATCAATCCTTTGACGAGCTCCTTCGTAAACTCTACATCCGGATTAAGATGATAGCCGCCCGCCTCCGCTTCGCGGTACAGTCTTTCGTATAGAATATCGATATCATTCCCGGCTATTTCCGCGGGGTTCATTTCGCCAGCGCCTTCCGTATATCGTCTTCTTTAAAACCGATGATGCATTGTTTGTCTTTGATGACCAGCGTTGGAAAGGAACAGGCGGGGTTCCAGGCCGTCACTTTCTGGATAGCGTTTTTCTTTTCCTCGCCCTGGAGGAGGTCGACGTACTCATAATCGTACGCCACGCCCAGGTCATCCAGGAGCTTCCTGGTTTTACCGCACCAGACGCAGGTGCTCAAGGCATACAGCATTATGTGACCGACATCTTTACCGGGGACATGGTTTACCGCCATAATTGATTCACCTCCTTATTTCCTATTTTCATTTTACATCTTTAATACAAAGCAAATATAAAATTGTAACTTGAATTGTTACAAAAGTATTACATTTGCTACATATAAAGGCAAATAAGCTGAATTTTACCCCGAATGCTGTTACAATAACATTAACTACGCTGGAGGTTGACTAACGATGAAAAGCTCGTGGCGTCTTTTCCGCGTCGCCGGGATTGACATCGGCGTTCATTATACCTGGCTGTTCATTTTTATCCTGTTCAGCTGGTCTCTGGCGGCGGGTATATACCCGCAGCAACATCCGGGCTGGACCACGGCGACGTACTGGACCGCGGGGGTGGTTACAACGCTCATTCTTTTTATCTCGGTGCTGCTGCACGAGCTGGCCCACTCCCTGGTGGCCCAGGCCAGGGGCATGAAGGTGAGCAGCATCACGCTTTTTATCTTCGGCGGGGTCAGCAACCTGGAGGAAGAGCCGGAGAAACCCCGGACGGAATTCGCCATGGCCATCGTCGGCCCGCTGACGAGCCTGGTGCTGGGTTTTATCTTCTGGGGACTGGCTATCGGCCTGGCCGGTCATGGGGTGTCTTTCCTGGACTTGATAAACGGTAAGAATCAGCCTACTGCACTGGACGCAGTCATGGGTTACCTCGGCTGGATAAACCTGTCCCTGGCCGTTTTCAACCTGCTGCCGGGGTTCCCGCTGGACGGCGGTCGCGTATTACGCTCCATACTCTGGGGCAGCACCCATAGCCTACAGAAAGCGACCAACGCCGCAGCTATGGTAGGCCGTTTATTCGGTTGGGTTTTTATCGCTTTCGGAGTTTACGAGGTACTGGGAGGCAACTGGGTAGGCGGTATCTGGATAGCCTTTATCGGCTGGTTCCTGATGAGTGCCGCCGATGCATCGCGCCGGGAAATTACGCTGCGGGAGCATCTGTCCGGCATTAAAGTAAAGGATGTGATGAACACCCAGCCCGGCAGCATCAATCCGGAGACCACGGTAGAGGAGATTGTAAGCAATATCTTTCAAAGGCTACATGGCAGGGCGGTGCCGGTCTGCGCTAACGATAAGTTGCTGGGCATTGTCACCATCGACGACGTAAAGAAAGTACCGCGGGACCAGTGGGCGGTAACGCGCGCGGAGCGTATTATGACGCGTCAACCGCTCTATACCGTCACGCCGGAGAGCGGCTTGAGCGACGCTTTCAAGCTGATAGCGCAGCACGCGATAAACCAGGTGCTGGTGACGCAGGACGGAAAGTGCATCGGCATATTGAGCCGCGCCGATATCATCGCGCACCTGCAGTTGAGCCAGGATCTGGGCATGTCGAAGAAATAGCAGTTATATCGGCAGGCGCATCAGCTTGCGCGCGTTATCTTCGTAAATCTTCTTCCGGTCTTCGTCGCTGATAGCCATGGCCTCGATGGCGTTGATAGTCTGGCGGTAGTTCCTATCGCCGCGTTCGGTATCGCCCAGCGGGAAATCTATACCGAAGAGCAGGTGGTCGGCGCCGAAGAAATCCAATCCGCACATGAGCGCCGGCGTGTTGCCGTAGATGGCGGTATCAGCGTAAAACATGTGGAAATAGTCGATGGCGTCCTTTTTCAGGTCCAGGTTTTCCCCGCTGCGCCTTATCTGGGTGAACTGCCGTATCCTTTCCGCGTAGAACGGCACCATACCGCCGCAGTGGTGGGTGACGACCTTCAGGCCGGGGTACTTTTCCATGATACCGCTGAATACCAGGCGCGCCATAGCGCTGGTGGTATCGTAAGGCCAGCCGAAGAGGCTGAACATGTTATATTTTGACTCTTTCTCCGTCAGGTAATCAGGGTGGGTGGGCTTTCTCATGGGGTGGATGACTATCGGCAGGTCATATTCGGCCATCATTTCATATAGCGGCAGGAACTCTGGCGCGTCGAGGGGTTTTTCGTCCACGGGCGTGTGCAGGTAAACGCCGCGAAATTTCAGGTCATCAATCGCGTGCCGGGCTTCTTTGAGGGCGGCGTCGATATTATTCATGGCGAGAGAGGCTAAAGCGCCGCAGAACCTGGAGGGGTACTTGATGACCAACTCGGCCATTTCTTCGTCGGCCCGGAGAGCCAGCTCGGCGGCCTTTTTCGGCCCGGCGACATGTTCGACGGGAATTCGACCGAGTGTGAGCACCTGGCGGAGAGGCTCGTATTTGTCCATGATGCGGAAGCGCGCGTCGAGGTCGTAAAGCGGCGGGCAGGGCGCTACCTGGCGGTCGTGCATCTCCGGCGCCACTTTATAAAGCGCCTCCCGGTATTTGGGCGGGACGATGTGGGCGTAAGCGTCAACCTTGAGTTCGTAAGGTGGTTTCATATCTTGACCCTCCGTTAGCTAAATTATCGTTTGATAAGTCCCTTTTTGCTTAATTCTCCGGCGATATCTCCCAGGTCGAGGGATTCCAGGCCGGCTTTAGTTTGCAGGCCGGATGATTTGTCCCAGCCGCGCAGAACGTAGTATTCGTCTTTCATCTTCTCGAACTCCGACCGCTCGATGACCGTCCCTTTGCGGGAACCGATCGTCCCGCCTTTGCCGGGCACTTTACATTCGCGGTCATAGCGCAGGTACTGGATGGGCTCCTTGTGATAAAAATCCAGCAGCCTGTCGTCTTCCCTGCCAGCCCAGCCCTGGACCAGGCTCACGGCGCGCTGCATGTTAAAGATTCTTTCACCTGTTTTCTCCAGTTCTACCTCATCAATTTCCCGGCCGGTGACGGCGGAGACAATCTGGGCGGCGAGTCCGGGCCCGTTAGCCTTATTGCGCGTCATAGGCCAGCGCGCATTGCACAGGACGATGCTTTCAAAAGCGTAGGTGCGGTCCTGTATCCTCTTGGAGGCAAGCGCTTTCCCTTCATAGCTGGAATAGTCCGCGGCGGCGGCGCTGCCCCAATATTTTTCGGCGTTTTGCAGCAGGGCTTCGGGTGTTAAAGACATGGGGCCATTCTGCCCGGCTTCCCAGCCAAGCCATGACATCAAAGCGCCGGAGCCTTCGTGTATCTGCTGGACGGGACGGCGCGGCTCGGTGGCGATGCAAAGCGCGTTGTGAAGCGTTACACGCGGGTCGTAATCCTTAACCTCATTGGAGCGGTTCATGACGGAATAGCTGATTAGCTCACCGGCGCGCTTGCCGACCGAATCCGCCGCTTTAATCGTGCCCCGGGCCAGCTGCGCGCCGAAACCCTCGCGGTAAGTTATCATGCGGGTGAGCGCTTCGATGAACTCCGGGGTTCCTATCTTCGATAGCGGCAGACCGGTATCGCTATCATGAAGCAGGCCTTCTTTACGGCACAGGCCAAGCCACTCAATCATGGCCTGAATAACACACGAGTCCAGGCCGTACTGGTCGCAAAGGCGCATAGCCAGCAATATCGATTCATTCCAGCCGTTGTAATATTTATAGGCCGACCGCCGGTAGATGTCTATAGGCTGGCAGAAGCTCTTAAAGCGGCGGCCGGTCTTATCAGTATAGGACTGGCGGGTGCAACCGATACCGCAACCTGGGCAGGCCTGGGTCTTAGTGATGCCGGGTATAATCCACCACATTTTAGGAGCCGGCCCCCTGGTCATTTCACGCAGTAGCCCGGCCAGGCTACGCCCTTTATCCGGGTGAGCGGCCACCGGCCTTTTATCACCGGCGACGACGATAGCTTTAAGATTTTTCGAGCCCATGATAGCGCCGGTGCCGCCGGAACCAGAGGCGCCTTCATCGGCGAGGAGGGTGGCAAAAACGATGAGGTTTTCCGCGGCCTGCCCGATAGTGAGGACGCCCGCCGCCGCGCCGTGTTCCGCCTTCAGCGCATCGAAGGACTCAAAAGATGTTTTGCCCCACAGGTGGGAAGCATCTCTGAACTCGACCGCGTTATCATGTATCCAGAGGTAGACCGGCTTATCGGCCTTGCCGTGCACCACAATGCCGTCATAGCCGGCAAATTTGAGTCGATTGCCCCAGCCGCCCCCCAGGTTGCCGTAGGAAAAGGCTTCAGGTTCGCCGGCGGCGGTCTTGCCGCACACCAGCCAGCGGCTGCTCGCAAAACCGGTGAAGCCGGCGGCGGGCCCGCTGGCGCAGATGAGGCAGTTCTCCGGAGAAAAAGCGGCGGCCAGGGAAGGGACCATTTCCCAGTAAAGACGGGCGGCCAGGCCTTTGCCTCCCAGGAACCTGTCCGCGTAATCAGGGGTGGGCAATTTGCTTACCCTGCCATTTGATAAATTGACCGTGAGGATTTCTCCGGCGTAGCCGTATTGAACCATGGAGGTTTTCCTTTTTAGATAATCAGCCTGTTTTCTGAAGGCTGCAAAAAGATTATAATCCTGCGTTCAGCACTTTTCAAATAAAAAGAGCAGGCTTCTTCGGCTGTTAGCTTCAGAACGCCTGCCCTTGGCTTCGTTCCACTACTCCTCCTGTTTGGTTTCCCTCGCCAAATGCCTGATTATCCTGAATCAGAAGAACCAATCAAGCTAGCGACCTGCGTACGAGGAGCTCGGGAACATTCCGTCCGAATCGCTCCATCTCACGCTCCACATCACCTAATCGCTCCATCTCACGCTCCACATCACCTTCTTTCTTTCTATCCTTCCTCTTCCCCACTTCCAACCCTATGATAGACGCAGATATAAGATAATTCTGTGACTTTTGTACCACTAAATAGCGGCTATTTAACGGTGGAACAGTCATGACACGGGCATCGGCTCTGAATGTCATGATTTTGTAATCTTTTTCGCCTCCGTTTTATAACTATTCCATTGAACGGACTCTATAATTTTATTGATGAATAGATTGATGGAAAGCGAAAGTAAGGCCAGATTTGCTCATGACTTCACCGCAACCGATTCCGAAGGCAGGGCGGTACAACTTTCAGATTTCAAAGGGAAGAAGCACGTTGTCCTGGTATTCAACCGGGGTTTTACCTGACCGTATTGCCGCCGGCACATGGCGCAGTTGCGCCAGGAATACCAGAAATTCATCGACCGCCAGGCCGAGGTTATCGCCGTAGGGCCTGAAAACGCTAAAACTTTCAGTGCTTTCTGGCGTGAAAAAAAGATGCCGTTTATCGGCATTCCCGACCCCAAACATAATATCGCCAAACTCTACGGGCAACGGATAAAACTGACGAAATGGGGCCGGATGCCGGCACTGGTGGTAATCGATAAAGCTGGCCGGATACGCTACGCGCACTACGGTGAAGACATGACCGATATTCCCACGGATGAGGAAATCCTGTCTTTACTGGATGATTTGAACAAGGAGTCAGCCGGAAAAACCATATAATACCATAAGGTTCCCTCGGAACATGGTTAAAAGAACAGCCTCGATTCGGTGACCAGAGTCGAGGCTGTCCTATTATAATTTGACCGGCTAAGCTACTTTCTGCGCCGGAAGACTATTGTCCGGGGTCCCGCTTTCCAGGTTTTCCGAACGAAGTGACATTGTTTACCGTTAACACGCCCTGTGTCATCAGTGCCGAGCACGCGCACGACTATAATGAACTCCTGTATTTTCTCGGGGGCAACCCAATGAATTTCTTCGATTTCGGAGCCAGAGCCGAGATATTACTGGGCGATACAGATGAAAAACACGTTATTGATACCACCGCCATCGTTTACATCCCCAGGGGATTGATGCATTGTCCGATTTACTTTAAGACCGTCGATAAACCGGTCATGTTCATGCATATTTGTTCGTCAACCTCATATAAAAGGTCAAAGGGCGATTTAACCACCGGTCACCCCGTAAACCGCGAACGATACACGCCGGAGGAAATAGCCAGGCTGAAAAGACCGGCTGGCAGACGCCTGTTAAAAGCCTGAATATTGCGTAAAAGAGCTGGCGCTTGAAAACACCTGCCAACATCATTATTGGTATCGCGGTGGCTTGGTGGGGATAGATTAGCGCACGTCGCTAGCGATTTATGAGCGATACAGGCGGCTTGGCAGATGGTGGTGATAACCATGACGCGTTCTACCTTCAATACAACGCGCCGATGGATTTAAGATCCAAGTGAGCCGCACAGGACTCGAACCTGTAACCGGATGATTAAGAGTCATCTGCTCTACCACTTGAGCTAGCGGCCCACGAATACCTATTTTATCATTTTAAAAAGCCCGATGGCAAGCTATCAAAGCCGGCAGATAGTTTAAGCGTCGATATAAAAAGCTCCCCCGCTTAACACGGGAGAGCCTTCTATCCTGTGGATAATATTCGAAGGCTGGAGGGTAATTCGCTAGTTTTGAGCGTGGTCGGCCAGTTTTACTTTATGCACCGGCGCCAGCAGATTCCCGTCTCCAGTGATAATGTCCTTATCAGAAATGACATCGAATTCCTCGTGAGCACTGCGGAATTTCCTCATCACTTCATCGTGCACAATGAATGATTCCTTTTCATCTTCCAGGTTCTTATCCTGCCTGTTCTTTTTGTTCTTCCGTATCCACAGAATAATCATAACATCCTCCTCATTTGCAAATTTTGTCAGCTTTCTTTTCATCGTTTATCGGCCTCTTTTCCCGGGCAGGCATTACTGCGTCAGGGCCTGATAACTTAGTTTCAGATTATCGCTGGAATGGGAAATAAAACATAAAAAGCGGGACTTAAGCTATAAACAAAGTGTAAATGTTGTACGGAGGAAATGGGGAAATTAAAAACAAAAAGGGCTTGGCTTTTGGCGGCCAAGCCCGGAAAAACGGCTGGTGATATACCTGAAACAGGTCTTAGTTTTAAATTGTGCGGGAGGTGCCGGTTACGGCGGTCCTCCGCTTTAGAGTCTCCTCGATACGCTTCTTCAATATATCCGGCCCGAACTGTTCGGAGAGATATCCTTCCGAGCCAAGGTTAAGGGCTTTGACTTTACCGCTGCCGGCGCCCCAGGTGCTAAGCATCATGATAGGAGCCTGGGTCCACTGCCGTAGCTGCAGACATATCCCGATACCATCAAGGGAGGGCATAATAATATCCAGGATGATAAAGTACGGGTGTTCCGCATCCAGCACTTCCTTAAGATATATCCCGGTATGCTGGGTGTTCACTAATTCATAATCATCTCCGTTGAGCTCCCGCTGTAAAAAACTAACCAGCACCGGGTCGCGGCTGACGCTTAGAATTTTGGTCTTGATTATCATCATGGCCTCCTCGGAGTTAATTCGATTATTCAATAATGAGATTAACATCCGGGGAGTAAACGGGGCATAAACGGCCGTACGATTAAGATAAATATATTGTTAATGACACGGTCAGCGGGGAGGAAAAAGCGTTAAAAAGGGCAGAAACGCAAATAAGTTTATATAAAGATGAAGTTAAATGTCGTAGATTACCTGATTATCGTAATCATGAAGGCGACGCCAGTACTGGCGCGGTCAATCCAGATGATGTTCACGTACGAAAATGCTCTGGACGACTCAAGTGTCCTTACGTATTCGACGACCCTTTCCTGAATCGTTGAGGTCCCCTTGATAGTGATTTGCCCGGGGGTGATATCTATCGTATCAAAAATAGTGGCAGGGGGCAGGGATTGCGCCAGGAGCTTGACATCGCTGACGCTGTCCCGGGGACTGAATACGCTTTGACTTTCCTGTTTTAACTGCTGGGCAGCTGCCAGCATACGACTGATGCTGTCCTCGGTCTGTTTGGCCTGCCCTGCGGAATCCTGTTTTTGCGCTAATTCCTGTTTGGCTTGCTGAAGCCCGGCTTTCAACTGCGTTATTTTATCTTCCGCCTGGCCCTGGGACAGGTAAGCGAATATCAAGGCGATGATACCTATCGCTAAAGCGCCCCACAGGCCCGCTTTTTTCCAGGAAATTTCAGGTTTCCTGACTTTAGTACTTTCCTCGATGATACTGGAAAGATTTGTGTCCCGGACCGAGGTTGAACCGCGAGGTTCCGGGTTAACTATGTCCTGCATCGCATCGGCTACGTTTACGGCGTAGGTGGCAAGGGGCAATCCATATGGAATGTTTATCGTTTTAGCGGGCAGCCCCTTGATTATTTCTACCGGATATCCGGTCTTTTCCTGAATTAAATTCAAAGCGTCAGGAGAATTCGCCAGCTCACCGGTGAGTAAAATCGACGTCGTATCCGGAACGGGGTTGGAGGGGTGATTATCGTTGTAAAAGCCGGTCATCCGCGTAAGTTCACGCGTCAGCTGACCGGCCATGTCCTGCAGGCTGGCATCGACCCCCGATGAAGGGACGGTATGCATGCCGACCGGTACACCTTTAACGATAAGCGTAAGATTAGAATAGTCCGGCTCGAAGTCAGCGATAATAGCGTAGTTCCGGTCCGCCAGCGAGGTCAGGGAAAGATGGGGCAGGCACAATAACGACGGCTTGACGCCAGCTTCCGCGGACATTTTTATCAGGGTGTCAACCGGCCGGCGGGCGATGCCCGTTACCAGGAATTGCCGCTCGTCTTTTTCTCCAGGGTAAGCCCGCCAGGATAAATACATGTCTTCCGGCGCAAGCGGCATTTCCTTTTTCGCCATTCTCATGATAGCTTCAGGTAAAGATGCGGGGTTCATTTCCGGCAGTGTGAAAAAGCGGTAGGAAAACGGTAGACCGTTCAGGCTGAAAATTACTTTATCCCTGGGGAGCTTGCCGGTGGCGAACAGCGCTTTTATCTGCTGGCCGGTAGTCGCAGGTTCGAGAATGAAGCCGTTTTTAACCGCACCCGCCAGCGGTTCGGCACCCCAGGCTACCGCGCCGCCGTTCTGGAACGCCACATACCTGATGCTCGTAGAGCCGATGTTCAGCGTCGTTATTCTCATGGCGTGGCACCTTTATCGCCGGAAGCGGCTAGGGCGGAAATATCGATGCTTATCCTGACGGTAACCGTCGTATTGTCCCCGGAAAAAGCCACCGCGCTGGCAGACCCTGACTGCCGCGTGAAAGAGAGCTCCGGGACCACCAGTGCTTTGTAATCGCCGTGCTGAAGCCTGTAAATGAACTCATTGGCCTGTGTAAAGCTGCCGGTGATGGTGCCGGTAAGTTTGAGGATGGAGTGGGACTGGTTGCTCTGGTCTGCGGACCATCCCTGCGAGGTGATAGGGAGGACTTCTACATGGCACTCCCTGGATAAACGGATAATGTAATCAATTATATCGTTGCGGTTGAATGCCGGCGGATAAGCCGCCTGCGCCGCCGTCAAATTAGCAGTGGCTGCGGCCAGTCTGGACTGGAGGTCGGGCGATGGTGCCGGCGTCTTTCTTATCTCCTGCCTGGCCTGGTTTATTTCTCCGGTCAATGAAGCTATTTCCGCGTTTTTAGCGACCCGATTTTTCCAGACGACGGCGTTGGCCGCGATGACGACAATCAGCGCTACCAGAATAATCGCGGCGGTCGAAAGCAGTCTTTTTTTAAGTTGTGCGGGTGCTCCTGTCTTCACGTAAATACCTTTTCCTGAATTTATCACAATCTACTCAAAATGCCAGGTCAGAATGCTGGTATCGGTGCTGTTAACGCTCGCGGACACATTTAAAGCGCTGCCCCCGGCGCTGGAAACGATGCTGTAAGTAGAAGGGTCCCCGGTCTTGGCGACAATGATATTGACTGATAGCCCGTTGACGGACTCGCCCAGCGCATAACTTACATTATCTCCGACAAGGGTCAGATTATTACTTAATCCTCCGTATTTGAGGTTCCAGATGGCATGCTCGGCGCCGGAATCGGTTGCATACTGCGCGGCGAGCCCCTGCGCGTAAATCCTCGAGCCGATAAGGCTGGCGCCGGTATGGTTCAAAAACGGCGGTATCACCAGGGCCCCCAGGGCTATGGCAATCAAGACCATCGGTAAAGCCTGTCCTTTTTCACCGTGTACCATGTCATTTCCTATGGCGACGGGCGCATACTTATCCGGTATGTCCCGTTCTCGCTAATGTCCCAGCGGCCGCCCGGCGCCGCGGTGATATTCATTGTAATCAAGCGCCCTTCGACCGAGAAACCAGCGCTGGAAATACCCTGCGCGATGGTGCGGTCGGAACCGCCGCTGACGCGGTGCAGCGCATCGCCTTCCAGCGCATAAGTTACGGACGAATCATCCGGCAGGGTCAGGGTCAGTCCGCTGCCGCCGCTGGCCGATTTCGCCGCCTGCCCGTCGAGGCTGACCCAGTAGACGGCGTTCTGGACGGCGTGCTGCGCGTTAACCTGGTCGCCGCCGCGAGCCGGCACGGTCACCGTTTGCTGCACCACCAGCCCCCCCGCTCTGCTTTCATCGGTTTACTTTATAGTCCTCCGCGGTAATGACGACGGCGCCATCGCGGGTAACGTTCGCCGTGATTTTCTGGATATTGCTATTGGTGCCAGGCACCGAAGCCACCACCACCGCGACAGCGTAGCCTTCCGGCGCGCTCACGGCAGGGTAGGTGGTGGCCGAGGGATTATAGGCGTAGCTTTTGGTGTATTCCAGCTGGGCGCGCGCCAGGCCCTGGGCGATTGACTGACGGTCGTTTTCTCGGACCGCCAGCGCCCCGCTCGACATCGCCAGTACCAGGGTCAGAATGCCGCCTCCCAGTATCGCGATGGCCACAAGGGATTCCACCAGGGTGATGCCCCGCTCGCCCCGGTCGATTAATGTTTTGCATAAACGTCTTAAGGCGTTTTTCATAGCTGCCGCCCGTACCAGCGAATCAGTGCAACGTTCGGTATATCGAATATATCGGGGTGATGATAGATAGACCGATAAAACTTATAATGAGGCCGACGATGATTATCGAGGCCGGTTCGACCATCGCTAAAAGCCTCTGTAACTTCTGGTCGAGCTTTTTCTCGTAAAAATCGGCCATGGTAGAAAACGAAGATTGGAGCGTCCCCGTCTTTTCGCCGATGTAGACCATGTCCACCAGGAGCTTGGGAAAGACGGGGTTTTCCGCCATGGGCTGCGATAGCCCTTTCCCCTTGATTAGATTCTGCCGTATTTCCTCGAGAGCGCCTTTGATAATCCCGTTATCGATAACGCCGAGGACGCTGTTAAGGCTCTGTGGCAGCGTCAGGCCGGCCTCCTGCAGCATGGCGGTGTTGCGGCAGAAACGGCAGATGTTGCGCAAGACCACGACAGGCCCGATAACCGGCAGTTTTAACGATGTTTTATCCAGCCATCGTTTGCCGGTAGCGCTTTTAACATAATAGATGACCGATAAAACAAGGGCGGCCAGTCCCAAAACCAGATAATATTTATCGTGAGACACAAAACTGGTCAACCCTATAAGTATCCTCGTCGCCAGGGGCAGGGTAGCGCCCAGGGAGGTGAATAGATTGGTCAGCGACGGCAGCGCGACGATGGCAATAACACTGATGACGATTGTAGCCATTACTACCAGGAAAGCCGGGTAGGAAAGCGTGCGGCTTAGGTTTTTGGTCACCGCGGTTTCTTTTTCGATGTAGCCGGCCACGAGCCTCAATCCCAGAGGTATGTTCCCGGTCTGTTCACTGACCCTGATAACTTCCCGGTAATGCGCCGGCACGAGCCGGGGATACCATGATAAAGCTTGCGAGAGGGATGAGCCCCCGGAAAGCTTTTGTCCCAGCTTGTTGATGATTTCTTTTAATTCCGCCTGCGGCGACTGCTCCGCCAGGAGCGAGAGGGCCTGGACCACCGGCATACGTGAGTCTATCAACGTCGCCAGCTGCTGGAACAGCTCGATAATATCTGTTTTGTTGACGCGATGCGACCACCGGAACAGGCGGGTAAAGCGGAACGGAGGGGTGGTTTTCTTCAAGGTGAGAACGTGATGGTATCCGGCCCTGCGGAGGTATTCCTCGGCCATGTCCTCGCTCGACGCATCGATAGTGCCTTCGACGAGCTTTTTATCCAGCGTATAGGCTTGGTACTGGTACATCGTTTTTCCTTCACCGGGCGCAGTCCCTCGTTAGCCAAGCCCGAAAAGGCTTTGCGTCACTTCTTCAAACGTCGTGATGCCTTCCTTTACCTTAATCAGCCCATCGCGTTTCATGGTCAGCATCCCCTCGCTGACGGCCATATTCTTAAGTTCGCTGAAACTGGCATGCTTCACCAGCAGGTTTTTAATACCGTCGCTGATGATGAGCATTTCGAAGATGCCCGTCCGGCCGCGGTAGCCCGTATTGGCGCACAGGTGACAGCCGGTACCTTTATATATGGCCGTAAGCTCCTCCGACATTTCGCGGGAGAAAATTTCCTGCTCCAGCGCCGAAGGGGCGTAAGCGGTACGGCAGTTGGGGCAGATACGGCGCACCATGCGCTGGGCGACATTGGCGATGAGTATCGTGGCCACCAGGGACGGCTCGACACCGAGGTCGATAAGGCGCGGCAGCATGCTCACGGCATCGTTGGCGTGGATAGACGAAAAGACGAGGTGGCCGGTCATGGCCGCCTGCACCGCGGTGACCGCGGTATCTTTATCCCGGATTTCACCTACCAGTATGATATCGGGGTCCTGCCGCAGCATGGCGCGCAGGCCGCCGGCGAAGGTTATTCCTGCCTTGGAGTCGACCTGGCTCTGGCTGATATCTCCGAACTGGTATTCCACCGGGTCCTCGATGGTCATAATATTGCGCTTTTTATGGTCGAGCTCATTAATAGACGTGTAAAGCGTGGTGGTCTTGCCCGAGCCGGTAGGGCCGCCAACGAGAATCATGCCGAAGGGGTACTTTATCAGCGAACGGTATTTTTTCAGGATGTCCGGCAGAAGACCCAGCTCCGGCAGGGTAAAAAGGGACAGGGACTTGTCTAGGAGACGCAATGTGATGCGTTCGCCGTAGATGGAATTCGCGGTGGCGACGCGGATATCGATATTGCTGTTGCCAACCATCACCGAGAACTGGCCGTCCTGCGGCTGCCGGGAGCGTGCAACATCCATTTCCGCCAGTATCTTGATTCTGGAGGCAAGCTCGGCATGGGCGCTAAGGGGCAGGGAGTTGACATCGTGCAATATCCCGTCGATGCGGTAGCGCACCCGCAGTTTGTCACTCTGCGGCTCCAAATGTATATCCGAAGCCCTGTCCCGCGCCGCCTGCTCGATGATAAGGTCGAGGCTTTTGGTGATGGGCGTATCAACGGCGAAGGCAGGGTACTCTCTGGCCCCGGACTGGCCGGTGGGAGCGTATTGAGTTACTCTTTCCTGGATTTCATCAGTAGAGCGGTAGTAAATATCGATGGCGCGGCGGATATCGGCGGCATTGGCGAACGCTACCTCGATTTTCATGCCGGTGAGGGTAAACACGTCACCTATGGCGTTATAATCATCCGGGTCGGCCATGACCACGACGAGTGAATCGCCCATGATATTCAGGGGGATGAGCGTGTGCTGCCTCGCCATTCTTTCCGGGACAAGCTGCAAAGCTTCAGGCTGGATAACATGGGTTTTTAAATCGATAAGCGGGATGTTCCATTCGATGCTTAGGAATGACGCCAGCTCTTCCGCCCGGACGATTCCCTGGCTTATCAGAATCTCGCTAAGCTTTTCGCTGCGCTCTTTTTGTATCTGGAGGGCGCTTTGCAGTTGCTCGGCGGAAATAATCTGCATTTTAACGAGAGATTCGCCGATGTTCGTGCCTGGCTTCTGGTTGGCAACTATCATTTTCCTTTCTCCAGGTGCGGCACTTTGGCGATGGGTTTGGGCGGGTCTTGTTTCATCGCATTGTGGGAAATAATGTAACGCGCAATCTGCCTTATATTTTGCCCGAACTGGCTGTTCAGGCCGGATTTAATGATGGGCAGGTTCTCCAGGTAAGAAAGCTGGTATACCTTGGCATCGAAGGATATTACCCCCGCGAGGTCGATGCCAAGGTTGGCCTCGAAATAGGGTTTGATGCTGCCCATGGCCGCGGCAGAGAAGGTGCCTTCGGTGTCAATCAACATAGCCGCGATTCTGCCGCTGGGGATATCGCTGAAATTAAGCAACCTGATAACATTGTGTATCTCGGAAATGTCCTTCAGTTTATAGCCACTGGCGATGACGACAAGCTCGCAGGTAGCCAGCAACGACTTGGTCAAGGGGGATGGTTTAAAGGGCAGGTCGACCAGCAGATAATCGGTCGTTCCGCTCATGCCTTGCAGCATTTCAAGGCTGTTATTGAAGGCCTCATCGCTTTCGGCGGAGCATTCCATGATATGCAGTATCCTTGTCCCCGAAGGCAGGACTTCACAGGCCGGCTCCGCTTTCCCGGCTTCGCCGGTCGTTTCCAGGACGGCACGACCCTGGTTTTCCCGGGGAGCCGCCCTGTTTTTGGCCGCCTTCTGCGGGGAAGTTACCTCGACCAGCGTGACCTGTTTTTCCATCTCGGTGATAGCCGCCGCTATCTCGGAGAGCAGCACGGTCATGCCCGAATTTTCGCCCGAATTAATAAAAGCGATAATACCTAATTTGCCGTCAGGCCTGACGAGGAGGAGGCGCTCAACGCGGCTGATGATGGTGGAAGGCGTGGCCGGTTTGGCAAGGTAATCATTGGCGCCCGCTTTGAATCCGATAGCGATATCTTCTTCACGGGCTTTGCCGGAAATAATGAGGATAGGTATTTCGGCGGTCTGGGCGCCGGAGCGCAGGCGTTTGCATACCTCGTAGCCATCGACTCCCGGCAACATGACATCAAGGATAATGAGGTCAGGGGCTTCTTTCTGGGCAGTGATGATACCTTCCAGCCCGTTAGAGGTCGTGATGACCTGGTAGCCGCGCTGTTTCAGGGTATATTCCGTGAGCCTTAGCGCCGTCGGGTCGGCCTCTATTATCAGTATCTTTTTCGCCATAGTTTTTCTCGGGGTCGGTGCTTACCGGGCGCCTGCCAGCGGCAATATAAAATTTAATGTACTGCATTTTTTCATTCAGGCCGTCCGGCCGGATTCATCCGCCGCAGGCGTCTCATCATCTGATTTTAATTTATCGGACAAATCATCGAGAAGCCGGCCCAGATTTTCACTCTGCTGGACGACGATGGCGAGGAATTCCTTGCGCGTGGCGCTATCGGTAATATCTTCATCCAGCATCAGTCTGGCGAAGCCGGCAATGGAATGCAGGGGAGCGCGTATCTCGTTCAACACGCCGGGCGTCAAGGGCGGCTCCGGCTTAGCTGGCTGTTCCGCCTGTTGAGTTTCATCTTGAGACAGGGCTTTCATCAGCTTTTCCGGGTCTTTGACGGTCTCCTCAAGTTCATGTCGGCTGGCGCTGATTTCGTTTATCGTCATGCCGATGATGTCCTGCTGGGCTTTAATCATCGCGTCGTTGGCCCTGATAATGGCTGTTTCCGCCTCTTCCCTGGCTCTACGGCTGTCTGCCTGGGCCCGGTTGGCAAAATCGAGCATGGCCTGTTTGGCATTTTCGGTCTCTTCCTCGGATTTTTGTCTGGCCTCGATGGCTGTACAGACGGCATCTTCGGAGGCTTTCTTGATAATGTCAGCTTCTTCTTTAGCCTGCCTGGCTTCTTCACGCGCCCTGGAGACGACTTCATAAGCCGACTGCTTGGTAGTGTCCGCCTCTTTCTTAACCTGTTCCATTCTTTCACGTACCTGTTCGTAGGCGCGCTGCTCGGACTTGATGATAGACTCTCGGGCTTTCATCGCTTCGAACTTGGCTTCTTCCATCGCCTTCTGGCTTTCCAACTGGGCCTGTTTAATAGCGGCCTGGCATTCCCGACGGACTTTCTCGGTATCTTCTTTAGCTTTCTGGGCTTCGGCCTGGGCTTCACTGATAGATATCAATGACTGCTGTTTGATAGCGTTGACTTTTTCGGTGACTTTCAGCACCTTGTCTTCCAGCGCCGAAATGGCCGCCTGGGAATTCTTTTTATATGATTCGGCTTCTTCACGGGCTTTGGCTATCTCATCCTTGGCCAGCCTGATGGCGGTGTTCGCTGCATCCCGGGCGGCTTTCACTTCCGTCTTGGCTTTGCTGATTTCCTCCGCGGCCTGGCTCAAGGCCTGCTGCTGCGCCTGGCTGGCAATCAGCCCGGCGGCCTTTTTCTCGGCTATCAGTTCTTCTTTGGCCTGTTCTATCCACGCTTTAGCCATGACGATAGCGTCTTCCGCCTCCTGGCGGGCGAGAACAGCTTCTTCACGGGCGCGGATGACTTCATCCTCCGCTTCACTTTTAATCCTCTCGGCTTCTTCCCTGGCTTTTTTTACTTCGTCCTGGGCCTGGTTGACCACTACCTTTGAGGCTATCCTATCAGATTTAGCCTCGCCCAATATCCGGGCCGCCTTTTTATGGGCCTGGTCATCGGACACGCGTTCGATAACCTGGCGGAGGTTCGGGGGCTGGAATGCCGGACTGCCGGCATCTTTTTTCGTTTCCGTATCCAGCTTATTTCCGAAATAGGCCTTGATAATATCGGCAAAGGCGCTCTGGGGAGTGGCGGTGGTCAACTTTTTCGTGCCGCTGACCGGAGCTACAGGTCCGTGGCCATCAGCAGGCGATTGGTTGTTGGGAGAGTTATTGTTCTTGATAACCTCATCAAAAGCCTGCGCCAGGGTCTCGGCTTTTTTGACGGACTCTTCCCGCTCTTTAAAAGCCTGGCTGATAGCCTTCCTGACGGCCGTTTTAGCCAGCTCGGCGTCTTTGCTGGCCCTGGCCAGCAGTTGCGGCGCACTCGCGACATCAACGGCCGTCTCGAAGTCTTTCACATTATTCTCTAACTCTGCCTCAACCGATGTTTGTTTCTCATCGGTTTGAGAGTTCTTCTTAGGCACGGGTAGATTAATGGCCATAGGGCACTCACCTATAAATTATTTTCCCTAAAGACCTTACGGTGGATAGCCAGTGGTATTCTGGGAGACAAGACCAGACGTGCTACAATCATACGTCCCCTTGGTTTTCAGGAAACGCAGATAGCCGGGATATAGGGGAGAGGCAGAGTCTGGGAACGTGCTCATGTCCTGTTTATTATTGGCTTGGGTCACAGTTGAGTTATTAGTCACAGCCATCATCGAGTCCATCGCCGTCTGGACGACGGACAGTTCCGCGGCGGCTGCCTGGATGTGACCGTAAGCCACGAAGCCGGAGACGTTAGGAATCATGATGGCGGCCAGGACTGCCAGCAGGGTAAACACGATGAGCAGCTCGACCAGGGTAAATCCTTTTTCTCCTCTGCGGTGCTTCTTAAACATTCTGTTCATTTGGGGGTTCCTCCTTTCTAAAAATTTTTTTTATGAACAGCGTCATTTCTATTTAACGGTCTGTGCTTCACAGGTGCGGTTGGCTTCCGAAACAAGCGTCCTGACGTCCCTTTCCGTAAAGAGACGCCAGCTCCGCCTATCGCGGCAGTCAGGGATTTCAAGGTTGTCTTCTTTCAGCCAGCGCAGCAGGGTGCTCCGGCTGATGCGGGCTATCTGGCACACCTCCGAGGTCCTGTAGTAAGTCTTATTATTTATCTTTACCGGCATGCCGTAACCCCCCAAGGGTATTAAAATGGTATCATGGTACGATTTGACATACCGTGATACAGGTCAATGTGTATAAAATGATACGTTTTTTACGATAGAGCGAATAGTAAGGTATCCCCCAAATAACACTAGGGATAGTACCGATGTTCGAATGGGAGAGTCTTCAGGATAGACGGAGGTATCCAGAGACGCACGGGCATTATCAGGGAACGGGCGGAACATAAGTTTATTTCACCGCCGACAGGTGATAGCCCACGCCGGGGATGGTCTGGATGTAGCGGGGGTTCTTGGGGTCGGGCTCAAGCTTGCGGCGCAGCCTGCCGACAAACACTCGCAGGTATTCTTTTTCCGAAGAGTATTCGTTGCCCCAGACGCTCTGCAGCAGCATACTGTGGGTGAGCACTTTGTCCGAGTTTACGGCCAGGTGCTGCAGCAGCGAGTATTCCGTGGGCGTAAGGGTGATGTCCTTGCCGTCCACGGTAACGCGCCTCTTGGCGAAGTTAATTTCCATGCCGTTATAGTTAAAGCTGGACTGCGCCGGGGCCACGGAGGGGTCGCCGCGGTGGCGGAAAGCCGTCTTGATGCGCGCCATCAGCTCGGCGATGCCGAAGGGCTTGGTGAGGTAATCGTCTGCCCCCAGCTCCAGGCATTTTACTTTGTCGTTCTCATCGCCGCGGGCGCTTAAAATGATGATGGGCACATCGGACCATTCGCGGATACGGCGGCAGACTTCCACGCCGTCTACCTTGGGCATCATCAGGTCGAGGATAATAAGGTCGACGAAATCTTTCTGCACCGCCTCCAGAGACTCTTCACCATCGGTGGCGGTGACGACCTCATAGCCCCTGGCTTTGAGATTGGTGCTCAATAGCCGCAATATGGCCGGGTCATCGTCTACAATCATGATACGTTTTTTATCCATAGATATATCCCCCTTCAAGCCACCGGGAGGCTGAAGCTGAATTTTGCTCCTTTACCGGGTCTGCTCTCCACCCAGATTTTCCCCTCATGCGCCTCGATAATGCCACGGCAGATGGACAGCCCCAGTCCCGTACCCTTCCTCCGGCTGGTCTTGTGTCCGTTACCCTGGAAAAAGCGTTCGAATACTTTATCGTGCAGTTCCGGAGGAATGCCGATGCCTTCATCGGCAACACTCATGATGACTTCTTTCCCCAAACGTCGGGCTTCAATTCTTATGGTGGTATTATCGTCGGAGAATTTCACCGCATTATCCACCAGGTTGGTCAGCACCTCTCCGATACGAATATCATCGGCTAACACCGGCGGCGAGGAATCGGGGATGCTGATATGCAGATGGTGTTTGATGGTGATGCTTTCCAGCCGGTCCTTTACCGAGTCCATGATTTCCGCAATCCTGTGCGGCTTGCGATTGACCTGCAGGGCATCGGCTTCCAGGCGCGACATCATAAGCAAGTCGTCCACGAGGCGGGTCAGGGTATCGGCATCTTTATCGATAGAGACCAGGAACTCGCGCCGCGTCTGCTCGTCAAAAATAACGTCCGGCTGGAGGAGGCTATTCGCCGAGCCCTTGATGACCGCCAGCGGGGTGCGCAGCTCGTGCGAGACGTTGGCCAGGAACTCCGTGCGCATGGAATCGAGCTCGCGGAGAGCCTTGGCGCTCGAAGCCTCTTCATAAAGCTCCGCGTTACGTACAGCGATGGCAATCTCGCGGCCGATGCCGGTGAGCAGCTCAACGTTGACCGGGCTGAAATAGTGCGCGAAGCTGGTAGCTACCCCCAGGACTCCCATGCTTTCCCCCAGAATCATCAGGGGCACACCGGCAAAAGAACGGTAGCCCCCGCTCTTTAAAAATTCCAGGTCATGCTCGGGATGGCTGGCCATCTCTTCTATAATCAGGGGTTTGCCCAGGCTAAAGATATGGCCGACCGTGCCGCTGTCTTTGGGAGACTCCTTCGGGATACTCCCCGCGATTCTCGATGACAGTCCGTGATGTCCCATGAGCATCAATTTATCGTTCCGGTGGAGGTAAACGAAGCTTATTTCCAGGCCGATGCACTCGGCGACTCTTTCCAGCGCGGCATCAATGATTTGCTGCAGGTCGAGGG
The DNA here is from genome assembly GCA_050014355.1 of Dehalococcoidales bacterium. Lineage (GTDB taxonomy): Bacteria > Chloroflexota > Dehalococcoidia > Dehalococcoidales > RBG-16-60-22 > Fen-1077. The sequence continues at coordinate 10,807 of JBEKDL010000033.1, read as the reverse complement.
ACTGCGATACTGCCTGGGACACACTAAGCAGGGTGTTGGCCACGCGATTATGGCGTTCCAGTTCCTCCATCAGCTGGCGGTTTTCCAGCAGCAGGTGCTGCCTTTCCAGACCGCGGCTGATGACAGAAAGCAGGTTTTCCGGGTCCACCGGTTTTTCCAGATAGGCAAAAGCGCCGCAGTTTAACGACTGAACGGCATTCTGTACCGATGAGTGACCGGTCAGCATAATAGCGATGATATCCGGGTGCGTCTCCATGATTTTAGAAAGCAGCTCCGTGCCATCGACATCCGGCAGGCTGATATCCAGGATGGCGGCATTATAGAAACGTTCTTTGAGCCTTGATAGCGCCTCCTCGGCCGAAGAGACGGTATCCACCTGATAGCCCTTAAGTTTCAGTATGCGCCGGATGATTTCCAGGAAATCCCGGTCATCGTCTACGACGAGTATGGTCTCATTTTCCTTCATTGACTCTCCTGGCGCGGTGCGGTTTTTTGCCGATTTTCTTCACGATGTCGGCGGCTTCCGCCGGGTCGAAAGGTTTATAAAGGCAGGTAATGGCCGAGGCAGCCTGTGCCTTATCCAGGGCGTCTTTGACCTCATTGCGGAACCCGGTCATCATGACGGTGAGCAGGTCGGGATTGACCTCCTTCAAACGAAGGAGCGTCTCCAAGCCATCGATATTCGGCAGCTTGACATCGATGAAAGCTATCTGGCAGGCCCTTTCCATGGCGATGGACACCGCCTCTTCGCCGCTGTTGGCCGTCAGCACTTCATGGCCCTGCAGTTTAAGCACCCTGGTCAGGGTATCGCAGATATCCTCATCATCATCGATGATGAGAATCGGCTGGCTGCTGGCGGCCTCGGTAACCATTTCAATCAGCTGGTCTATCCTGATTGGTTTATGGATAATCTGGCGGACGCCTTCGTCCTTGGCGGTCTGTATCAGCTCTTCATCCGAATAGGCGGTCATCAGTATCACCGGTGCGCCGGGCTGCATCTCTCTTATTTTTTTAAAAGCTTCCACGCCGTTCATCTCCGGCATGACGATATCCATTAAAGTGACATCAAAGCACTGCTCTTTAAACTTGTCTACTGCGGAAGTGCCGTTGCCCGCCGTCTCGACGCAGAAACCGCGCCGCTTTAATATCATAGCGAACGTCTGCAGCAAATCTTCGTTATCATCGACGATGAGAATGGTCGGCTCATCATTCATTTCCGGGTTTACCTCCTTTTTTCTAATGGCAGTTTGACGGTGAATGTGGCGCCCTCGCCAACCCGGCTGGCAACCTCGATTTTTCCGCCGTTCTGCTCGACGAGGCGCTTGGAAATAGCCAGCCCCAGGCCGATGCCTTTGGGTTTGGTGGTGAAAAGGGGCTCAAAAATCTTCTTCATATTTTCTTCGGAAATACCGCAGCCGGTGTCCTTGAACTTTATCCAGGCGAAACTCTCATCCGAGCCAGCGTCGATAGTCAGTTCTCCCGATTTGGGCGTGCCCGGCCCGCTCATTGCCTGTACCGCGTTCGAGATGATGTTGGCAAACACGCGGCTTATCTGTTCTCCATCGGTAACGATATGCGGTGAATGTCCGTTTAGACTGGCTTTAACGGTGACATGTTCCGGGACCGTGATGTAGGAAAGACTTTCTTTAACTAAAATGTTCAGGTCCACCTTGCTCTGTGAAGGCGGTTTAATGCGCGTAAAGTCGAGGAGGTCGGTCACGATTTTATTGGCGACGTCGATTTGCTTGTCCAGCACCTTCAGCGTATTGGCCGCTTCTTCATCGGTCTTTTCGGAGAGGGACATGTTGAGCAGGTAAGCGCAGTTGCGGATGACGTTCAAGGGATTACGGAGCTCGTGCCCCACGCCGGAGGCCAGCTCGCCTACCGCCGCCAGTCTTTCGGAGCGGATGAGCTTTTCCTGCACTTGCTCGAGGTCTTTCGTCCGGAGTTCCACCTCGTTTTCCAGCTGTTCATAATAACCCTGGAGGGACTTTTCCAGTTCCAGTTGCCTGATAGCGCCGCCGATTCTTTCCACGAGGGTCTTGGTGAGGTGGTTTCTCTTTTTTAAATAAGGGTTATCGCGGTTGGAATATATTTCCACGATGCCCATGGTCTCGCCGCCCACGACCAGATTTTCCGCTATTTTACTGGAAGATTTCTGGAAATAAGGGCTTTTAAATACCTGGTCATGGAACGTTATCCTGACACTCGTCTCTTCCGGGTCCTGCATGGCCTGCGGTATCAGGGCAACGACTTTAGAAATAAGCTCGTCTTCAGAATCACTCTCTTCCGCTGCCTTGCCGATATCATAGAGACATTTCATCTCTTTCATCCTCTGGCGGTGCTCCTGTTCGCTCTTCTGAAGCATAGCAACGACGGCGCCGACAGCGCCGAGGATAATCACGAAAGCGGCGGGTTTGAACAGAGCGTTAGGGTAGTTATCTATCAAAATAGCATGGGGCAGCAGCACCAGCATGGCGATAAGCGCGGTAAGAATGGCCGGGATTACGCCGAGCACATAAGCCGCGTAGACTACCGGCGCAAAGAACGCCAGTCCAAGAATGTCGATACCGTAGATGTTATGGAAATTGTTCAGGTTATCCTTTAGAGATGACAATCCCAGCACACCGCTGATAACGGGTGAATAGTAAATGACGGAGCAGAGCAGCATCGTGGCGATGATGTAGCGCAGGTGGACATTAGACCACAGGCTTTTTTTATTCCGTTTATTCACCATATTCAGCCTCCCCCGGTACCCGGCTTGCTTTCATCTTTTCCTGCGCTCGTTTTATCGCACCATTCATTGCAGGCAATTTGGACATGGTTGCCCGTAGTTTCAGGCTACTACGGCCCAGTTAAGGCAACAACCATGATAACCCTCTATTTTATCGGGGTATTCCCCCAGTCCAGCCGTTCTCAAATTTATTTCCCTTTCGTTCCCCATTCCTTGATTATCTGGTGTATTTCGGCCAGGTCGTCCATCACCTCCTGCGCGGTCACATCCGGCAGCGCGTTTATCAGGCTGGCCAGAGGGTTTTCCTCTTCTTCGTTAATACTGAAGAGTTTGTTTAAGGAATCATTGTCATCAGGCTTGGCTTCTTTTTTTTCTTCCACGGGGGCAGCGGGCACCGCGACCGGCACCACTTTGACCGCGGCCACCGGCACCGCTTTGACCACAACGACTTTTTCCGCGCTGACCTCGGCTACCTTTGGTTCTTCACCGAGTTTAATGGAGTCGGGGTTTTCATCGACTTCATCCAGGGTGATGCCGGCGTTTTCCTGGTCTTCCGGCTCGATTGATAGCTCCTCGGCCGGGCCGTGAGGCCTGGCGGGAGGGGTGTCGATTATCTTGGTGATATCCTTAGCCGCCGCAAGTCCGTTCAGCTCTTCCGCCGCCTTTTCCAGTTTTTTAGTCTTGCCGTTCATCTTTTTTCCAATTTCGGCTATTTTGGCGGCCTTGGCATCTTTCTCCGCGGGGGCTTCTTTTTTACTTTTTCCCCCCAGTTTGCCCAGAGAAAAATTATCAAATACTTTAATATGCATAAGTACCTCCCTTTTAGCGGAACAGCCCCTCCCGGTAAGCCTTGGAAAGAATGGCGTAGAGCTCATAGAAATTGGTCTTTCCCTGCTCGTGGATACGCCGCAGGACATCCGACCTTTGCTTTAATACTTTATATATCTGTCTTCTTTTTTCTTCCGGCAGGCCACGCCGGGGCGCGATTTTATTCTCCAGCAGGTAGGAATTCTGGAAGCCGCGGAACAGGAAGGTGTCATCCACGGGATTCCAGTTAAATACTTCGATGAATGAAAAGGAATCGGCGATAGAATCATAGTTGACGATTTCATTGATGCTGGTAATACGCCTGGCCAGCGAGCCGTTGGCCAAACGCACCTGCTGACAGATGATGATGACGTTAAGATTATCCACGTATGTCTTGGGCACGTTGATGGGGTTGCCGGTGACACGCTGAATGAGCTTGGATACGGAGGCCGCGTGGAAGGTGCTCATCGTCGCGTGGCCGGTCTGCATGGCCTGGAAGGCGATGGCACCTTCGGCACCACGGATTTCACCGACGATAATCAGGTTCGGCCTTTGCCGCAGGGCGGCCTTGAGAAGGTCGAACATGGTCACTTCCGAGGATTCGCCGGACTTGCCGGAGCCGCGGGTGACACCGCGTATCCAGTTATGATGCGGCACCTGGACTTCAGGCGTATCCTCGATGCTGACAATCTTGGCCTCGGGCGGGATGAAGGTAGTGAGGGCATTCATGAGCGTTGTTTTCCCGGAGGCGGTTTCCCCGGATACCCAGGCGTTCATGCCTTCCTGGAGAATAATTGAAAGATAGGCCGCCATATCGTAGTTAAGAGCGCCGAACTGAATAAGCTCCAGTATGCTTAACGGCGTATCGCTGAATTTCCTGATGGAGAAGTTACTGCCTCTTTTAGATACGTCAGTACCATAGACGATGTTGATACGAGAGCCGTCCGGCAGGGTAGCATCGACGACCGGTTCGCGGAAGGTGACCGGGTGCTTAATGCCCTCGGCCAACTCGATGACAAACTTGTCCAGGACTTCGTTGGTATCGAATCCGATGCTGGACCTTAAGCTGCCGAAAATCTTGTGCTCGACGAAGATATTGCCGACTCCGGAACATGATATGTCTTCGATGTTCGGGTCAAGTATCATGGGGTCGAGGGCGCCCATACCTTCAAGCTTGCGGCGGAGCAGGTAACGAAGGCTGGTATACTGGAACCTGGAAATATGCAACTTTCCTTTGCTGCTGCCGCCGGTCTTGAGGAAAAGCGGTTTACCGCCTTTTTTACCGTCGTGGCCAGTGCCTTTGGTCTTGTCTTCTTCCCCTTCAGGCCGGGCTTCGGCAATATCGGTTTTAGCGCCTACGGCGGCAAGCACCGGGGCTTTATACCCGGCAACGAGGACCAGCCTGTCAACGATATTCATAATAATCTCAAAGCGCTTGGAGGAATCGGCCACGCCTTCGAGCTCTTCTACATGGTCGGCCAGGCGCAGCTCTATTTCATCCAGTATCGCGTCCTGGGCGTTTATCAGGCTGGGCTCGACAGCGATGTAGTTGTTCCTGATATCCTCGCGGTTGGCCATGACATGAATGAATACGCCGCCTCCTACTTTGTAAATAAGATTGGGATTCTTGTTCCCTTTCTGCGCCCTGGTCACTTTTTCAAAATACTGCGGGATGCCTATTTTTTCTATCGGAAGCATGCGCAGGTACTGGAGAAGGTGCGGGCTTTCCTTACAGGCCTGCTGAAAATCGGGGGGGAGCTGTGGGTAGATAGGGCATTTATCCAGGCTAGCACCGCATTCCTCCCCGCACTCCCCGGGACAGGGCTTTATTTCAAACGGCAGCTTAAGCATTCAGGCTCCTAGACTCTAGCCTTGGCGAGCGGTATGATGCGCATGCCGAGCTTGGGTTCGATGTTGAAACTGACGACATCACCCGTAGGGCGTTCCGCCCCGCGTACTTTAAGGACCTCCATGAGTTTTATCATGCTGTCACCCACCTGCTCCAGGCGCAGACGGAAACGGGCATCGCACAGCGAACGCGTGCGGGAAAGCATGTCTTCCTCAAAAGCGTAAGAGTGCGCCACCAGGATGATGGTGCGGCCGTCATCACATAGCCCTTTGCAGCGTGAAAAGAAATCGATAATGGCCACCGGGTTGCTGTGCGCCACGAGCAGGGTAATGGAATCGACGATAATTAGTTTAAATTCCTGCGGCAGCCGGGAGAAATGAAGCGTTAAAACATGAAACGGCTTCTGGCCTCCCTGCATGCCGCTGCGGAAAGTCAGGGGATAAATGCGCAGCTTATCGGCCAGGAAATGGTCGAGCACGTACATGGCGAGCGATTCCATCTGGCTTATCAGGCTGCGGACGTTGTTCTCGGTGGTATAGTAAGCCACCGATATTTCACCCGTGATTAAAGTGCCGTTGGTCAGGTGCTGGCACAGGACGCTTTTGCCGGCATCAGAATGGCCTTCAATAAGGCAAAGAGAGCCGAGCGGTATGCCGCCGCCCAGCTTCTCGTCCACTTCCGACACGCGGGTAACGATGAACTCTTTCTTTTTTTCAGGTGCCATGGTGTTTTACCTTTCATTTGCGGGGATTTTTATTTTCCGTTACTCCATTTGACTCCGGAGTGAGATTAATGCAGAACTCCTTGTCTTCACCGTCCTCGTCCGGCAATACCAGCTTGAGCTTAACTGATTTGTCTTTGGTCTTATCGACCTCGATTATTTCTTCCTCGGCAGGTTTTTCCTCGCTGTTCCAGGAAGGGATGACGGGGTGGAGGGGTGCATCGCCTCCCGTGAGAATACCATGCAACAACAGCATCGCCTGGCTCCATATTTCCGTACTGCTGGTGATATCCGTTTCGTTTTCCGCAATATCCGAGAGGTGCAGGATGACTTCTTTAAGCTCCTGGGAAAGGTGCCCGCTGATGCCGTAGACCTCCAGGAATGTGGCTATATTATCGCGCCCGATTTCTTTATTCGCCCTGGCGACCCAGTTTATCAGGTTGGCCAGCATGTTTACTTTGGGCACGGAAAGGCTGATTTCATCAGATGTGTTTTCATATTGCATGGGCTGTTCCTCCTGCATAGGCTGCTCCTCTTCAGCGGACATCTCCGGTTCAGACAGCTGGGGTTCTTCCTGTACTTCTTCCTCAATCTCTTCCGGAGTGGTTAACTCTTCTTCCGGTGCGGCAATTTCGTCTTCCGGGGTGGATACAGTATCTTCCGGGGCAACATCCTCGTCTTCTTCGGTCAAGTTGTCTTCCGGGTTAGTCCCGGTCTCTTCTTCTTCATCAACTTCTTCTTCGGGTTTTTCCAGGTCGAGCAGGTCATCGCCTTCGGGGGGCGCTTCGTCTTCAATGGATTCCTCTGTCTGGGTGAGCACATCTTCCGGCTCCTCCGGAGGCTTATTCTCTTTGGGCATTTCCAAGCTGCCCTTCATGGTGATGCTCTCTTCACCACCCAGGGCAGAAAGGATATTGGAAATCTCGGAAGAGGGTAACTCCATGTTCAACAGGTAGTCTCTGACGCTGGCGAGCGATTGTTTCAGCTCCCCCTTCATCAGCTTGATTTCTTCCTGGAGCGTATCCAGTTTTTTATCATCTGCCATAAAGTACTACCCCCTTTTCGTCTTGAGCTCTTCCTTGAGGGCCTCTTTTTCCATGTCGTTCGGAATCGGGCTCTGGGCTTCCATTAAGTGGACACGGATATCCAGGAGAATTTCTTTCAGTTCATCCCTGACCGCCCGGAATTCTTTTCCGATAGCTTCGATATTGTTTTCTTTGCTCATAGCGCCTCCTTAAAACTTGGAAACGGATGCAAACAGCGTGCGGGCCAGAATCGGTAGAACGACCAAGGCCGCACCGGAAATTAGAGAGGTTATGCCCAGGTTATAAAATATTTTTATCTTACTGCCACCCTCGGCCAGGGTAGGCACGATGGCGTTAGCTACCGTATATATCAGCACCAGCGGTAAAACCATATGGTGCATGAGCTCCAGGCCGGAGAGGTTGAAACTGGAAAAAGAGCTCAAGGAAGGAGCCCCCGCGACGGTCGGCATGGCATTCTGGGCGGTGTTCACCATGCCGCCGAAGGCTACGATGATTTCCGTGATGAAGATAAGGATAATGACTACCGCCGTATGCATGGTAATGCAGAGCCAGCGGAATGGGCCGGACACTGTCCTTCTCCTGGCGCGGAGCAATGCCACGCGGTTCGCGAAATTAGCCGCGTGCTGGCCGGCCTGGCCGGCCGAACCGCCCACCTCGATAGCGTCGTAGAACATGCCCACGCTGCGGTTAGCCAGCTCGCTGCCGGTCTCATCGATAAACTTGTGCCAGGATAGCTTTGGCTTGATGCCGGCGGTAAGCCTGGTGTGCAGGTTTTTCACCGTGATTCTCAAAACATTGATGGCATCGAGGTCGAGCCTGCCCAGGGCCGAGTTTACCGTCGTCCCGAGGGCGTTGCAGACGCCGCCGAGAGAGCGCAGGAAAGTCCCTACCTCGTCATCACGTTTAAATATTTTAGTATCATCTCTGGTCATGATAAAACCGATGGGCAGCACCAGGGCAGCGACGATGAATAGCGCTAAACCCAGGTTCTGGCCCGTTAACAAAAATAGCGCGCCGACGATAACGGCAACCGGCAGTACGGGTTTGAAGAGTACGGCGGCCAGCTTTTGCTCCTTGGAACCCGGCCAGTGAAGGGTTGTCGTTTCTTTGGGCGACACCACCCATATCAGCCAGATGCCGATACAGGTTGTTGCCACGGAAATGAACGCCATGCCGATAATCAAGCCTGTATCGATTTTCCATATCATCGTAGAAACGATGCCGATGACCACTACCAGCACGGCGGAAAGGATGAGTGAAACATAGGCATCCGTCCACATTTTGAGCGCTTCCAGACTTCTCCCGTATTCATTTTCATAGTCTTCGGCACGGGCGTGGGCCTCTCTGGTGAGAAACTCCGCTTCAGGCTCGCCGGAAATGAGGGAGCTGGAGAGCCGGAGCAGCAGCCCTTTAATCTCCGGTTCCTTGGCGGGTTCGCCAACGGCGCGGCAGGCCCTCGCATAGTCATATTTCAAGCGCTGGCGGGCCAGCTCAACCCTTTTAAAATACTCCGCGGAGGAGCACTGGAGCTCGGCGGCGTGCTGGAAAATCTGGTCGCGCGGGACGCCGGCCGCCGCGATAGTGGACATATAGGAAAGCTGGTAAAACATGTCAAAGCTCATCGGGCCCCGGTTATGGCCCTTGCTTTTTCCTCCCAGGAACGGTAGCATTTTTTTCAGGTTTTCCAGCATTTTAGTGCCCTTCTCCAGTTTATTTACTATAATTTAAGACCAGCTTATGCCCTGAATCCTGGTCTGGCTGGATTCAGGCAGTGAGCGATCATCTACTATCAATTTAAGGTAGCTCACGCCCTCCGGCCCTTCGTCTTCGGAGTTGCCGTAGTAGTCAATCTCCAGATAATCGGTATCGTTGACCACGGTATACCCCGGGAAACCGTAAACCGCCGAGATATCCGTCCAGTTATCCGAGCTCGTGAATCCCGCCCGGGCTACATCCGAAGCTACAACTGTCCGGACGGAGCCGTCAGCCTGCCTGATGACGATATCGATGCTAAGGAAGGCATTGACCAGGCTTCCCGCGGTCCATCCATCGGCCCGGCCGCGGTAGTCGACCGTCCAGTTACACGCCGTAATCTGGTTCACTCCCGATAGCGGGAACAAATGGGTAGCGAAAACCGATGCATCCGCGCTATTGTGTAAAAGCCACCGGCCGGTAATATTGCCGCTGATTCTATCCGTCGTTTCCGTGACGGCGGCGCCATCGGCCGGAGACCATCCTTTGAGCATATAGTAATTAGAGCCTCCGGGACTGACCGTTTCCGTGTGGGCTGTCAGGACAGGCGGGCCGCAGACCAGGGTAGGAGCAATGCCGTTGGGCGTGGCGATGGTCATATCGATGGCGCGGTAGCCGGCAGAGGGGTTTATTAATGCCTCTATTGCCAGCCGCTCCTGCGGGTTAAGAATTCCCGGCTCGTAGACTTCCGGCAGACCGTTAAAAAATATCCCGGTTTTTTGCCACTGGTTGTCACTGAGCGCGCCGGCCTGGTAGGGCAGCCACTTTACATAATAGTTATCGCTAGAATCGTAGTACTGCACGATACAGTCCCATTTATCAAAGCTGGCCAACTTGGTCTGGCCGCTATTTTCGATGACTGCCTGCCTGGTCCTCATTACATCACCCTGTCTAACGCTTAACTGCTGCGCGCTAAGGGCAGCAGTGTCAGCCGAGGTCAGGATTCCTTGAGATATTGTCATACATCCCACCACAATCATGGCGATACAAATAATGCAGACGACCGCCGTCGTCATATCATTAGCTCCTTAAGTTCCGCTTATAATGTAACTTGCTCCTCCTGTGTTACGGCAAGAAATAGGTCGAGGCGGTAATCCCGTTGGGAGTGGTTATCACCGCCATATTAGTCGTCCCGGGGCCCGGGGCGGGATTAAGCTGTGCCCTTATCAGCATCTGTTCCTTGGGGTTTAAAATGTTAGGTTCAAATGCTACGGGCGCTCCATTAAACCGGATCCAGGCTACCTGCCATTCATTATCTCCCAGCGCTTCTTTAGTGTAGAAGAGCCACACGATATGATAGGTACTGTTGCTGCTGTAGTACTGCACGATGACATCCCACTTGTCGAAATCGGCCAGTCGTGTCTGGCCGCTGTTCTCAAGGGTAATATCCAGGGTGTTACCCGATGGAAGGCTGGTGCTTATGGGCGTTAGCTCCGTCCGCATTATCGTTTCGTTTCTTTGTCCGGCGGTATCCATCCCTCTGGCGCTGGTATCTACGGACGTCATGAACCCCCGGGACATCGTCATGCCGCCGAACGCTATCAGGGCGATACATATTATCGAGACAACCGCCGTCTCCATACACTAACTCCGTTACATGCTGAAATAGAAGTCAGCGGATATACCGTTGGGAATAATAAACTTGGCGTAATAGGTTCCTGCGCCCGGGTCGCTACTATAAGTTATGGTCACCTTCAGGGTGGCGCTGGTTTGCCATTCCGTATCATTCTCCAGCACGTAGTCCCACTGCGGATAGCCGGCTCCGGCTTCGCCCTTATACGGTATCCGGTTAAAATTGGTTTCTTGGCCGAAGAACAGGTCGCTGTTTTCGATGGACACGATACGCTGGGTGCCCACGTTCTTTATCCACAGGTACACGGACGTGCGGTTGGCTGAAT
>JBEKDL010000032.1:0-21649 GCA_050014355.1 Dehalococcoidales bacterium | reverse complement strand
CCGAAGCTGACATTGACCGCATTTTAGATAAATTCTACAGAGTGAATAACAGACTGATGCGCACTATTCCCGGATTTGGCCTTGGTCTGTATATCAGTAAAATGATTGTGGAAAGCCACAAAGGTCAAATCTGGGCCAGTAACCGTACCGGCGGGGGCAGCGTTTTCAGCTTCTCACTGCCGCTGGAATAGATAGCACATAAACCATTACGTGACCCGCCGAGGCTTCCCCCCAAAAAGCGCGGAGCTACCGTAAAAGCACTTTATCACGTCGGTTGAAGTCAGTTCTCAAGACAGTCAAGAAGAGTTCGAAGCACTCTCTTAAGCCTTAACAAATCCCGCGGATTTTCGGCACTGGTCTCTTCAATGGATTTGGGTCTGGAGCGGGTGACGGGATTCGAACCCATTGCTTCCTGCATAGAAAGCAGGTACTCTACCGATGAGTTACACCCGCTCGCTTTCGTTGTATATAGTCAGAAATCGTTACCAAATCAAACAAGAAGACGTTTTTTCAGCCTTTTGCATTATATATCCGAAAGTGTGAGAAGAAGGCATAAAAACGTAAGAATAAAGTTGGAGTTTCGCGCCGGCGACACGCGTGTCGAGACTTATCAGGTGTTTCACGCGTGTCGCTGTTTTTTATCGTTTTCAACGATTCTAGCGCGCCAGCTACGATTAAAGCTATTTAATTTTTATTTTACGGCGTAACGGTGGCTCTCATGACGAACCAACTACTGTTGTCAGCGATTAGCTTTGTAGGTGAAGCTATCGCTGCCGGTGTAGCTGGCGGTCGGGGTATAGGTGAAGGAGCCGTTGCTGTTAAGCGTGACGGAGCCGTGGGAGGGGTCGGTGACCTTGACGGCGGTGAGGGTATCGCCGTCGGCGTCGGTGTCGTTAGAGAGAACGCCGGGAGCGGCCACGGTGAGCGGGGTATCTTCGGCGGTGGTGTAGCTGTCATTAGCAGCAACGGGAGCATTATTGGTCTTATTCCAGGTAACCTGCACTGTCTGATTACCTTATATAAATAATCAGCTTCGGGAAGGGGGAGGACTAAAGCATGCTCGGGAGGCGTTCATACTCTGCCATAACTAAATTTTACCCGCTTCTAACCTGAAAAACGTATATTTTTATCAGTAATACAGTTCGCGCCGGATATTTCAGGAATAATTAATTAATGGTGGAGCATTCTCAATTTGCTAAGGGAGATTGCGCCGGTTAATTTGTGATTGTTGAATATGACACAGCTATTTACTGAACAAACGTACAGTAACCTGGAAGCCTCCGAAATCCATGTCTGGTCCGCTTCTCTGGACGTACCGGTATTGCGATTCTGGAGGGTGCTCTCCCCGGATGAGAAAATACGGGCGGAACGGTATCGCTTTCCGGATGACGTGAGGAGCTTTATCGTTCGCCGCGGCATTTTGCGAATGCTCCTGGGGCGTTATTTAAATCTCGCGCCGGGTCAGATACGACTTAATTACGGTAAAAATGGCAAACCCTGGGTCAACGAGCCATCCATGAGGAGAAAGATACATTTCAATTTATCACATTCGGAAGGGCTCGCGCTTTACGTTTTTACTTTTGATGATGAAATCGGTGTGGATATCGAATGCATTAAAGACATCCCGGGAATCGACCAGATAGCGGAGCTATACTTTACTTCCGGGGAGAGACAGGATCTGTCGTCCTTGCCTGAAAGCGAAAAGAAAGAAGAATTTTTTAATATATGGACTCGTAAAGAAGCCGTTCTGAAAGCGGTGGGCGACGGCCTGTCCGGGCCTGCCGAGGAATTCGAGGTGCTGATGGCGCCGGCCGGTTCTGAAAGATTACTGGGGACGGCGGGAACGCCGGTGCCAGCCTCCTGGTGGTCTATCTATGACCTGAAACCGGGGCCCGGATATTCAGCTGCGTTTGCCATGAAAAAACCTCCGGGACGGGTCATCTGCTGGGAATGGACGGATTAACCGGAAAACGTGACATCCGGCATGGGGAAAGTTTGTAAATACATGATTAGCGTTACATGCGATTAAAGATAAAACAGACTACGATATGATTACGAAATGGATAATTATTTCCATACCGGTCAAATAATAATGCGTAAATGTCAGAAGATGCAAAAACCAATCCCTTAAGACCATCGCTATCTCACCCAGTTTTACGGATGAGCCGCTGACGGACTCCCTCGATTTCTGGGGGCGCGAGCTTCAAATTCCCTTCGCGGTAGAGCTCGCGCCTTATAACCAGGTTTTTCAGCAACTGATAGACCCTGCAAGCCTGACCGGAGACAACCGGTGTCCGCCTACTGGAAAAAGTCCACAAAAATCCAGCCGAGAACGAAGCAAAAGATACTGATAGCCACCAGATTGACAATGTTAGAAATGGCATTGTCACCTCCGAAAATATTGAACGACCCTATTAAACCGATTACCTGGATTATAGTCAGAAGCAGGCAAATCCCACCGACAATAAAAATGCCTATACCGATGTATTTGAATAATTTTTTAATATTCTTCAATTCCGGATGCCCTCTCCAATTGTTGATGGTATTATAGGTGGTGTGATTTTAGGGGCAATTGGAGGGGGATTCGATATTCCCTCTTGAAAAGAAGTTAGCCCATTAAAGATTCTTTCTTAGGCATCTCCTTTTTTACGGCGATAGGGGATTGAAATCGTCGACCGGTTTCCATCACGCTACAAATAAGAAACGATTCCCCGTGAACCCGTAGAAGAACGATAAAAAGGGGCCCGGCTCAAGCCGGGCTTTTTTATTGGGGCGAATAATCATCTTTCTTTCATGTCATTTTCATTGAAAGGCTATCAGACGGGTAATAAAATAGTTATAATAAGTTAGAAAATGGTTAGAATTCAGTCAGACCGAAGGCGGTAAACCGTCGCGTCCTGAAAGGAAATATCATGGAAAACTCATTAAGACTTATGGCAAATATCGCGGTGAGCGTTTTCGCGGTAGTAGTAGGGTTTAAGATTTGGTTTGCTGCCGAGGGATTCATGACCTTTTTCGCCCTGGTGATTATCCTCATCGGGGTTAGCGCGCTGGAGTCCAACGTCATCACGGTGTTAAAAGGGCGACGCGCCAAACAGGTAAGACAGGCCGATAGATAACGTTAAAAGCGCCAACGTGTTTTTATAAGAGACCTGTTTGAACCGGTAACCGCACCCGGGACTAACGGAAATCCACCCCAAAGCTTCAGTTTTGAGATGCCGTCCTGTCTATTATCGCCACATTCAATTCTTTCCTCTTCCAGGTACGGAGGAAGGCGTTTACGACATCAGGGTCAAAACTCGTCCCGGAGCCGCTGACTATTTTCTTGACCGCCTGGTCCGGGACCGACATCACACCGGGCGCTAGTCCTGACATCGCCTGTTCGAAGGCATCGGCAACCGCCAGTATCCTTGCCCCCAGGGGTATGTTTATGCCTTTGATGCCGAAGCGGCCGTTAGAGCCGTCAAATCTCTCATTTCTGTGTATGACTACGTACAGGGCTTGGGAAAGAAACGGAATTACCGATAGCGCTTTCCAGACCTGACTGAAGCAGGTCCTTAAGGCTATTGCTTCCTCAATCGTAGGCACTACCGCATGCTTTACCAGTTGCGGGGCGGAAATGGCCAGTCCCAGGTCTTTCAGCAAGGCGGCCAGATGGAGGACGTTGAGCTCATCGGGAGACATATTGAACTCATTGGCGATGGTAAGCGCAATCTTCGCCACGCGCTGCGCGCTTTCAACATCGAAGAAATACCCGACAGCGTTCATTTGTTTGGCCATCTCGCGGCTGGTGGTCAGAATGGCTTCCATCAAAGTAAAACGCTCGGTTTCCTGCTGGAGAAATCGTTCCTGTTGTCTTTCAAGGCGGCTGCTGAAATCCTCCACCAGGTACAGGGACCGGTTGCAAAGGATTGCCAGCTCCTGGACCCGGCTGCCAAGGTTATCCATACTCTTTTCAAATGCGGCCGGCGCCTTAATGGAAAGCGCGCGCAACGCCTGCTGCATTTTCTCCAGCTCGTCCCGCGCTTGTTTCCGGCTGACGGACGTAGCAAACGCCAGAGTATTAATTTCGTTTGCCCAGCTCTGCCATTTTCCGGGGATAACCGCCGTAAAAACTGTGCCCTGGTCTTTGTCACTCGTAATATCCAGCTTACCGCCCAGACCTTGAATCAATAATCTAGCCGGGAAAAGTCTGGATGCTATCGCGCTATTTCGTAGGCCTTCGGGCAGAATCCGCTGAAGATTAATCAATGTACGATGACTGATGCAATGTTGCGGGTTGGCAATCCGCAGGTTAATATACTCATCGTCTTTTCTGGAAATACCTATTTGCAACCTTTCTCCCGGCGCGCTCATTGCAACCGCCGCCCTTAACAGGTATTGCAAGCCGCAGGCCAGGCTCTTGCCGTCTACGATAACCTGTTCCGCGCTATCGGCGGTTTGGATATCAATCGGGACTCCTCCCGGCTCCGCCAGCGGCTGCACCTGCTTCACAGTCCATTTAACCAGTTCATCGAGGTTCACTTCATCCGGAACGGAAGAAACGGGGAGGTATTCAGGCGTGACAAGACCTTCCAGCACCTCGACGATTTTAGTCAGCCGGTTGAGACTCTCTTTGGCTGATGCCAGGAGGCGCTCTCCCCGGACGGGGCCGCTCTTATGATGTTCCATCTCTATTTTACGCACGGACATATCCGCGGCCGCGAGGGAGTTTTTTATATCTCCGGTCAAAGCGGCAAGCCAGGCCAGGACACCAAACATCGTTTTAGAATCTTCGCGGTATTCTTGCGAGACAGCTTCCGGGAGAACGCCGGCGTCCGGTTTTGCGCCACCATTGGCGATATCGAAATAGCTCAAGCTGCCCGGGAAATTTTTCAGGCGGTCGAGCTGTTCGTAGGAAGCCTTGACTATTTCAAAGAAATGACGGTAAGTATTTTTCTCATTAATGATGACAGCCGCGTGGAGGCTGATAACGGGTTTTGGCTCATGTCTGTTTGGCCGGTCTTCAAGCCCTGTACGGCGCTCCTGTAAGTCTTCCTGGGGGTAGAGAGCTTTCTTCTGTCTTTCGAACTCTGCAATAATCCTCCGGCAAATGATTTTTGCCTTACGCGTGGTGGTGATTACCATGAAATCATCACCCCCCAGGTGTCCCACCAGGTCGTCAGGACTGCCCATCTGCCTGACCGTGTCTCCGGCGATATCGGCCAGGAGTCTAATTGCTTTGTTCCCGTGAGCGGAACCGTAGACCTCGTTTAACATTTGAAATTTATGGATATCCAGATGTACGGCCGTGAAATTCCTGTTTTCTTCAAGGAGGCGTGTGACTTCCCGGCTTACCTGGGTACCGTTGAGTAACCCCGTCTGGGAATCCATATCTTCGGTCCGCTCTTTACGTCTTAAAAGCGTCCGGACAATGGCGACGACCTCTCTGGGGTCGAAAGGCTTGGTAATATAACTGTCAACGGCTTTGACTGGACTCGAAGTCTGGCCGGGTTCCGGGCTGGCTTCGCTTATCAGTATGATGGGGATGTGGCATGTCTCGGGCGATTCCTTGAGCTGTCGGCAGATTTCGGTATCATCCAGGTCCGGCAGGTCGGCATTGAGGAGAATTACATCGGGCTGCTCGGAGTAAGCCTTGCGGAGGCCTTCGGCACCGTTGGTGGCCGAGATGACCTCAATATTAGCGTTGATAAAATTTATCTGCAGGATGTCTTCTAGATTCGGGTCGCAATTAACATCCAGTATCTTGCCGAGTTTGGGTGTCGAGACTTGGTAGTTAATAGCAGATACTCCCTTTATTGACTGACTTTATCAACGACCGCATTGGTGGCTATATCTTGCACACGTCCTGGTGATAAAGCGAGGAACAAACAAGACAGAAAAGGGTTAGAATCCCTGATATTATGAGAGCCGCATGGCATGTTCTTACCTCCCATATATGCTATTACTTCACATACACATATATAGTTAGGGCCACGGCGCTATCTTCCGGTGTAGACCGGCGCCGCACTTTCACCGGGTTGAGTACCGGCTACATACCATTCGTATTAAGCGGTTGATTGCCGTTTAGTCCTCTTGAAGAGATGTCTTTGAAATAATAGCTGGTACCAAGCCGCAGCAATACCCAGGCTAGCTCCGCATTCGATATTTTGTATTCCTGCTGATATTTTTGAAGGCTTTTTTTAATTTCAAGATCGATGGCCTCGGTATCTAGCATCTGGCTGACCATACGGTACGACCTCCTTCGTAATATTAAGAGGATAGGAGCACCATGAGACTATCATAGCGCCGCAAAGTTGGAACAAGGTAAGAGAGATAGTAATTTGCGGTTGGAATATGCCGGTCAAAGCCCGCCCTGCGTACTTCAAGTAATTGTTTCCATAACGGGCTGTATTTATTAGCTATATATAAGTAAGACGATACTCCCGGAAAAGCCGATTTTACCTCTAATTTTTATGAATAATTTATGAAAAGATAAGTGACGTTTAGGATTTGTTTACCTGCTCATCTATATGATGGTGACAGGAAATGAGGTCTCTTGGTGTAACGTCTTCGTAATAGCGCCGGGCGGTCTACGGTACAGGAGGAAACAAGATATGTTGCAAGAAATTGAAGTAATGCCGATGCTCGCGGTAAAGGATGTAGCCCGCCTTTTGCATATTCATGTCAATACGGTCAGACGCTGGAGTGACACCGGCATTATAAGGGCGTACCGTATCACGCGCCGCGGCGACCGCAGGTTCCGCCAGGAGGATATCGCCCGGTTCCTCGCGGAGCTTAATGATTTCAACTCTAATAAAAGTTACGGAAGAAAGACGACCCTGACCGCGGACCGCGTTTAGCTTGGCGTTAGAAAATCCCGGTGAGCCGGGGATATAATACAAGTTTCCAATCATTTTTTAGGTCAATCCTGCTTCAACACCTTTAATCGGCTGCGATTTTAGCCGATAAAGGCGGTGTTTTTTCCGCGGTTGCGTGGCACCGCGCGGGGCATGTCGCTCGTAGGCCCCTCCCGCTTCCTCCTATAATTCAACCCAAAATTCCTTTTAATTCCTTGCGGTAAGGCATCTATCTCCCCGTATATTTTCGCTAACCACGCTATACCTCCCCGGTTTTTCTTACCTGTAGCGCCTGCTCCGGGCCTGCTTTATGCCTGTTAAAGTCGCGGTGAATCAAAAATTCAAACTATATTCTATCTTTTCTATTACTCATATATAACTCGTGTTGGGTAGATTAGTAGAAGGACAAAAACGGTTTACAGAGAAAATCAGGCAGGTAGTACAAAAGCGATTGGAGCTTCAAAGCATGCCAATGAAATACGCCACAAGCGCATTGGGTTCCAATATTAACGGAATAGATTTATTTGAGTTGGGACACGCTCTGTCCCATTGTTGGGACCTGCCTATGCTTCAGAAGAGCCGGCTAACCCAGCTTCATGTCGTTGCGGAAAGGGCTTTAGAAGAAAACCATGGCCTGGAGTTTGCCAAAGCTATCCGCAAGGAGCTGATTTCCTGTGCCGAGCAGCTCACCCAACGGCCCCGTCATCCGATCGAAGAGATAGTTACCGCAATCGAAAAAGAAAAATTCCATCTCGGAAGCCAGGACCTGGTGAGAATCCAGAGAATGATCGGCATCCGCCTTCCGAGGAATAAAATCGACCTTGCCAGGTACTATACCATTCGTCTGGTAATGGAAGGGATCGACCAGCAGACGATAGCCGAGTTTCTGGACGTAGACCAGAGGACGGTGGCCAACTATATCTCCCAGGCCAAAGAGCGCATATTGCTCATACTGGAAAGCAAATCAATGGCGATGCAACCCGCATAGATGAAGAAATAGTCCAGGTGAGAGTTCAATAATAAAATAGAAGAAAAAAGTATGGTTGTTCACGGTGAGCGGGTATCAAACAAGCAGACAATTCCCTCCGAGACCCGGAGGTTTTTCATCTCTATCGCCGGCACCAGGTGCGCGATTTTCAGCCACGATGCCGGTTTTTTAGACCTCCTGCGAGAGCGATATCGTAGTTTTGAATCACCCGGCCCGGCCGCTTATGAGATTTTGGTTAAGCTCGTGCCCGTTGAGAAAATAGCTTCAGGGAAAACCGTCCGGCCTTCTCATCCGCTGATAAAAAGAGTCAATTCAGGAGAAAACTACATTATCAAGGAAGCCGATAAGTATGTTGCCGTGGCTAATACCTGCTCCATGAAAGTGCTGGTAAAGATGGGGAAGAGCGTGGACTGCTTCGATGGTTTTCTCCGCATGTTATTTATTTTAATAATGGCCAATGAGAAAGGTCTATTATTAGACGCTTCGGCTGTGGTTGAAAATGGGCGATGTTTTGTTTTCTTCGGCCCTTCCCGAAGCGGAACAAGCACGGTAGTCCCCTCGACCGCTAGCGCTAAGCCACTAGGCAATGAGATGGTCATCATCAAGCCGCACAACGGCGGCTATCGTGTCTACGGGACGCCGTTCCGCAGCGAGTCTGTCACCGAACGGAGCAACGCGCGGGCGGAGCTTGGCGCCCTTTATTATACCAAGAGGAACTATGAGAACAGCCTGATGCGTCTGGATAAAGAGCAGGCCCTGGCGAACCTTTATCAATACGTACCGATATTTAACGGAGATAGCCAGGTCCAGGGCAGGATTTTAGACGCCTGCCGCGCTTTAGCAGATAATGCTCCTGTTTATGAGCTCCATTGCCTGTCAGAGGCCTCTTTATGGCAGGTAATAAACGGGACCGGACGAAGGGACCTGCAGGTACAGCCTGGCCGCTATCTTCAGGCTACTACGTAACATCGGAGAAGTGTGATGAGAATTAAAAAAGCGGTAATTACCGCAGCCGGCTGGGGCACCAGATTCTTGCCGGTAACCAAGTCCCAGCCGAAAGAAATGTTGCCGCTCGTGAACAAGCCGCTAATCCAGTACAGCGTGGAGGAAGCCGTTGCCTGTGGTGTGGAGCTGGTGGTCATCGTCACATCACTCGGCAAAAGGGCAATTGAGGACTATTTCGACCGTTCGCTCGAGCTGGAGAGAGTGCTGGAGAAAAAAGGCGATTTCAAGATGGCGCAGGAGCTATGTAGCCTGTCCACGATGGTTGATATCGCCTACGTCCGGCAGAAGGAACAACTGGGTTTGGGCCACGCCTTGCTGACCACCAAGACTATCATCGGGAACGACCCGTTCATCCTCTTTCTCCCCGATGACCTCTTCGAGCAGCATGAACAGGTCTTGAAAAACATGATGTATGTTCATGAGAAATATCAGGGCAGTGTTATCGCGGTCAAACAGGTCAGCGAAAGCGAAGTGAGCCGGTATGGAATCATCGCTGCCCGGAAAAAATCCGACCGTATCTATCAGGTGACCGACCTGGTAGAAAAACCTCTCCCGGAGGACGCCCCATCGAACCTGGCCGTCATGGGAAGGTATATCCTCATGCCTGAAATTTTTCAGATATTACGCGATACACCGCCGGGCAAGAACGGTGAAATCCAGCTGACGGATGCTTTAAAACAGTTCGCCCGGCGCTACCCGATATTCGCTTATGAGTTCGAAGGTGAGAGGTATGACGCCGGGACGCCCTTGGGCTGGCTCGAGACTACAATATCGTTAGCGCTGAAAGACCCCCAAATAGGTCCCGAGTTGAGGCGTTATATTGAAGAGCTCTATCAGGTGGCCGCGCCGCTATAACTGAACCTGCGCCCGGACCACCGGGAACCGTATTACAATCGGCCTGATTTGCCGGGTGAAGTGAACCTGTCAGCAAAATCGGGCCGATTTTTGTTATCCGCTAATTTCCTACCAAAATCATACCCATCACCTACCTACTTTTTAATCTAGGTCAGTACACTTTACAAATGATGGAGTCATGAAAAGGAAAGGAGATTACCATGCAAATTCCAGGCAAAACCAAGAGTTGCGTTCATCATTGGATTATCGAGGACCCCGATAGCGTTTATAGTACCGGTAAATGTGCGAGATGTGGCCTGGAGAAGAAGTTCATCAATGACTGGGATGAGCTATTGACGGTCACCGGGAGAGGCGCCTTTATCGCTAAAGCTCACAAAGAGGCGGAATTTCTGCGCTAAGCTGCGGCTATTGAGACTGGCTGGGGATCCAGGATTCGAACCTGGCCAAGCAGATCCAGAGTCTGCTGTCCTACCGCTAGACGAATCCCCAGTTAAGACAAATTATAACATGATGCCCTGAAGCAGACAAGAACCTCCCGCCAATTTGACACCGCCTTTGCGACGGGATTATTGTTAATTGGTGGGAGAGTGAATTCTTATGCCGGACAAGGATGCTTTACAGGAGACGCTGGGGATAAAACTGGCTAATCCGGTGCTGCTGGAACAGGCGCTCGTCCACAGCTCATATATCAATGAAAACCCTACTTTCGCCCTGGGCCACAATGAAAGACTGGAGTTTCTCGGTGATGCTGTGCTGGACTGCATCGTCGCCGAGAAGTTATACCAGGACTTCCCGGACCTGAACGAAGGGGAAATGACCAAGCTCCGCGCCGCGCTCGTACGCCGGGAGACCCTCGCCGGCAGTGCCCGCAGAATTAACCTCGGGGAATATCTCCTAATGGGTAAAGGCGAGGAGGCCAGCGGGGGCAGGGATAAAGAGCCCAACCTGGCCGGCGCGCTGGAGGCGGTGGTGGCGGCTGTTTACCTCGACCGCGGTCTGGCTGCCACTGCGGAGCTTGTTTTCAGGCTCCTTGATGATACCTGGATAAAGGTGATTCAGCAGGGCACTGGCACCGATTACAAGTCCAGGCTGCAGGAAGTCATACAGTACAGGTTCCAGCTTACGCCGTCCTACCGGCTGATAGCGGAAACCGGCCCTGACCACGCTAAAAACTTTACCGTGGAGGTATCGGCCGGCAGCCGGATTCTGGGCAAGGGCACCGGCAAGAGCAAAAAGCTCGCCGAAACCGAGGCCGCCCGCGCGGCGCTGGAGAGGCTCAAAGAAGACTTTACCGGGTAGCTAATTTCTGCTACACTTCCTATTAAAGCAACATTGATTCTTTTGCGAGGTGATATATGGGTAGTCGTGATAGAGGGCGCCGAGAGCAAAGGAAGCCCAAGAAAGATGAAAAAAAGATACCCCAGGTCACCATCATGACAGCCCCACCCGAGGTGGAAGTAATTAAAAAAGGAAAGCAGAGGGAAGGGAGAAGGGCAGAGGAGGAGGAAGAGTAGGCGAGGGAGGGGGACACATCGTCTCCTGTCCCGGGATGGGAGGTGCGGTTGACCATGGCTGACATGGCCTCGCTTCGGGCAACGGTGCGCGGGCGCGTTCACGGGGTCTTCTACCGGGCCTTCGTGGAGACTTGTGCGGAGGAGTTGGGGCTCACCGGCTTCGTGAGCAACCGGCCTGACGGCACGGTGGAGGTAAGGGCGGAGGGCGAGAGACAAAAGCTCGAAAAACTGGCAGAGCGTCTCAAGGTAGGGCCGCCGGCAGCCAGGGTGGAAGAAGTCCTGGTGGCCTGGAACAAGTATACCGGCGAATTTCCAGGCTTCAGCGTCAAATATTAATCGTGTATTTCCTGTAATCCATAGAAGCGGTCGTTTTTCAAAATGCGCAGGAGCGTTTCCGCCGAAGTGCGGTAAATGTCCCCCGCGCGTACCTGCCCCAGTCTGGAGCTTAGCTCTTGTAAGGTTAACGTTTTGTTACCATCGCGCAGAAAAAGGCGGAAAGTCGATTCCAGGATGGGTAACTTATCGTTAAAGAACTCCGGTTTCTGGGAACAGCAATTTTGAATGGTGGCCAGCAGCGCTTTCAGAGGGGGTTCTTTTTTATCAACGAGTCGCTTGGCGCAGCCGGGGCAGAGATAGCTCTTGAGAAGCATTGAAGCCGAACGACCGTTCAGCGCAAACCAGTCCAGGGCGATAGCCCAGCGCATTTCTTCTGCTGGAGTGTATTGTTGCTCTTCGGCCATACGGTCACCATCCCGATGATTTTTTATTGAGTACCAAGCTCAACCTTGGCTGTTTTAATCAGGTCCAGATAGCCGACTTTAAGCCCCAGGGCGTCGACGACTTCGCGGTCGACTTCGTACGGTTCGCCGACGAAGACTTTATCGTATTCCTCTATTTCGCCCTCGCTCGGGTCCTGTTTCACCGCGAACTTCTGCCTCCCCTCGACAATACCCAGGTCGAAGGGGAGGGTGAAATAGAGGTCGGCGAGAACTTTATCTATCCCCAGGCTGTACAGGCTCTCCCAGCCTCCGTTAGCTTCCCCCTGGTACTTGCTGCTCGGCAGCAGGGAAAGCAGGTTTTTAATGGCGAAACTTCCAGAGCCGTTGTATGTCTTCAGCGGGGCCACGGTAATGAGATAGTCGCTGGAGAGTATCACGTTCGGCACCCAGAAAGTGGGCATGGCGAAGGGCTTGGGCAGAGGGTTGTCCACCTCGACGAAGATGCAGTCCTTGACATCCAGAGTGAGCACCCGCGGGAAATTATAGCCGAGCGCCTGGTAGATAGGGCGGGTGGGCATCCCGCCGGCGGTGCCTTCCAGCAAGAGAATATCGGCATCGCTGACCCGCCGGATGCTGGCGATGATAGCCGCGAGCATATCGGCGCTGGTGGTGACCGGGTAGGGCAGGGGGTAGGAGGCGCTGGGCTTGATAAGGACGCGCCGTGCCCTGGCTACCACTGAAGGCACCTTAAAAGTAAAAGACGAGGCTTCGAATATCAAGCCTTCCTCCTAAGGGAAACGTGCAGGTTTTTAATACTGTTATCTTGAGTCCCGGGTATCATGGCCAACAGCGTGCGTGTCAGCAAGTCCTCGAGCGATGCATCGACGGACAACCGGTTGCCATTGACCACCACATCCACATTGTTTTTATGGCCTAGGGAATTTATGCTGTTTTGGATAAGGTCGGCGATGCCCGCAATGTCATCGTGGGAGTACTGGGGCACATTTACGTCCAGCGGCTCGTCGGTGACCACCGCCAGCAGCAGTTGCGTATCGGTAAGTAAATCTTTGCCCTGCGCGGAGCGGTGGACTTCTATTTTGGGATAGGGGCTGCCCTTGAACCCCTCCGTAAGGATAATGTCATAGTCCCAGAGGATGAAATCAGAAATCTCCTGCGGGTCGAAAAAGTGGTCCATGCGCCTGAAGACGGCGAGATGGTCAAGAGAGTTGATGGCCGATAGCTCGGCGCCGGCCTGTGTAAAGCGCCACGTGTCCTTCTTCGCGGTATCAAGGTCATCCGCATGGTGCGAATGTTTAACGATAGCTACTTTAGAGCCGCGCCTTTTAAGCTCGGTGATGAGCTTTTCCATCAGGGTCGTCTTGCCCGAGCTGGATTTTCCTACCAATGATATAATCGAACGCATATTACAACTTTCAAATTATAGCTAGAGATTCACTTCTTCATTCCAGTCCAGCATCAGCGCCTGGACGGTCTCGCCTTTTTTAACGGACTTTTCCTCGGGGATGATTACGAGACCGTTCGCCAGCGTCATGGACTTTAAAATCCCGGAGCTCTGCGGACCGGTCAGCCGGGCGTAATAGTGACCGTCACGCTTTTCCACGATGGCGCGGTTATAGATACGGCGGCCGGCGTCGTTTTTTATGTTATTTTCGATAATTGCTTCCACGGCCGGTTTGGCGAGATTCTTTTTCCCCATCATC
The DNA here is from genome assembly GCA_050014355.1 of Dehalococcoidales bacterium. Lineage (GTDB taxonomy): Bacteria > Chloroflexota > Dehalococcoidia > Dehalococcoidales > RBG-16-60-22 > Fen-1077. The sequence goes on along the minus strand of JBEKDL010000032.1, from coordinate 8,008 downwards.
TTTAAAAGCGCCGGGCGGACGAACAGCTCGAAACCCACCATGCAGCTGACAGTGTTGCCCGGCAGTCCCAGGTGGGGGATATCCCTGGTCTTACCCCGGATTTTCCCGAAGGCGAGCGGTTTACCCGGCTTGACTTTAACCTGCCAGAAGACCATTTTGCCTTCCCTGGCCAGGATGTCCTTCACCATATCGTAGTCGCCCATGGAAACCCCGCCGGTGGTCAGGAGCATATCGGCGTCCTGCGCCTGCTTGAGCTTGCTCACGAGCGATTTTTCATCGTCGCGGGCGATACCGAGTATTTCAGGGATGCACCCATAGCGCTTCACCAGACCGGCGATGCTGTAGAGATTGCTGTCATAGATTTTGCCTTCAGGGAGGGGCTGTCCCAGCTCGACCAGCTCGTTGCCGGTAGATAAGATAGCGACCACCGGGCGGCGGACGGCTTTGACCTGGCTATATCCGAGAGAAGCCATGAGGCCAACTTCGGCGGGGCGGATTATAATGCCTTTCTTAAGCGCTACCGTCCCTCTGGCGATGTCCTCGCCGGCTTTCCTGATATTATCATCGGGTTCGGCCCCGACGAGTATTCCTATCTCGGCTATCGGGCTCCGGCGCTTTGTCTCATCGGTGTTTTCGAACTGGACGACGGCATCGGCACCGCGGGGTAAAGGCGCGCCGGTCATGATGCGCACCGCCGTACCGGGCGTTACCTCGCGATGCGGTAGAGAACCGGCGATGACGGTGTCAATCACGCGCAGGACTTTTGGCGATGTGGCGGAGGCGTCTTTCGTATCCTGTGAACGCACCGCGTAACCGTCCATGGCGGAGTTGTCCAGGGGCGGTACATTGATAGCGGACACAATATCCTCGGCGAGCACCTGCCCCAGCGTTTCCAGGATGGGGAAGGACGCTGTCTCGAGGACATCGACTTCATCGAGAATTTTCTGGATTGCCTCTTCAACCGTTAGCATCAATTGGAGCCCCCGCGGAAATTTTTTTGGCCAGTTCCAGCTCTTCCCTGGTGTTGATATTGAAAAAGCTCAAATGCTGCGGGTCGAACTTATCGACCTCTACAGCCTCGACAAATCTTACCCTGACGTAATTAAAAAGCTCGATAATAACTTTCTTGCCCCCGCTTAATATCTTCTCGATGGGCTGAATACAGTTTTTCGAGTAGATGGCGTGCAAAGGCTCGAAGAGACCATTGACCCGCGGCAACACGAAATCGAACCCTTCACAAATTCCTATCATGTATCTCAATAAAACCGTATTCACAAACGGCATATCGGCCGCGAGAACAAGGTTATAAAATGAATCTGATTTTACCAGTCCGGTGTAAATACCTCCCAGAGAGCCCTGGCCGGGAAAAATGTCTGACACTATTTTTACTTTCTGGCGACTTGCCAGCTCTGTGAAGGTTCTCTCTTTCGCGGTGACGATAATTATTTCTTTAGTTAGCGGCTCTATGCGGGAGATTACCTGTTCCAGTAGACTTGTACTGCCGATTCTCTCGAGTACCTTATCGTGACCCAGGCGCGTACTTTTACCGCCGGCAAGGATAATACAACTTATATTCAATTCACCTGCCTATTTTAAGGAACATACCCCCTCCATAGAATATTTTACCATAGGCGGTCAATAGCCGATAGAGGGTAGGCGCTCTCAAAGATAAAAAGAGTTGCTTTTAGCCGACGTTTTTGATGACCGGGTACTCGTAGTTGGTGTTATCGATTATCATATCGGCGAGGGTCAGGGGAGGGTGTTCCTGGAGGTATTTACGCTGGGCGGGCAGGTACTTTGTATCGTATTTGTTTAATGATGCTTCGGGATCTCTGGATATAGCGCGTTTTTTACCTTCTTTCAACGGAATCTCCAGAAAGATTTTATAGTCGATAAACGGTGACAGGTCTTTCCTGAACAGGAAAACGCCTTCAATAAGCACGATGGATTGACGGCTGAAAGAGAATTTCCTGGTAACGGTGTATTTATCAGTCTGTAAATCAAGCAGCTTCAGAGTAGCGGTGTATTCTCCTTTTTCTCGCACAGGGATGAGCAGTTTCTTGAGGATAGTCTGGATATCAAAGCTCTTATGGAAATAGTTATCGGCCTGGTCCTGGCCAGCGTACCTGATTTCTCTTGGATTGTGAAAATCATCGAGGCTGATTAGCTGTGTTTGATGGCCCTTCGCGTCCAGGAATTGTTGAAGGGCGGAGGTGAATACCGTTTTTCCGGAGCAGTCGATACCATTGACGCCGATAACCAAAGGCCGGTCGGCGGGCTTTTTACGCTCGATTTCTGATGCAATCTTCTCGAAAATCGGCCGTCTCCGGTCGAAAATAGAGAGCAGGTCATCAAACTTATTAATAGTCAAGTCCGCCTGCTCCGGTTCCTTCCCGCCGTAGCCGAAGAGAGCGCCTATAGACAGCGAGCCTGTCTCCCTGGCCGCCTCAATATCATGAATCCTGTCGCCGACAATAGCCGCGGTCAGCCCGCCGAAATGCGCCCGGATTTTTTTGACAAGCTCCGGCTTGGTGAGGCTATTATCCTGGATACATTCGATGTAATCATAGCAATTTTTCAAATCCAGGGACGACATGATGACGTTCAGATACATCGTGGAGGCGTTGGTGTATTGCGCCAGCTTATATCCCCGCCGCCTTAGCACCGCAAGGGTTTTTTTAACACCGGGATAAGGGCGCGCCATTTCCCGGAAGGTGACGTCGTATTCGGCGCGGACTCGGTCCCTGACTTCGGTGACCGAGAGACGGCTGCCGGGAGGGGTGATGAACTCGAAAAGGCTGCCCGTGGTTGAGGCCGTCGTCAGGCCGAAGAAACGGTTGATGTCCTCCGGGGAGAACGTGACCGGCCATCCGAGTTTGGCAAAGGCGCGCTTGATAGACTCGTAGGTCGGTCCGAGGGAGGGCACGATAGTACCGTCCATATCAAAGATAATTAAATTGACGTCATTCGGATTTATCATGAATATTAGCTTTCACAAGGATATAGCGCAACCGGTGGGTATGCGGGCCTTCCGCGCCGTGGTCCTCCGGGTCTTCTAAAATACCCGTTTCCAGAATCTGCATTTTTATGAAGTGCGCTTTCAGGTCATTTTCGGTGAAATAGTGCACCGGGCGGCCCGGTTTGCTTTCAAATGTGTTTTTTTCGACCTCTTTGCCCTGGCCGCAGCTTGCTTCTTCTTCAGAGAAAACGGTGAAAAACATAAGGCCGTTATCTTTAACTTTTTCCCGGCACTGGTCTATGAAGAGCTTTCTGTCTTTCTCCCGGAAAAGGTGCAGGACGTTAAAACAGTATATGGCATCGTACTTTTCGGGGAGGAAAGACATATCCAGGACAGAAGCGTTAAAGAACCTGGTAAAGGGGTCGAACTCCCGCGCCATAGCGTAAACCGCCGGAGATATTTCAATCCCCGTTACATTAAAACCCGAGGCAGAAAATGGCCCGGTATTCCTTCCATAACCGGAGCCAGGGACCAGTATGGTTTTAACATTCGCTTTATGGAAAAGCTTGAGAGCATATTCGACCGTGTGGCTTGGAATATCTCCCCAAATCTTCCCCTCGGCCCGGAACCGCTTATCCCAGTATTCATTCATAGATAAAAGGTGATGAGCTTAAAGCGCCGGTTTGAGCAGCATAATCTGGGTATCGGCCGGGAGTTTACCTGCTTTGACCTCAATTTCACTACTTTCGGAACGCTTGACGTTGCTTTTGCCCTTGAGGAAATCATCCACCGGGGCGATAGGAATGCTTATTTTATCCGTACGATAATGCATGGGTAAAATAATTCTCGGCTTGAGCTGCTCACAGACTCTGGTAGCGCCGGCGGCATCGATAGTGAAGAAACCTCCGACGGGAACCATCAGCACGTCCACCTTGCCGATGGCCTTGAGCTGGACTTCCGTAAGCAAATGCCCGAGGTCGCCGCAGTGGCAGACGTTCACGCTGTCTACTTCGAAGCAAAAAATCACGTTCGGGCCTCTCTGGCTGCCCCCGGCATCGTCATGGAAGGTGGCAACTGCCTTGATTTTAATAGTTTTGTCTTTAATGCTCTTTACCGCGTCCGCTTTATCCAGCACGAGCGGATTGCCCTTAACAGCGGCGGTGTTATTGTGGTCGCCGTGGCCGTGGCTGACAGTGACAATATCGGCGGTCTCTTTAATATCTCCGTGGCGGTGGCGCTCGTTGGTGGTATAGGGGTCGGTAATAATCTTCGTGCCGGAATCGGCCGTGATGAGGAAGGTAGCGTGGGCCAGCCATTTGATTTTCATATAAGCCTCCTTTTACCGGTAAATCCTCTCATCTTGGTCCGCTCCAGCGCGGGTGAGAGGAGACTACTCTTTCGACATTTTTAACACCAGGTTCACCAGAGCGCGCACGGGCACGCCGGTGGCGCCTTTGACCTGGTAGCCCTTGTCTTTATCGGTATCGCTGGTGCCGGCGATATCCAGGTGCACCCAGGGAGTGTTATCGATGAACTCGGCGAGGAATTTGGCCGCGGTGATAGCGCCGGCGAACTTGCCGCCGAGGTTCTTAATATCGGCGACATCACTTTTAATCTGCTCGTCATATTCTTCGAACATCGGGAACTGCCACATAAGCTCGCCGACCTCGTTTCCGGCGGCGATGAGTTTATCGATGAACGCCTGGTTGTTGGTGAAAGCGCCGGTGCATATGGTGCCCAGGGCCGCGCGGCAGGCGCCGGTGAGGGTAGCGACATCGATGATGGCCTTAGCCTCCAGCTTTCTGGCATAGCTTAAAGCGTCAGCCAGAATCAAGCGGCCTTCGGCATCGGTGTTGAGGACTTCAATGGTCTTGCCGTTCATGGCCGTGACAACGTCGCCCGGTTTCTGGGCCGAGCCGCCGGGCATGTTTTCCGTAGCCGGCACCAGGGCGGTAACGTTAACGGGGGTCTTGAGGCGGGCTATCGCCGTAAGCGCGGCGAGCACCGAGGCACCCCCGGCCATATCGCCTTTCATCTCGTGCATGCCTTCCTGCGGCTTGATATCGATACCGCCGGAATCGAAGGTAATGCCTTTGCCGACCAGCGCCATATCGACTGTATTCGATTTTTTACCTTTATAAGTCAGGATGATGAACCTGGGAGACTGCTGGCTCCCCTGGGCTACGCCGAGCAGGGCGCCCATACCGAGGGACGCCATCTGCTGCTTTTCAAGGACTTCTATTTTAAACCCGTAATCACCGGCGATTTTCCGCGCCGCTTCAGCCATAGCGGCGGGGGTCATGAAATTGGAAGGCTCGTTAACGAGGTCACGCGTCCAGTTCACAGCTTCGGCGATTATTTTCCCGCGGTTGACCGCTCTGGCCATCGAGGCTTTATCCCGGCCAACGATAGCGAACTCTTTGACTTCGGTATGGTTGTTTTCCTTTTTCGTCATATGCTTGCGGAAAGTATACAGGCCGAGCATAGCGCCTTCGGTAATAGCCTGGACAGCGTCTCCTGTTTTGAAACCGTTAACTCCTGCTCCCAGAAGGCCGGTGGCGATGCGGTCAATGCTCTTTTGCCGCAGATAGCGGCATACCTCACCGACCGCGCCGCGCACCTTGTCCAGCGTGAGCTTGGGTTTTTTGCCCAGTCCCACCACGACAACGTGCGCGGACGGCAGCTTACCAACGCAGTGCAGCAGGGTAATTTCATTGAGTTTTCCTTTGATATCGCCCTGCTTGATGAGCCGGGAAATCGCCCCATCCATAGCGGTGTCCACGGCAGCGGCATCGCCTTCCGGCTGCCCGGAGTCCTCAAAAAAGTTCACAATTACGGCGCCGGTCTCGATTTTAACGATGTCTCCGGCAATTGCCTTGATTTCCATATCGGCGCTCCTTTTAGGTGAAAGATTATTAATACCGCAATAATTATGATTATAAAGGGTTTTTCACGGTTTGGCTAGGGTTAAATGCTGGACGTTAGAATATTGTAATGATACAGCTGAATCTGGAGTTCGATAGCTTGACTGGCCTGAACAAAGATGTGATAATGTTTGGTTTCACAGCTTTGTCCGCTTAAGGTGGAGTCGGCGTTTTCAAACGGCGCATTCGTCTAGCGGCCTAGGACGCGTCCCTCTCAAGGACGAGACCACGGGTTCGAATCCCGTATGCGCTACCAATGTAAAAATAACCCCCTGTTTTGAAGCTAATTTAGCCGGAAAGGGGGGTTGTTTTTATAATTTTGCTACTCGAGGAGGAAAACATAAAGCTAAAGCAGCTTGTAGCTGACCATTTATATTATCTTTACTTTTACGCTCTTTCGGACAGGTTGTAAAGATGCCTTTTTAATCTGGGCTATGGCACGGTAACCGTGGCTCGCATTATATAGTCACAATCGTTGTAATCTTCACCGTGCAGGGGGAATTGGACTGGAAGCGCTCCATAGGTATAGCTAACCCAGTAATGTGAATACGTTGCCTGTCCGCTCTGGTACCTGACGCCATTGGCACTCTGTAAATTACACACCAGCCAGTAATAGGTATTCTGTGTTACCGATAGACTTAACCCGCTTATCGATACCCAGCCATTGGCCACGGTAACCTCGCCGGCATCAAGCAGCAGGCTACCGGGTGCGCCGTTGCTATCAGCATAGACCCCCAGCCTCACCTTGCCATTAGGTGTGGTATCATCAAACAGGATTTCAAGTTTTGTCAGTGTGCCGGTGACGGCATTATTCTGGAATCTCATAACATCCAGCAAATTGGCACTCTGGTTCCAGGTGTTGTCACCACTATTAAGACCAAAGGTAGTTGCCGTTGAAGTCGTGATGGTGATAGTCACCGTAGCCGTATTGGAATCAGCCTTGCCGTCATTGGCCTTGTAGGTAAAGGAATCACTGCCGGTATAGCCGGTGGTCGGAGTGTAAGTAAATGAGCCGTTGCTGTTCAGGGTAACCGTGCCGTGGGTGGGGTCAGTGACTTTAATGGCCGTCAGCGTGTCACCATCGGCATCCGTGTCATTACTTAATACCCCCATAGCTGCCGTTACCGTCAGCGCGGTATTCTGGCTGGTGGTATAGGCATCGTTTACTGCCACCGGCGCGTGATTGACCGCGGTGATGGTGATAGTCACCGTAGCCGTGTTGGAGTCAGCCTTGCCGTCATTGGCCTTGTAGGTGAAGGAATCACTACCGGTATAGCCGGTGGTCGGAGTGTAAGTAAATGAGCCGTTGCTGTTCAGGGTAAGCGTGCCGTGGGACGGGTCACTGACCTTTACCGCCGTCAGGGAGTCACCATCGGCATCGGTGTCATTACTTAGTACTCCCTTAGCTGCCACCGTGAGCGCAGTATTCTGGCTGGTGGTATAAGCATCGTTCACCGCCACCGGCGCGTGATTGACCGCGGTGACGGTGATAGTCACCGTAGCCGTGTTGGAGTCAGCTTTGCCGTCATTAGCTTTGTAGGTGAAGGAATCACTGCCGGTATAGCCGGTTGTCGGAGTGTAAGTAAATGAGCCGTTACTATTGAGGGTAACCGTGCCGTGGGTCGGGTCAGTGACTTTAATGGCTGTCAGCGTGTCACCATCGGCATCCGTATCATTACTTAATACCCCCATAGCTGCTGTCACCGTCAGCGCGGTATTCTGGCTGGTGGTATAGGCATCGTTCACCGCCACAGGCGGGTAATTGACCGCAGTGATGGTAATGGTGACGGTAGCCGTGTTGGAGTTAGCCTGTCCGTCATTGGCCTTGTATGTGAACGAGTCGGTGCCGTTATAATAGGCCGCCGGGGTATAGGTGAAGGAGCCGTTGCTGTTCAGGGTCAGCGTGCCGTGGGCCGGGTCAGTGACCTTCACCGCCGTGATATTATCTCCATCGGGGTCGGTGTCGTTCGCAAGCACTCCCGGCGCAGCCACGGTCAGGGCTATATTTTCATTGGTAGTATAAGCATCGTTCACCGCCACCGGTGGGTAATTGACCGCAGTGATGGTAATGGTGACGGTAGCCGTGTTGGAGTTAGCCTGTCCGTCATTGGCACGGTAGGTAAAC
>JBEKDL010000031.1:0-24850 GCA_050014355.1 Dehalococcoidales bacterium | reverse complement strand
ACCGGAGCACAGTAGATATCGACGGCGTACGCTTTAACAGCCGCGCTTTAAGCAAGTGCCTGGAAGACCAGCCCACCGTTTACCCGCTCATCGCCACCGCCGGGCAGGAGCTGGATGAGCTGCCGCTTGAGCGCGGTGACCTGATGCGGCAGTACACGCTGGATACGATTAAGATGGTGATACTATTCAGCGCCTCGGAGTACCTGACCGACTATATTAAAAGCCAACACTCCTTGAAAGGTGTGGCTACCCTGAACCCGGGCGAGTTCGATGATTTCCCGATTTCGCAACAAAAGCCGCTCTTCGCGCTTTTCGGCAACGCCGCGGCGCAAATCGGGGTGTCGCTCACTTCGGGCGGCGCTATCAAGCCGACCAAGTCGCGGTCGGGGATACTTTTCCCCAACGAGACGGGTTTCTTGAGCTGCCGGCTTTGTACTATGGTAAAGTGCCCCGGCCGGCGCGCCGCCTACGACTCCTCGGCGGTCAAAGAGTATATCGGGACGCCTTCCGGCTGAAGCTTGCGCCTATTTCCCTCCCGACGGCGCGGCGACCTGCCACCCCCCATCGATGGCGATAGTCGCTCCCGTGATGTAGTTCGATTCGTCGGAAGCGAGGAAAAGGGCGCCGCGGGCAATATCTTCCGGTTCGGCCAGCCTGCCGAGGGGCACCCCGCGCGATAGCTGTCTTACCGCGTCGGGGGCCTGCCACAGCTCTTTGTTAAAATCGGTCTTAACTATCCCCGGCGCCAGGGCATTGACCCGTATGCCGTGCGGCGCCAACTCTAGCGCCAGTTGCCGGGTCAGCATGATAATGCCCGCCTTGGAAATAGAGTAGGCCCCGGCCCCGGTACCCGGCTCCAGTCCCACCTTTGAAGATATGTTGATGATGTTACCGCTCCGCTGTTTGACCATTACCCGGCCCACAGCCTGGCAGCAAAGATAAGTGCCTTTAAGATTTATGTCAATAACCTTATCCCAGTTGTCTTCCGGGCATTCGAGCAGAGTCTGGCCAGGTATCCAGATGCCGGCGCAGTTGACCAGGATATCGATTTTACCGAAGCGTGCGGCACTGCGGGTCACCATCTCCTCGACATCGGTTTTTTTAGATACGTCCGCGGTGATAATCACGGCGGTCCGGCCAATTTTCTTGATTTCCGCGGCGACTTCATCCAGCTTGCCATCATCCTTGACGTTATCGCAGAGCACGATGTTGGCCCCCGCGGCGGCCAACGCCAGCGCTATCGCCCGCCCGATGCCCCGCCGGCTCCCGGTCACCAGGGCCACTTTACCCTTCAAACGGTTGTCTTCCATACTGTGCCTCCCTTCCCGCTATTAATTATACATACTTGCGTCAATTTTGGGTATATTGATAACCTCGGGCCTGAAGCCGACTTGAACATCCCGTCAGTCCGTCATATCATTACCATAGACCGCTGGAAAGGAGGCCCATGAGCAAATACCCTGTTGACTACGCCATCCTGGAGAAGTTCGAATTTGAACGGCCGCCGGTAGGCGTCAAGTTCCTGCCCGCCCGGCCTAAAAACTTGAAGCGCCCTGATAATCCCCTGGACTTCTGCGAGATGCTCGTCGCGGCGCAGAATGGTAAATCTTTTTACGTCACTAAAGATGACTTCACCTGCATCGGCGCCATGCTGCTCGGCATGGTCGATTTAGACCCGAGGTTCGAAAGCGGCCAGGTGGGGCCATTGCTGGGTGCCTTCAAAGACGACCGCGCCAACCGGAGGATCTATCAGCACCTCCCCAGGCTGGCGAGAAACGCCATCGAATATGTCGCTTTCGCTCCTCTGGGCAAGGTTGACTTCGAGCCTGATATCCTCATTATCCTGGCTAGCGTTAGCCAAGCAGAAATCTTTAACCGCGCCCGGTCCTATACCAGCGGTGAAGTCTGGACCGCCCGTGGAACGACGGTGGCGGGCTGCGCCTGGCTCTACATCTACCCGTACTTGACCGGGGAAATAAATTTCACCATTACCGGTTTCGGCTTCGGTATGAAAGCGCGGCGGCTCTTCCCGGAAGGGCGCATATTGCTGACCATACCCTGGGACAGGCTCACCAGTATCCTGAAGAACCTGGCCGAAATGGATTGGGTGCCGGAATCCTACACGTTGGGGCCGGAAGGTCATAAAAAGAAAATGCAAAAAATACGCGAGCAATTAAGCCGGGAATCCGGTGAATAAGGAGGCACCCTTGAGCAAAAAACAGCGTGATTACTCCGTTCTGGAAAAATTCAAATTCGAGAGAAAGCCGGTTGGCGTCAAGTTTTTAATAACGCGCCCCAAAGGCATGAAAAGACTCGGTAAAGAGCTGAACTTCTGCGAGATGCTCAAGGAAGCCCAGACCAGCGAGCCTTTCTACGTCGCGCCGGATGACTGGGTCTGCGTGGGCGTGGAGCAGATGATACTCGGCATGGAAGACCCGGAACCCGTGCTCGTCAGCGGGTTGTTCGGCGGGGACGAAGGGCTCTTTAAGGACGCCAGCTCCTGCCGCGCGATGTACCAGTACCTCCCCAGGCTGCCTAAAGGCTCGGTGCGTTACGTGGCCTTCGCGCCGGTAGATAAAATGACCTTTGACCCGGATGTGCTGGTCATCACCGCGAACATCCGGCAGGCGCAAACGTTATTGAGGTCGATTAACTATTCGACGGGGCAGCCCTTCGTCAGCAAAGCGACGCCCGTAGTAGCCTGCGCCTGGATTTACATCTATCCCGTCGTCAGCGGCGAGATGAACTACTTCGTCACCGGCCTGGGGCTGGGCATGCAGGCGATGGATATCTTTCCGCCCGGCCTTTTCCTGATATCCGTGCCTTTCCAGCAGCTTCCTATCATACTGGAAAACCTCAAGCAAATGCCCTGGAACCCCAATCCGCCCCCACCGCCCGGCGGCGCGGTACACCGGAAACGCGTAAATAAACTGAAGCAAGAGTTAAGAAGGAAGATTGAGAAATAGAAGGAAAAGGAGCAAAATGGCCGGCAATAAATACGCTAAAAACGTCGTCACCATACCTTTCCGCAAGACCAAAGAGGGCGCTTTGTTCTCCACGGGCGGGGATATTCTGGGCGGATTTAATCTCAATGTAATTTACGCCTGCGCCTATACGACAGGTATCACGGGACTGTCCACCAAGCCGCACGTCCACGAGTACGATGAGGCGGTGTATTTCATCGGCTCCGACCCGTATCACCTCGATGAGTTGGGCGCTGAAGTGGAAGTGTCCATCGGCAAGGAAGAGGAAAAGCACGTCTTCGATAAGCCCACCGTCCTGATAGCGCCGAAAGGCATTTACCACTGCCCCATTATTACTAAAAGCATCGAAAAACCTTACGTCTGCATGGCGGTCTCGCTCACGGGCAAGAGATAAGGCGGAATAATGTCAGTGGCCGAATTCGGATATGCCGGAAAAATCCTGAAGGTCAACCTGTCTAACGGCAGCATCACCACCCTGCCGACCGCTCCTTACGCCGCAAGGTTCCTGGGCGGGCGGGGCATCGCGGCAAAGCTGTACTGGGACACGGTACCTCCGCAGACGCGCGCTTACGACCCGGAAAACTGCCTAGTCTATATCACCGGTCCTGTTGCGGGGTTTACCGGGTTGGCCGGCTGCCGCTGGCAGGTCTGCGGTAAAACGGCCATTACCGACCCCGAAATATTCTCTTACGCCAACCTGGGAGACCGCTGGGGCTCGCGGCTTAAGTACGCCGGCTATGATGGGCTAGTGGTCCAGGGCAAAGCGGAGAAACCTGTTTATCTCATAATACGAGACGGCGCCGCCGTGATTAAGGACGCCTCCGCGCTATGGGGCGAGTCCGCCTTCGAAGCTGCCGACAGCCTGAAAGCAGAATTGGGGAAAGATACCAGCGTACTGACCATAGGCCCGGCGGCTGAAAACCTTGTCGCGTTCGCCACCATGCTCGCCGATGACGGCGCCTCCGGCGCGAGTGGCCTCGGCGCGGTAATGGGGTCGAAGAATCTTAAAGCCATTGTTGTCGCCGGTACCGAAAGACCAAAAGCCGCCGACCCCGCCGGGTTGAGCCAGCTTACCGACCATTTGTACAAAATCAGGAAAGATACGTGGAAAAACTGGCTCGAAGATATCCCGGGCAAGACCAGATTGCGCCCCTGCTACGGATGCGCCACCGGCTGCTTTAGAAAGGCTTATGAGAACGAAGGACGGCGCTATAAATTTTTCTGTCAGGCAGTGCATGTTTACTGGGGCACGGCGGAAAAACGCGGTGATAGCAACTGGCAGGAGGTGGCTCTGTATGCGTCGCGCCTCTGCGACCAATACGGATTGGATACCACGGTAATGCAGCCGATGATAGAATGGCTTTGCGCATGTTACGAAGAAGGTATTCTGAACGAAAATAACACCAGCCTGCCGCTTTCAAAGGTAGGCAGCGTGGAGTTTATAAAAACACTGACCAGGAAAATAGCTCTACGCGAAGGTTTTGGCGATATACTGGCCCGCGGCACGTTAAAGGCCGCGGCGGAGCTGGGGAAAAGGGCGCAGGAGCTGGCCAACACCAGCGTTCTTACCCGGGCCAGCGAGACTAAAGATTACGACCCGCGGCTGGTGCTGACCAACGCGTTGCTCTATGCCACCGAGCCGCGACGCCCGATAAACCAGGTACACGAGCTTACCCACGCGCTGTGGCTGTGGCGCAATTGGGTAAAGGGAGAGAAAGATGCATTCCTCTCCACCGATGATTTTATCGCCATTGCAAAAAATTTTTGGGGCAGTGCTGCGGCAGCTGACTTCTCTTCGTACGAAGGCAAAGCCCTGGCGGCGAAAAAAATCCAGGACCGCGCCTACGCTAAGGAAAGCTCTATATTATGCGATTTTCTCTGGCCGGTCATCTGGGTCAGGTTCGCTGATTCCCACACCGGCGACCCATCACTGGAAAGCCAGGTCATCGCCGCGATTACCGGCAGGGAGATAGACGAGGCCGGGCTGAACGGAATCGGGGAGCGGGTATTCAACCTGCAAAAAGCTATCTTTACGAGGCAGGGTCGGGGAGGGCGGGAGGCTGACAGGCTCTTGGATTACCTCCATGACGAGCCTTTGCAAAGTGTGTTTTTCAATCCGGACTGCATCGTTCCGGGCAAGAATGGGGAAATAGTTTCCCGCCAAGGCGCGAGAATCGACCGGCAGGACTTTGAAAAGCTGAAAAGCGAATATTACGCCCTGCGCGGCTGGGATACCGCGACCGGTCTGCCCACGGAGAAGAAGCTGCGGGAGCTTGACCTGGCCGATATCGCCGCCGATTTAAAGTTACGGGGTCTGATTGCCCCAGTAGCTCAGAAGGATAGAGCAGCGGTTTCCTAAACCGCGTGTCGGGCGTTCGAATCGCCCCTGGGGTACCACTGTTTGAAGGTTTGAATTTACCATTGATGCTTACAGTCGTCGCAAACCCACCAGATACCGGGTACAGCCTTGAGGCTGGAACCGCCGGGGCATGAGGTAATTTTCTGACTACCGCATTTGGGGCATTTCTCTGGCTTTTTAGACTCCCGGCTGTCTTTCACATACTGTCGTTCTTCGTCTCTATCCGCCATTTCAGCCTCTCGTTCCCCCAATAATTAACTGCCCATATTCACGGTAGACCCTTTCTGATTTTACAGGGGTTACCCGTTATATTCAGCCTGTTGTTGGGGTTACTCTAAATCTCTTAACTGGAGGATAGTCCTATTCGCCAATTCTTGTCAAGAAGAAGAGATTTATTCAGAGGGGCGTTAATGGCAGAGCAGCGGTTTCCTGAACCGCGTGTCGGGCGTTCGAATCGCCCCTGGGGTCCACTATTCGCCGTCAGACGTATGCTTTTCGCAGAACTATCCTGATAATTTCTCATAATAAACGGCTACATACTATTGCCTAACTTTCTCAATCTGGGACAATGTTGCCTTCAGGGTCAGGGTGAGCGTCGAACCGCTCGTAGTCACTACTATCTTACCCAGCAGGTCTTTCACATCGGACGATAGGGACATGCCTTTAAGTGACGTGAAGGCGCCACTCAATGTGTCCCTGGCATCTCCGGCCGAGGTCGAGCTGATAAAATGCAGATTAACTTGAAGAGTAGCGAGCTGGGCATCTTTGCTCATCGCAAAACCAATCAGGTCAGTATCGGCGAAAGGCTTGAACGAAAAGGGAACACCGGAGACTGGAGCTTGAGAAAGTTCTTTGCGGCCCGACTCCGGGACGATGAATGCCGCCCTGAAGAGGCTACCATCCATCTGGTTGTACATGTTCAATACCTGGCCGCTAACCCGGGTGCTATCACCCTTACTGACGTCGATAATATCTTTTACAGCTTTAGTGCTTCCGAAGAGGAGCATCCCATCGCTCAAGAAAGCCAGATTCGATTGGCCATCCTGGCTCGTATAGAGCTTGTAGCCCTTGTAATCGCTGACGGTGAATTTCTCCTTCGCCTTTGTCTCGAAATTGCTGATGAACGTCGCCTGGTTAAAGGTCCCCTCAACGATGACCCCGAGGTAATAATCTCTCCCAAGGTTATTAACGTCGCCAAAGACGACGCCCCGGGAGATGTTGCGGAGGTCAACGCCTGTCTCCTGCACCACCTTGTCCAGTGCCGCATCGACCGTCTGCGGTTTCTGGGGCGACTTTTTTTCCGCAGCGTAAGCATTTCTGAATTCCTGGTCGTTGATTATTTTTCCCAGCTGCACATCGGCGATAAAATTAGCATTCTGGGGCACCAGGTCAATTGACCTCACCGCCGATGTCCCGCAGCCAACCATGCCAGCCAGTAGTAGAACCAACACCATAATCGGAGAAAGCCAGCGTTTTAGTTGCATCTTTAACTCCTGTGAAAGCGTCAGTATATGACCTTTCCTTTTATTGCCCCCCGTATTGTTGGGAGTCTATTATAATCCAATCTTGTATCATTGGCAATACCCCGGTACCCTTGTTTAGGCGTTACCGCACTTTACATTTCCTTTTCTCTTTACTTCCCAACTGCATCCAATGTATAATGCCTATTTGACACACCCGCTGGTCAGTGAATTCTCGCTAAAATCTCTACGAAGGACGAGCGCTTATGGATAAAATCAAGCTGGATTCCGGCTATATTTCAGGTATCGTCCAGGGTGAACCCGGCCGTGAGGTGTATGTTTACCGCGGCATCCCTTATGCCGCCCCACCTGTAGGCAACCTGCGCTGGCAACCCCCACAGCCGATAGTGCCGTGGCAGGGCGTGCGTGATTGCGCCATCTTCAGTAAATTAGCCCCCCAGTGCACCAGCCATCTTCCCGGTTCCAATCCGGAAAAACCCGATAAACCGGACCCGCGTCTGGCGCTACCACAGAGCGAAGACTGTCTTTACCTCAATGTCCTGACACCTGCTCAAAAAGCTTCTGACAAACTGCCGGTGATGGTCTGGATGCACGGCGGGGGTTTTATCTTCGGCAGCGGCAACGAAGGTCTCTCCAATCTTATCCGGCTGCCGCAAAACGGCGTGGTTCAGGTCAATGTCAACATGCGCCTCGGGCCCATTGGCCTGCTGGCACACCGCCTGCTCTCACGCGAATCGCCCCGGGGCGTCTCCGGCAACTACATGGTGCTGGACATGATTGCCGCACTCCAATGGGTGCAGAGAAATATCGCCGCATTCGGCGGTGACCCCAAGAACGTTACCATCTTCGGCGAGTCCGGCGGCGGCGCTAAGGTAATCACGCTGATGGCTTCGCCTTTAGCGAAAGGGCTTTTCCACCGCGCCATCGCGGAAAGCGGCAGCCCGGACGGTAGACCCCTGGCCGAGCTGGAGGCGATGGGGGATAAATTCTTCGCTAGGCTAGGAGTAGACAAAGCCAAAGACCCGCTTAAAGCCGTCCGCGCCCTGCCCTGGGAGAAAATCATGGAGGTCGAAAATGAACTCGTCCGCGAGCTGCACGCCTACGGCCGCGGCGAACTCTGGGACGTTGCCGTGGACGGCTGGGTTTTGTCGGAAACACCCCTCGATATTTTCAAGGCTGGCAAACAGCTGGCCGTTCCTTATATCCTGGGCGCCAACCTCGGCGAGCTTTCCACACCGCCGGGGGCTTACCTCATTCCGCACTATCTGGCAGAGTTTTCCGGGGCGGCCAAGACTAAAGTCAAGGCCCATGCCTATGTCTTTGACCGGGTGCCGGGCCGCTGGAAACAGGAAGGCTGTTATTCCACCCACGCCATGGAGCTCGGCTATGTTTTCGGCGACTGGGACAATAGCAGTGGTTTTTGGCCAGGTCTTTTAATCATCGCCGGCATGGCCGGCGCCAAATCGCTCGACCCCGGGCTGACGGACGTCGACCGTAAATTGTCCGAACTGATGATGCGCATCTGGACACAGTACGCGAAAAACGGCAACCCGAATGTGCCGGGCATTCCCGACTGGCCTGCCTGGGAGAAAGCCACCGACCGCTATCTTTTCCTTACCCCCAAACCGAAGATTAAGGACGGTTATTCCAAACTGCCTTAAAATAAATAACAGGAGTGATTAATGGTCGAAAAAATAAAACTCGATACGGGCTACATTACCGGGATGGTTAAAGGCGAACCCGGCCAGGAGGCGTATGTCTACCGCGGCATTCCTTACGCCGCCCCACCCGTAGGCAAGCTCCGGTGGCAGCCCCCGCAGCCAGCCGCATCATGGACGGGCATCCGTGAATGCAACGCTTACAGCCTCCAGCCGGCGCAGCTCCCCGACCCTAATATGCCTCCGGAAGCGCAAAAGGTGCCCTGCAGCGAAGACTGCCTTTATCTGAATGTCGTCACACCGGCGAAAAGCGCCGCTGAAAAACTGCCGGTCATGGTCTGGTTCCACGGCGGCGGCTTGCGATACGGCAGCGGCAACTGGGCGTTTTATAACAGTATCCCTCTCGCGCGCCACGGGGTCGTGCTGGTGAGCGTCAACACCCGGCTGGGCGTTATGGGCCTCTTCTGCCATCCCCTGCTTTCTAAAGAGTCGCCCCGGGGCGTCTCCGGCAACTACCTTTTCCTGGATATGATTGCTTCCCTGCAATGGGTGCAGAAAAACATCGCGGCTTTCGGCGGCGACCCTAAGAACGTCACCATCTTCGGCGAGTCCGGGGGTGGCGTTAAGGTGGTCGCGATGATGGCTTCGCCGCTGGCCAAAGGACTCTTCCATAGGGCTATCTGCGAAAGCGGCGGCAGCAGCGTCCAGCCCGTGCCGGTGAAAGACCTGGAAACGTTCGGCGAAAAGCTGTTCGTCAAACTCGGCGTGAGCCAGCAAAAAGACCCCCTGGCAGCGGCGCGCGCCCTGTCCTGGGAGAAAATCATCGAACTCGACCAGGCCCTTAACGTCGAGATGGGACCGCAATACGTGTTCATGGGCCCCTGGGACGTGGCGGCGGACGATTGGTTCATGCCTGATTCGCCGGCCAATATCTTCCGCGCTGGTAAGCAAAACGCCGTTCCTTTCATACTGCTGGGCAATCTGGGCGAATTGACCGGCCCCGGCTTCATCGTCAAACCTGAAATGATACCGGGCTACGTGAGCCTGCTTTCCGGGGCGAGCAAGGTAAAAGTAAAAGGATACGCCGGCATCTTCGACCAGGTGCCGGGGAACTGGAGGAAGGAGGGCGGAGTATCTTCCCACGCGATGGAAATGCACTATGTCTTCGGCCAGGTGGATGACAAAGTGGCCTGGCACGTACTTCACTTCCTCTATGCTAAGGCCGGCGCTAAATCGCCCCTGCCAGTAATTACCGATGCGGAGAGAAAAGTCTCCGAGGCCATGATGCAGATGTGGGCCCAGTTCGCCAGGACAGGAGACCCGAGCGTTAAAGGCCTGATTTACTGGCCGCCCTGGGACCCGTCAACTGATAAGTATCTATATATTGCCGAGCCGCTCCAGGTTAAGCTAGGCTATTCGAAAATCGCGCAGAAATAAGGAGAGAAAAATGGATTCAAAAGACACGGAAAAGAGAATCAAAGAGCTTGAAAAGAAGGTCGCTGTTCTGGAGGACCTCGAAGCGATAAAACGACTCCAGAGGTCGTACGGTTATTACCTGGAACACTGGATGTGGGAGGAAGTCATCGACTGCTTTTCGGATAGGCCGGATACCACCCTGAACATCATGGTGGGCATCTTCCTGGGGAAGGAAGGGATACAGAGATATTTTTCCGGGGAGAAGGCCCGCGGCACCGACCCGGAAGTGCTGCACCAGATAATGCAGCTTTCGGGCGTCGTCGATGTCTCACCGGACGGCAAGACCGCGCAGGGACGTTGGTACGGCTGGGGAGCGGCGGCGCTCCCTTCGGGAAAAAGAATCATGCAGAATCTGACTGCCGGCATTTATACCGCGGGCTACATCAAAGAGGATGGCAAGTGGAAAATCTGGAAGTTGATGTGGAACCCCGTCATCATGGCCGACCCCACTAAAGGCTGGGTCAAGCCGGAACGCGTGGCCGCCATCAGTGCCGAAGAGCTTCCCCCTGCGCCACGCCCGGATAAACCCCGGGATATTAATACTAAATACCCCTCCGGGTACATACCCCCGTTCCATTACCCCCACCCGGTCACGGGCAAAAAGACTTCCGAGAGAAAACATAACGTCGCGCTGAAAATCAAGGGGGCTGAATAAAAGGAGACGCCGATGGCAGAGACGAAATACGGTCACCTGGTAAAAACGATGCCCTACCGGGAAGGGAGGGGCGGCGCCAATGCCCGCCAGATGACCTTCATGAAGGGCGAGGACCTGGCCGGATTCAATCTCAACTTTATCATCGGCGTTTATGACCAGGTGGGGGACTGGGCGCCTAACCGGGGGGCGCACGCGCACCCCTTCGGCGAATGCCTTTTCTTTTTCGGCTACGACCCGGAGGACTTAAGCTACCTGGGGGCGGATATGGAGCTGCACATGGGTAAGGAGTATGAAAAACACCTCTTCAGCGTGCCGATGGTGGTGGCCGCGCCGGCGGGCTTGGCGCACTGTCCGCTGCTCACCAATAAAGTGTATAAACCCTTCGGTCATTTCCATATCGCCCTCAATCCCGGCTACGCGGCCGTACCGGTAAAACTTGAAGGGACTACGGATGGTAAAAAATACGCCCACCTGTTTAAAAAGCTGCCGGTGAAAAAAGGCCCGGGCAAGGCGGACGCTAAAGAGAGGTGGGCCATCTCCGGCGCGGACGTGGCCGGGTTGCCCCTGAACGTGACGATGGAGATTCATAACAAAGCGGGAGAGTGGCGCCCGGAGAAGGTCGCTCATGTGCACCCTTATGACGAATGCCTGGTGTTCTTCGGGCATGACACGGATAATCCGAGCTACCTGGGGGCAGAGATAACCGTAGACATCGGCAAGGAGCATGAAAAACATACCTTTAACGTGCCGACGGCGGTCTCCATACCCGGGGGGACGCCGCATTTCCCTATCGTCTGCAATAGGGTCGAAAAATCTTATCGCTTCGTCCAGATTGGCCTGGCGGCTAAATACGAAAGTTCGCCGGCAGAGTAAGACAAGCTACTTCACCTGCCCGACGACGGAATCGCCGGACGGGTGAATATCTATCATGAGCATGGGCTGGGAAAGCTTTACCGCACCCCCCGGCCAGTGCGGCAGGAAGGGCGGCGTGATAACAGCGGTAGGTGCTGTAAAGACATGCCTTTCCTCTTCCTTCCCCATGCATATCTCGAACTCTCCCTCCAGCTTACTGATATCGCCGGGGTCAGCGCCGAGGAAAAGCATGACCTGGCTATTGGCATGGGCGTGCGGCTTATCGGGGTCGGGGCAGAGGCGGTACGGCGCTTTCTTGATGTTTTCATAAATCATGGTGAAGTTGATTCCCACATCGTTGCCGCGCACAAATGACACCGAACCGCCGCCATCGTCCCGGTTCTTCGGCCCGTAGTACCAGGCCGCTTTGCGCCGGAAAGTCAGCGGCATAACGTGTTTGCCGTATTTCGAGCGGAATCCAACCGGCTCGGACGGCTTCCTATCAGTAGCTAATACCTTCTCTTTATAAATCGGCGCTAGCGAGACTTCCATGAAAATGATGCGCCGGTCCATCCTCGTGATGGTGGCCGGAAAATGCGGCATGCCTTTAGGCACAGCGACGGCGGTGGAGGTAGTAATCATGTGCGTGTTCATTTCCTCTCCCAGGCATATCTCTACTTCCGCCCCCAGCTCGCTAAGGTCGTTCATATCCGTGCCAAGCCACAGCATCACCTGGTCGAATTCATGTGTGTGGGGGCGGGGGGGCTCTTTGTCCATTTTCCCCGCCGTCCAGTAAACCCCGTATTGGATGTGGACATCCAGCCCCAGGAATTTGCCGTCCATTACCGCGCCTTGCCTGAATCCCCCCTGTCCCCGGTCTTGAAACGACAGGCTTTTAACAAATTTCCCGTACTTCGTAGCTGCCATCGGTCAGTATCCTCCCGCAAACGGGTAAAGTAAAACTGGACAGATTATATTCTTTTTCCCTGCTTGAAGCAAAGTTTTCCGTCGAAAGGGGAACGGCAGCCGTGTTATGAAAGCTTGACGCGTATCAGCTCGCCAGCCAGGCCCAGGCGCTTGATGAGGACATCGAAAGCGAGGCAGCGGGCTTTTAAAAGCTCCGCTTCTTCGAAAAGACCGAGCCCCCCTTTATGACCGAACCGGCTTTCGACGTAATTCCGGGCAATACGGTCGAAAGCTCCGGCCTGTCCCGGAAACTCGGCGGCGAGAACAGCAGCGAATTCCAGGGGAGTCTGGTGCGGTAAGGGGCCGAGGCCGACCCTCGCGGCCAGATTGCACATTTTATCGTACGCTAAAGAAGCGAGGCTTTCTCTATCCACATGCCACAGCCAGCGATAAAAAGCCGCCCGGAGCGCCAGCACCGGAGTCGCCAGAATAAGGAAAATAAACACGGCGGCGAAAATTACCAGTAGTGTGATACCGAGTTCGTTGGCGAAAGCGAAAGGGCCGGAACCGGCTGTTTTATCGCTTGCGGCGCTTGCCGCTGGATTTAAACTTGTGGGGTACTGCGGCTCCGGCAGCGGGTAATCCTGCCATATTTGCCACTGCGGCTCCTGCGCGATGGCCTCATCGGATACCCACGGCGTCTCGATAGCCACGCCGCTACCTCCGCCGCCGGGGGTCGCCTCGAAATCCACCCAGCCATACCCCGCGAAATAGATTTGCGGCCAGGCATGATAATGTTTGTCGCGCAGGATATATTCGCCGGGTTCCTTGCCCGGTTCGCCCGGGAGATAGCCGACGGCCAGCCTTGAAGGCACGCCGACCGAGCGCAGCATCACCGCCATAGCCGAGGCATAGTAAAGACAGAAACCGGACTTCTGGTTATATAAAAAGTACTCCACTGGGTCGGCGCCTTTCGGCGGGGCATCGATTTTTCCCGTGTAAGGGATTTTGTTAAGATATTTGCTGATAGCCAGCACTTTCTCATAAGGCGTTCTGGCCCCCATGGTCAGGTTTTTACTAAGTTGCCTGACACTATCAGGAAAACCCGCAGGCAACTGGAGATAATAATCGGTAATAGATTGCGGATATCCGCCGGTCGTTTTGGACAAATCTGTGGGAGAAGGCGCGAAGAACCGTGAAGTAACCGTATACTGCTCACCGGGCCTGAAGATGCGCGGCATCGTTACCGAAATGACATCCCCGGCGCTGACCTGGACCAGGGTGGGATTGTCCGCAGTTACAAAATTTCCAGCCAGAAGCGCAATGTCTGATTTGAGACCGGGGCTTACCTTATAGCTCATCACGTAAGGGCCGGAAGGGGTCACGCTTTCATCCCAGAGCACTCTTTGCCCCAGCAGGTGGTCGCTGGCCGGGCTGTTTTCCCAACCTCCGGAGGTATATATGTCATACACGTGTACCCGCCAGTAAGCAGGCCGGTTTGAATTGACGGTGAAATCAATATTCTCGCCCTGGTGCCATCCCCCTCCGAAAGTCTGCTCCTCAAGGGAGCTGCTGGTGCTGGCAGCCTGCTTGGCCGGCACGGTATTGAAGACATTAATCTGCGATTCCTCGATGTTCTTTTTCCAGAGAGTGTGGGTGGCCACAAATGTCTCGAGCTGCGGCGCGCGCAATTCCGGCGTAAACCAGGCGACGGAACCCGCCAGAACCGTGATACACAATAACGCCACCCCGAGGTATGTCCAGCCCCGCCGGCTGAACCCCGCCGGATGGGGCTGCTTGAGCAAGCGGGTATGGGCGATGGAAAGCGCCGCGAATATTATATAGAGAAGCAGGTAATAATAATAGCTATCAGTAAGGTTGCTTAAATTCATCACTAGGACTAAAGCCCCCATTGTAGCCCCCACCCAGGCGTTCTGTTTCCGCATTAAAAACCATGTCGAGATGTAGCCGAAAACCCAGGTCACCAGTACCAGAAACACCGCAAATAAAAGACTTTCCGTGCCTGCCGCGGCGGTATCCGCGGCCCGCCACGGTTGCAGCGCGTTAATCACCTGGGTAAACCGCGCGGTGATATCCGGTGCGTTCAGCAGGTTTTGCGCCTGCCAGAGTGTCACGAGCAGGCCGGCAATTATTGCCAGCGGGTGTGAGATTACCGCAGGGAGACGGCTCCTGGCAAGCAACAACGTGACCAGCATGGAAAGAATGAGCGTCAGCGTTAAGGACGGCTGCGGTGCAATCCAATGCGCCCGTTCCACCGAAACCACGGCTATCTCCAGGACAATAAAGAGCAGGACAATATTCAACAAGAATTGCCAGTTTACGGCCCAGATTTTATATCCGGCAACCGTTTCTTTTTTTAACGAAGCCCTTTGTTTTTTATTTTCCTTAGCCATTGTTATTAGCTCTTTATTACACCTATATATAATTGAACCTGCTATCCAGCGCCCTGGTTATCTCCGAGCCTCGTCTCATGACGTATACGTACAGTCCGTTGGCGATAAGGTTGTGCGCCGTGCTTTCCGCGCTGGCTTCGCCGCCGAAGCTGCGGGCATCGAGCAAGACTACCGTTACAATCATGCCGCGGTTCCTGATCTGGCGAAGCTGCGTGATTATATTCTGGTTGCCTGAAGGCATGATTACCAGGACGACCGAACCAGCCTCGAAACGGTCCATCTGCGAGGTAATGAGAGCTTCTAAAGGCACCTCGCCTTCGGCCTTCATGAGGGCCAGGTCGAGCAACAACCGGTGCAGGTGCTGGCTTCCGGTGTCCGGAAGTGAGAGATAAGACCGGTCGCCTGCCGCCAGAAGTCCCACCTCTTTACCCATTTCAACATGTTTCTTTGCCAGCGAGGCGGCCACTTTAATCGCGTATTCTTCGGTTGTTTCGTCGCCTTCTCCCAGCCGTGAAGCCCGGTTCATATCCGGAACAATCCAGATGCTCCTGAAATTATAATTGGAGCGGTCCGGTTCAAAGTCCCTGACCATGAGTTTTCCGGTGTGGGCCGTGGTAGGCCAGTGGATGTGGTGATAGTTATCGCCGGTGGTGTAATCGCGTACGCGGGCAGCGCTGGGGCCTGCTTCGCTGGCCAGCCAGCGGCGCGGGCTCTTCCCCATTTCCAGGCTGGGCAGCGCCTTAAAATAGGGCAGCTCCAGCGTTTGCGGGTAAACGATGACCTCATGGCGCTCTCCCAGCTGCTTCTCGGAAGAGAACAGGCCGAGAGGGTCGGTCACCTTTACCGTGAAATTGCCGACCACGTACTGGCCCCGGCGGCGGCAAATTGCCCGGGTACGCCAGCTCTGTGAACCACGCGAAGGGAGGTTAAAGGCCACAACGTTCCGGTAGCCGGGTAAATCGGTATCTTCCCGTACTTCAATCGCGGGGGAGGGAATCCGGCTGCGGTTAGAAATGGTAAACTTTTCTTCCAGGGACTCGCCTACCCGGCATAGCGCGGAGGGCTTGCTGACCCGCCCGCCGATAGCGCGGTCGCTTAGACGCAGCCAGAGGTAATTGAGCAACAACACGATAACCATCAGGATAAACAAACGCCACAACCAGGTAAAACCTCCGGCCAGAGCCAGGGCCAGCACCAGCAGCGGAACGAAGATGATAACCCGTCTGATTTTCATTATTTTTTACGGTGAGGAGTTTTGAATATTTTAACGGCCGGGGATAGCCCCTGGCACAGGGACCGTGCTAAGAATCTCGTTGATGGGAGCGTTCCCGTCCCGGCCATGCGCCTGCCCCGTTGAAGATAGCAGCGTCCGGTGCGCCAGGGCGGGCATAACGAGCGCTTTTACATCGTCGGGTAAAACGTAGTCGCGTCCCATAATCAGCGCCCGCGCCTGTGAAGTGCGAAAAAGGGCGAGCGAGCCGCGGGGCGAGGCCCCGAGATATATCGAGGGATGATGGCGGGTCGCGTCCACGAGGGCTACGATATACTGCTTGACCAGGTCGTCGACATATATCTTCTTGACGGTTTCCTGGAGCATCAGGACATCCTCGCACTCGACTACGGGGCCGATTTGTTCGATGGGATGGATGTATTGCTGTTTCTCCATGATGGCTACCTCTTCTGCCGCCGAAGGGTAGCCGATGTTTATACGCAGGAGGAACCTGTCGAGCTGTGCTTCCGGCAGGGGAAAAGTGCCCTCGTATTCGATGGGGTTCTGGGTGGCTAAAACATGGAAAGGCGCCGGTATTTTCCGCGTGATGCCCTCCACGGTAATCTGCCTCTCTTCCATGGCTTCCAGCAGGGCGGACTGCACTTTAGGGGTAGCCCGGTTGATTTCATCCGCCAGGACAATCTGCGCGGTTATGGGCCCGGGGTGAAACTCGAAATCGCCCAGCTTCTGGTTGTACACCGTAACGCCGGTGATATCGCCGGGGAGCATATCGGGTGTGAACTGGATTCTCTTGAAGGAACAATTAATCGATTTTGCCAGGCTCCGTGCCAGCATCGTTTTACCGACACCCGGGGCATCCTCGATGAGCAGGTGCCCCTGGCTGACCAGAGCGATAACCGCCAGCTGAATCGCCTCCGGTTTGCCTACCATGACCTTCTCGATATTTTTTATTATCTTTTCGGCCAATTGCTGGGCGACGCTTAAAGTACTGTCCACTTTCCTTCCCCTCCACTCTGGCTGGCGTAAATCGCTTTATCTGACCCTCTAATTGGAGTATAACATAATGCAAAATTACTAACAAAAAGCCAGACGTACCTGTATTGTTCGTACCGTTGTTTCAGCTTTACTCCGAAGCTGGATTGTGTTATAATAATACTGATTGATTAGCGATTTGACGTGCCTATCAGTTCGTCATTTTATGCTAGGGGCTATTCAGGTCATGCCGCTCTCCCGGAACCGGACTTCACGGTTGACTTTAGTCAGCGAGGACTTTAATGCAGGATATTGTTAATCCGAAGAAAACAAAGAAGGTAAATGCCGGGGATTACACCGCCAAGGATATTCTCGTCCTGGGCGGACTGGAAGCCGTGCGGCGGCGTCCCGGGATGTACATCGGCAGCACCGACCAGCGCGGTCTGCACCACCTGGTCTACGAGATTGTCTACAACAGCGTCGACGAAGCTATGGTGGGCTGCTGCGACCGTATCGTGACCACTATCAGGAAAGATAAGTCCGTAAGCGTCGAGGACAACGGGCGCGGTATCCCGGTGGAAATCCATCCCACCACCAAAGTGTCCGCCCTGGAAACGGTCATGACTATCCTCCACGCCGGGGCCAAGTTCGGCGGCAAGTCTTATTCGGTGTCCGGCGGTCTGCACGGCGTGGGCGCCTCGGTGGTCAACGCGCTTTCAGAGTGGTGCAAGGTCGATGTCAGGCTTAACGGCAAGGTTCACCACCAGGAATACCGGCGCGGCGTGCCGGTGGAGCCGGTGAAAGTCATCGGTAAGGCCGATGACACCGGTACGACCGTTTCCTTCCTCCCCGATAAACAGATATTCAGCGAAATCAATTATGATTTCAGCGTTTTAAGCGAACGCCTGCGCGAGGTAGCCTACCTTAATAAGGGGCTGGAGATTACCCTCATCGATGAGGAGAAAGACTTGGAGCAGACGTTCTACTTCGAAGGCGGCATCACCAGCTTTGTCCGCCATCTCAACCGGAACCGCCTGGTACGCAACCCGGTGCCTGTCTATATCACCAAGTCGATGGACAGCACCGTTATCGAGGTAGCTTTGCAGTATAATGACGGCTACAGCGAGTCTACTTTCAGCTTCGCCAACTGCGTTAACACGATAGACGGCGGCACCCATTTGACCGGCTTCCGCTCGGCGCTGACCCGCGTGCTCAACGACTACGCACGTAAAAACAAGTTCCTTAAAGAGGACGACCCCAGCCTGACCGGCGATGACGCCCGTGAAGGGCTGACGGCTGTCGTCAGCGTCAAGCTCGCCGAACCGCAGTTCGAAGGGCAGACGAAAGGCAAGCTGGGTAACATCGAGATGAAAAGCCAGGTGGAAAGCGTCGTTAACGAAGGGCTGGCGCTCTATCTGGAAGAGCACCCCGATGATGCCCGGAGAATCATGGAAAAATGCGTCACGGCCGCCCGGGCGCGTGAAGCCGCCCGTAAAGCGCGCGATTTAATCATCCGGAAAAGCGGCCTGGAGTCAGGGACGCTGCCTGGCAAACTGGCCGATTGTTCGGAGAAGGACCCCGGGCAGTGTGAGCTGTATCTCGTGGAGGGCGACTCCGCCGGGGGTTCGGCCAAGCAGGGACGTAACCGCCGTTTCCAGGCGATATTGCCCCTGCGCGGCAAGATTCTCAACGTGGAAAAGGCCCCTCCGGACAAGATGCTGGCCAACGAAGAAATACGCACCATCATCACCGCCATCGGCGCGGGTATTGATGAAGATTTCAACCCGGAGAGAATACGATACAACCGCGTTATCCTCATGACCGATGCCGACGTGGATGGCTCACATATCCGCACCCTTTTACTGACCTTCTTCTTCCGGCACATGTCCAAGCTTATCCAGGCCGGTCACCTCTTTATCGCCCAGCCACCCCTTTACCGCATTAAGTCCGGCGGTAACCTTAAGTGGGTCTACTCGGAGCAGGAAAAAGACGCTACCCTGAAAGAACTGGGCGGAAAAAAGTCCGAGTTACAGCGCTACAAGGGCCTGGGGGAAATGACCGCGGAGCAGCTCTGGGAGACCACCATGAACCCGGCCACGCGCACGATTCTTTCCGTTAATGTGGAGGACGCCACCAAAGCGGACGAGGTTTTCCACATCTTGATGGGGGACGAAGTGCCGCCGCGCAAGGCGTTCATCCAGACCCATGCCAAGAGCGCCAACCTGGATATTTAATAGACTCTTTTTTTCTGGCTTAACTAACCCTAAAATTTCCATTGATAAAAGACTTGACATTTTTATATAAGTATATTATTATATTCGTATATTCTTATATCATATAAAGGGGGACAATTGTGGCAGAAGTATTTAAATCTTTAAGCGACCCTACCAGGCTGACTATCATTTCCCTGTTAGCCTCATCGAAAAATCTCTGTGTCAACGTTATCGCCGAAAAAATCGGGATGAGCCAGCCCGCTATATCACAGCACTTGAAAATTCTAAAAAATTCCGGCATTTGTAATGCCCAAAAAATGGGCGCGCATGTCCATTACAGCCTCAATAACGAAAAATTAACGGAATACAAAAGCTATTTTGATAATCTCTTAGAGGGAAAACAAGCGCATGACTGCACACAGTGCCCGGAGAATATCCGTAAGAAGAAAAAGTCTTAATGCACTAGGAGTATTATCATGATATTAAATCAAATCAAATGTGAAGCGATTAAAGTCGATACGGAAACAGGTATTTGCCCGGGAATCGCGAAAACGGAACGAGGCGAAGTATTTGTCATCGGCGCCCGCACGCCGGCGCCAAAAGGAATCTGCTGCCAGGCATTCAGCACCATGGCATCGATGAAACTAGCCATGATGTATACTGAAAAAATGGAGTGGGAAAAGAATAATTATTTTGATATTGTGTGCCCGCACGGGTTCGTTACCTACCGGCTTTCCAGAATCAAGGAAAAATAAACGGATATGGTGATGTGGTGATACTTAGCCCTGCTTGAGCAGGCTTTCCAGAATCTTCACCGCGTCCCGGACAAAGATAGGGCATTTAGTGGTAAACACTTTGTTATCTCTTGCTTTATCCGCTTCTTCTGGCACGCCCAGATTGTAGCCGGTAAGCTCCGTGCAGTTAAGCGAGCTGTGGAGTGCTTTAAACTTCCGGTCGAATTCTGCCATCAACTCATAGGTTTTTTCGATGTTTTCGCGCGGTTTCTCTACGGTGGTTTTTTGGGCTAACCCCAGCGCCAGGTAAGCGCCGCTAACGGCTCCGCAGGTGCGTCCCGTGTGCGCCATGCCGCCGCCTAATCCCTGCGCCAGACTTAACGCCAAGTTTTCCGATAGCCCGTATTCTTTACAGAAAGCACTGAAGACTGCCTGGGCGCAATTAGCCTTCCGGTTAGACATCTTTTCATAGGCTTCTTGAGCTCTATCTTTTTTCATGATTATTTACCCTGAATCAATGAGAAGAACTCGGCGCGGGTGGCCGAATCGTTCCGGAAGGTCCCCCGCAGCGCCGAGGTGATGACGTTGCTCCCCGGCTTCTTGATGCCGCGCATAATCATGCACATATGCTCCGCCTGTATAACCACCCCCACCCCCCCGGCCTTGAGACCGGTGAGAATGGCATCGGCAATCTCGGTGGTCATACGTTCCTGCACCTGCGGCCTTCGGGCAACGGTCTCCACCACTCTTGCCAGCTTGCTGATGCCCACGATGCGTCCCTCGGCGTTAGGAATATAGCCTATGTGGGCGACGCCGAAAAAAGGCAGGAGGTGGTGCTCGCACATGGAATAAAACGGGATATCTTTCAGGATTACCATTTCGCGGTGCCCTAGCTCGAAGTCCACACCGAGGTCTTCCTTCGGGTCTTTGTCCAAGCCCTGGAAAAGCTCGGCGTACATCTCCGCCACGCGCTGGGGGGTATTTTTTATGCCCTCCCGGGACGAGTCTTCCCCGATAGCTTCGATGATACTGTGAACGGCTTTTTTTACCCTGGCTTCATCAATCATATGCCACCTCTTAATTCAACCTGACATTCCCTGGAAGGCGGGAATCCAGAGGAGAAAAGGAGGGGAGCGGATTCTTCGCTTCGTTTAGAATGACTGGCTGTTAATCTATTTTATCCCCACCCCAGGGCCTTTTCCACCGCCTTGATATCCGCCGGAAGCTCCATAATGGAAGGCGCTTTCTTCAGGGCGGTCTCGGTATCTTTCAGACCGTTGCCAGTGACCACGCACACGATGACCTTATCCCGGTACTTTTTACCTTGCTTCGTGAGCTTAATCAGGCCCGCCAGGGATGCCGCCGAAGCCGGCTCGCCGAAGACCCCCGCCTCCGCCGCCATGATTTTCTGCGCGGTAAGAATCTCATCATCGCTGACCATGTCGATAATGCCGCCTGACTCGTCGCGGGCGGCGACGGCTTTCTGCCAGCTGGCCGGATTGCCGATGCGTATGGCGGTGGCTACCGTTTCCGGCTTCTCGATAGCGTACCCACGGACGATGGGTGCCGCACCCTCGGCCTGGAACCCGTACATTTTGGGCTTTTTCGCGGCTTTGCCCGCCTCGTAATACTCTTTAAAGCCCTTCCAGTAGGCAGTAATGTTGCCGGCATTTCCCACTGGCAAAAAGAGATAGTCCGGAGCTTCGCCGAGGACATCGATTATCTCGAAAGCGGCGGTCTTTTGCCCCTCGATACGGTATGGATTGAGCGAGTTTACGAGCGTCACCGGGTGTTTTTCCGAAAGCGTACGGACGATTTCCAACGCTTTATCGAAGTTGCCTTCCACCGAAACGATTTTTGCGCCGTAAACGATGGCCTGCGCCAGCTTACCGAGGGCAATTTTACCGCCGGGAATAACGATAATACATTCCAGCCCGCAGAAAGCGGCGTAAGCGGCCGCCGAGGCGCTGGTGTTACCGGTGGACGCGCAGATAATGGCTTTGCTGCCGGCTTCAACCGCCTTGGCCACGGCCACCACCATGCCGCGGTCCTTGAATGAGCCGGTGGGATTGCACCCCTCCAGCTTGAAATAGAGTGCGCCGCAGCCATACTTACGCGCCAGCCTGTCGCATTTGACCAGCGGCGTGTCCCCCTCGCCGATAGTGAACATAGGGGTCTTGCGGGTAATTGGTAAATACTTCTTATATTGTAACAGGACGCCTTTTTTCAAATTAGCCCCCTTCTATGTCCTCGACGCGGATGAAATTGGCGACCTCTCTAACCACATCGAGCTGCTCCAGCTCGCGGAGGGCTTTCTGCATTTCCCCCTCCCGCGCCGGGTGGGTCATAATCACGATTTCCGCCGTATGTGTGGCAACATCCGACTCCGGCTGTATCGCCGAGGAAATACTGATGTCATTATTGCCGAACACGGTGGCGATTTTCGCCAGGACGCCGGGACGGTCAGCCGCGTTCAGTCTGATATAATACTGCGTTTCAATTGCCTCCATGGGTTTGATGCTCATCCCCGAGTCCGCTTTCCAGACGGATATAGTCCCCACCCCCAGAACGATTTTCCGCGCAGATGATACAACGTCGGCGATAACGGCGCTGCTGGTGGGTCTGGCGCCGGCGCCCTCGCCCATGAAAAGCACCTTTCCGACAAGGTCGCCTTCCACCTGGATAGCGTTATAAACGCCGTCCACCTTGGCCAGGAAAGAGTTCTGCGGCAGCAGCACCGGGTGCACTCTGGCCTCAATGGTGTTATCGCTCTGCTTGGTAATTGCCAGCAGCTTGATGGCGAAGCCCAGCTCTTTGGCGTAGCGGAAATCACGCTCGGTCATCCGGGATATGCCCTCGCGGTAAATGTCCCCGGGGCGGACTCTCATGCGGAAAGCCAGCGAGGCCAGGATAGCGAGCTTGTAGCAGGCGTCTATCCCTTCGATGTCGTTTTCCGGATTGCGCTCCGCATAGCCCAGTTCCTGCGCTTGCTTCAGGGCGGCAGCGAAGCCGATACCCTCCCTGGCCATCCGGCTCAAGATATAGTTGGTGGTGCCGTTAATGATGGCGAAGATGCCGTTTATTTTATTGGCCACCAGGTCGTGCTTGAACGGGGCAATCAGCGGTATGCCGCCGCCGACGCTGGCTTCGTACTGCAGTCCGACGCCGTGCTCGTGCGCCAGGCTTAAAAGCTCCACGCCGTGCTTGGCGATAATCTCCTTGTTCGAAGTAACGACGTGCTTGCCTCCGGAAAGAGCCCTGGTGACATATTCCAGAGCCGGATGCTCGCCCCCGATAGCTTCGACGACGATATCTATGCCGGGCGTATTGAAAAATTCATCGTCATCGGTAGTTAAAAGACCGGGGAGCATCTTCTTAGCCTGTGCGCGCTCCAGGTCCGCCGGCAATACTTTGACCTTGCGCAATACAAGGGGACAGCCGATTTTTTCTGCCAGCTCATTCTCCTTTTCGGCCAGCACCCTGGCCACCTGCCCCGATACTACCCCCAGCCCCAGCAGCCCGATGCCGATACTTTTTTTCTTCATGATGATGTCACCTGCGTGGCCGGCATTTCTTTCTCCAGCCGATTAATCGCCCATGTCTGTATTTCAGGAGTCAACAAATCGTTATTCACCTTGAACTTTGGGTCAGAAGTCAGCTGTGAATACCAGTCCTGCAATGCCTTCTGTACCAAGGTATTTTTATCTTCATCGCTCACCTTGGCGTTATCCACCCTTTCAAGTACTTTTACCAGCCACGAGCCTCCTTTTGTCCAGAGCTCGGTCTCGTGGATAGGCTGGCTCCATACACCCACCGGCGACTCCGGGTCGAATACGTAGTTGTTGAAAGCCGCCGTGAAGGTAGTGTTCTCGGACTCGCTGATAACGCCGAGGTTGCCATGCCCACTTTGGGAAAGACTATACTGGGTATACTTGTCGGCCAGGTCGGAAAGGCTGCCGCCAGCGACCAGCTGCGCTCTAACATCTGTCGCCACCACGTTATCGCTCACCAGCAGGGCCTGAACGTCGACGTTATCCGATGAAGGCCGGCCCACGATTTTCAGGAGCCAGTAGCCGGACTGCTTGGAAGTCTCATTATCGGTCAACGGCGGGCTCAAGGAACCCACAGCGGCGCTGAAGGCGTAGTCCAGCGGGATAGCCGAGCTGACCCGGTCTTTAAGGACATCCCGGACATGCAGGCCGAAGTCACCCTGGTTGAGATTTTTCGAATAGTAGTCTTGCCCGTACTCTTCAGCCAACTGGGTAAAGTTGTCCCCATTGACCAGCCTTTGCCTCACCTGGGCAGCCTGCTGGTCGCTATCGAGCATCATCATCAAGGGATGGACCTGGTCGGCCGTTTGCGGTACCTGCGACCCGAAGTAAACGTTCTCTAATTGTTGTATCAGGAACTGGGCCCCGTAAAAGTCCACATAGCTTTGGTTCTGTGGCAATTTCAGGCTCTTCAAGTTGTTTTTTATCTCCTGGTCGCTTATGGTTATATTGAGGCTTGCGGCGCCCTGTTTTAAAACCGCGTCCTGCATCATATTTTGTACGGCGTTATTGGCCAGTGTCGAGGTATCTATCGTCGGTTGGTTCTTACGCAGGATTTTCATGGTATCGATATAGTAAGCGACATTGAATTTCGTCCCATTTACCTCGAGCATAGGCCGGTGCAGCGGGTAATAATCGGAAGAAAACCACCCTGCGAGAGGGAGTAAAATCACCACCGCGATAATAACAATACCCGAAATCAATATTATTTTCTGGCGCCGCTTTTGCTTTTTAAAATGGGAAAGCTGCCTATGTGTATATTCTTTCGGTTTTTCTTCTCTTCTTTTCTTAGCCACGTAACTTTCCTTCTAGAAACAAATTGGGTTAACTCACTCCATATTATTTATAATGCAAATGCCCCTTAA
>JBEKDL010000030.1:0-20743 GCA_050014355.1 Dehalococcoidales bacterium | reverse complement strand
ACGCAGGGCAACGTCTTCAACGGGCTGCACGGCCGCACGCTGCCCGCCGCTACGGGCGCGAAAATCGCCAACCATGACCTCACCGTTATCGGCATCGACGGCGACGGCGGCGCTTACGGCGAGGGCGTGGGACACCTGCTGGCGGCGGCGCGGCGCAATATCGATATGACCTACCTCGTGCACAACAACCAGGTATACGGCCTGACCAAGGGGCAGGCCTCGCCCACCAGCGATGCTGGTTTCGTCACTAAGACGACGCCGCTGGGGGCCGGGCAGCCGCTCAATCCGCTGGCACTGGCGCTCGCCTCGGACATCAGCTTTCTGGCACGCGGGTTTGCCGGGGACATCGAGCACTTAAGCGGGCTGATTCAGGCGGGCATACGGTTTCACGGCTTCGCTCTTATTGATATCCTACAACCCTGTGTCTCTTTCAACCACCGTAATACCTTCCAGTGGTATAAAGAGCGGGTCTATAAAGTGGAGGATGAAGGCTACAACCCTTCCGATAAAGCCGCCGCCACAGCGAAAGCGCAGGAGTGGGGCGACCGCATACCGATAGGGGTTATCTACAAGCAGGAAAGACCGGTCTTTGAAGAACAGCTGCCGCAGCTAAAAGCTATGCCCCTGGTGAAACAGCCCATCGACCCGATGAGAATTGAAGCTCTATTGGAAGAG
This sequence comes from Dehalococcoidales bacterium, assembly GCA_050014355.1. Taxonomy (GTDB): domain Bacteria; phylum Chloroflexota; class Dehalococcoidia; order Dehalococcoidales; family RBG-16-60-22; genus Fen-1077. The sequence continues at coordinate 20,068 of JBEKDL010000030.1, read as the reverse complement.
TTTTAAATAATTCCGTTCCTTTTCAGCACATCGTGCAACGTTAAAGGGATGTCCATACCCTCCACCTCTTTTAAGTCCACCCACCGGCACTCCCCGGCATCCGACTGCGCTAAAACCTCTCCATTGATGTATCTGCCCACAAAGTCAACCAGCACGAAATGGAACTTCACACGCCCGTTCTTATCACGGATGATGTTCTCGGTGGCATCCAGTAAACGCTCTATCTCAATTGTTACGGAACACTCTTCAAAAACTTCGCGTTTTACGGCTTCGTAAAGCGTCTCCCCCAGTTCGACTCCTCCGCCGGGTATGCTCCACTTGCCCAGGCTGGGCTCTTGAGCCCGCTTGACCATGAGCAAACTCCTATCCCTGATAACCACTGCTCCCACTCCGACCATCGGGTTTCGTGGGTACCACCGGCCGCTATCTGTTGATTCACTCATCTAAGTTCACCTCTTAAACACCTGGGGAACAAGCTAATTATCCGATTAGCAAATAAAGTTGTCAAAAATATGACCTGTCTCTTTCTAAAAATACAGTTGTTTACGAATTGTTTACATAAAAAACCAGAATGTTAATCAAATTTTTACCAAGGTCATAGTACATTTTTGCCATACGGTGAATTATCAGTATAAAAAGCGTTTTCCTGCCTCGATTTTCGGTATCGAATAAGGTGGTGCGGAAATGAAAAGCAACCTGCTGGGGATTGTAAAGAAACCCGCCGCTGTATACCCGGTCCCGGCCAGCGGCGTACCGGACGAAGTAATTTCGGTAGAAAAAAAAGGCATGAGCCAGATATTAGAGGAAAATACCACCGACCTGATATTTCGTATTCAACTTAGACCAACTCCAAAACTCACCAATGTCACTTCATTCTGTCTGCGCGTCACCGGTTATACCCCTGAAGAGTTTTATGCCGATCCGCAACTCTTGCAGAAGATTGTCCATCCCAAGGATATGGAACTCTTTAATAAATTCAATGACCCTGTCAATGCTGCCAAGACTGCCGTCCTGCGCTGGATACGCAAAGACGGCACCGTAATCTGGACGGAACATTCCAAGAACGTAATTTATGACGAACATGGCGAACGGCTTTCAGTTTACTTCATCATCCGGGACATTACCGAGCGCCGCAAATCTGAAGAAGAGCTGAAGATGCTGGAAGAGAAGTCCTCTAAAGTGTTCCAGGCCAGTCCCAACCCCATTTGCATCGTCAGCATTGAAAATGAGACCTTCCTCGATGTTAATGAGAGTTTCACGCGTTTTACCGGCTACACCCGAGAAGAGGCCATCGGCCACAGCGGAGCCGAGCTCAACCTCTGGGTGGGTGACGATGACCCGACCAAAGCGGTCAAGAAGTTTTTTGAAGCAGGTAAACTATACAATTTTGAAATTAATTCCCGCAGAAAATCGGGCGAAATACAAACCGGACTTTTTTCCAGTAACCTGATAGAAATCGAAGGTAAATTGTGTTTAGTCACCATGATAACCGATATTACCGAGCAAAAGTGGGCGGAAGAATCTCTTAGAGAAAGCGAAGAGTTCACTTCCAGCCTGCTGAAGAATAATCCCACCCCGATATTCGTGACCTACCCTGATACATCCATAAAATATGTGAATCCCGCCTTTGAAAAGCTAACGGGTTTTGCTTTAACTGAAGTCATCGGCATGAAAACCCCGTATCCGTGGTGGCCGGAGGAGACCAGAGATGAAATATCAGCCAAATTCAAAGAAACTGAATTTGGTACCGGCGTAAAAAAAGAGATGTCCTATCAGACAAAGAAAGGTGAGCGTTTCTGGGTAGAGGTAAAAGCGGCCTTAATTAATCAGAACGGTGAAAAGAAATATATCGTGGTGAACTGGGTCGATATCACCGAGCGCAAGCAGATGGAGATGGCTTTAAGGGAATCGGAGGAAAAGTTCTCGCTGGCTTTCAACACCAGCCCCAACGTCATGTCGATTACCGGGCTGGATGGAACGTTTATCGAAGTGAACAATAGCTTCCTCCGCAGCACCGGTCTCTCCCGTGAAGAGGTAATCGGGCGGACCTCTCAAGAACTGGGTATCTGGGCTCACCCCGATGATCGCAACAAGTTAGCCAGTAATATTAAAGACAAGGGCTGTTTTACTAACGAAGAGTTCCAGTTCAGGAACAAAAACAGCGAAATACAGACGGTGCTGTTCTCCGCCGAAAAGATTAGCATCGGCGGCAAGCCATGCCTGATAAACGTTAGTAACGATATCAGCGAACGTAAGCGGATGGAGGAAGCCCTCCGCTTTTCCGATGCGGCTTTCAAGTCCATTCATGAGTGCGTCATCGCCGTGGATAATCTAAATAACATCACCTACTGGAACGATATCAGCGAACAAGTATTCGGTATCAAAGCGTCCGAGGCTATAGGTAAAAATTTCCTGAATGTCATCAAGCCGGCGGAAAAACGTGCTGGCCATCAAGACGAGCTTCTTGGCAGGCTATTTGACCGTGGCTATAACCGTGACGAGCTGCTGTACCTCACCCCCAATGGCGAAATATGGGTGGACATGACGATACAGGTGATTGAGAAGGATAATAAGCGTTACGGTTACGTGATAACTGCTTCGGACATCACCGAACGCAAGCGGGCAGAGAAAGAGTTGCAGGAATCACAGGAGAAATTTTCCAAGGCGTTCAGTTCCGCGTCCGATGCCATGGCTATCTTCTCATCAAAAGACGGCAAATTCCTTGAAGTCAATGATAACTATGCCAAGATTAGCGGCTATTCACGTGAGGAATTAATCGGCCAGAATGCGGACGTTCTTAATATGTGGGGCCGACCGGAAGACCGGGAAAGAATCCTGAAATTTATTGAAAAAGGCCAAGTATCCCATGAGGAGTTCGCCTTCCGTACCAAGTCGGGCGAGATACGCACCTGTCTTATGTCCGCAGAATCAATCAATGTCGGCGGTGAAAATCGCATGATAGTCATCGTACAGGATATCACCGAGCGTGAGCAGATGGAGACGGCATTGAGGGAGTCGGAGGAGAAGTTCTCCAAGGCTTTTAACGCCAGCGCCAATGCTATCTGCATCACTACCATGGAGGATAGACGCTTCCTTGAAGCTAACGAGAGCTTCTCACGCTTCACTGGATATTCCCATGACGAAGTTATCGGCCGCAGCGCCGCCGAACTTAACCTCTGGGTAAAGGAAGACGAAAAACAAAAAAGCCTGGAGAAACTCGACCAAGATGGGAGAGTTTATAACCGGGAATTCAGCTCTCGCTCGAAGTCAGGTGAAATACGCGTAGGCCTGTCATCAGTCGAGGCTATCAATATCGGAGGACAGCCTTACCGGATGGTGGTGATAACCGATTTTACCGAGCGCAAGAAAATGGAGGTGGCATTAAGGGAGTCCGAGGAGAAGTTCTCCAGGGCATTCCTGGCCAGCACCAACGCCATCGGCATCGCTTCTTTTAATGATAACCGCTATATCGAGGTTAACGATAGTTTCATACGTTTTACCGGGTATTCCCGCGAGGAGATAATCGGTCACAATTCCCAAGAACTTGGCCTCTGGGAGACCGAGGAAGCACTACAACAATTTCGGAATAAGATTAGCGAAGACGGACGATTCCATAATTTGGAGTTGCGTTCACACATGAAGTCGGGCGAGATACGCGTAGGAATAGCCTCCGCCGATATTATTAATATCGGTGGCGAGCCTTACCGGATGGTGGCGATAACCGATATTACCGAGCGTAAGAAGGCGGAGGAGGCACTCAAGGAATCGGAGGAGAAGTTCTCCAAGGCCTTTACCGCCAGCGCCAATTCCATCTGTATCACCACTCTGGCAGATAACAAGTTCATGGAAATCAATGATAGCTTTGCCCGTTTTACCGGTTACAGCCGCGAAGAGGTCATCGGCCATACCGCCGCGGAGCTAAACCTCTGGGTAATCGATGACGAGTTTAAGAAATTACAGGCTATTCTCAATAAAGACGGCAAATTTCAAAATATAGAATTCCACTCCCGCTGCAAGTCAGGCGAGATACGCACCGGCCTGGGCTCCGCCGAGATAATTAACATCAGCGGCCAACCCTGCCGGATTGTCGCAATAATCGATATTACCGAGCGCAAGAAAGCGGAGGAGGCGTTAAAGGAATCAGAAGAAAAGTTCTCTAAAGCGTTTCTCGCTAGCCCTGGCGCTATCGCTATCTCGACAATCGAAGGCGGAGAGTTCATCGATATTAATGAAAGCTTCACCAAGATGATGGGATACAGCCGGGCGGAAGCCATCGGCCACACATCATACGAATTGAACTTATGGCCGACTGCTGAAGAGCGGGAAAAGCTGATACGCATTTTAAGAGAACAAGGCAGTGTCCGCGATGAGCCGTTCAGGTTCCGTAATAAGTCAGGAGAGATAGGCCTGGGGCTCTTTTCCTCGGAGCCCATCACAATCGGCAATAAGCCGTGCATGATATCCGTTAACCTCGACATAACCCAGCAAAAAAAGGCGGAGGAACGCTTGAGGCTGCTTAGCTCGGTTACGCAGCAGGTAACCGACTCCATTATCATCACCGACCCGGATTTTAAGCTCACCTACATGAATAAAGCGGCACAGGAATTATTCGGGTATACCATAGATGAAGTGCTGGGTATAGATATCGGATTATTTAACGTAGGCCCTCTTTCCAAGAAGGTCCGCAAAGATATGCTCGGCTCCCTTTCTGCGGGTAAAACCTGGAACAACACGTTAACCAAGCGCCGGAAAGATGGCAGCATTTTCCTTTGCGATTGCCTGCGCTCCCCGCTTTTTAACGAGGACGGCAAGCTCACTTCGTTCATCATCGTTCACCGCGATATCACCGAGCAGAAAGAAATCGAGGCCAAACTGCAGGCCCAGAAACAGCTAATCGAAAGTATTTTAACCTCAATGCCGGAAGGCGTGCTGGTGACCGATAACTCCGACCGCGTCATGCTGGCTAACGAGTCTTTCCGCCGGATTTTCCATACCCGCAGAAAAGCTATCGAGAATAAATTAGTCAATGAAGTCATACGGGTGGAGCAGCTTTTTGATTTATACACCTCGATAAAAACGGGCAATACAGAGAATCATTCACTGGAATTCAGATACAAGATTAAAAACCTGGAAAAGATAATCGATTGCGCCATCATCAAGATGGATAATGAGCGGATACTGCTCATCTTTTCCGATGTCTCGCGAGAGAGAGAAGAAGAAGACAAGCTGTACCTCATGGACCGGCTGGCCTCACTCGGCGAAATGGCGGCCGGCCTGGCCCACGAGCTCAATAATCCGCTTACGGGTATTCTGACTCTGTCACAGCTGCTCGTCAATAGCGATATTCCGGAAGAGCACAAAGAAGACCTGCAATGCATTTACAGCGAGGCCAAACGTGCCGCTAATATCGTGAAAAACGTACTCTTGTTTACCCGCAATAACAGCTATGAAAACGGCAAGTCATCGGTAAATGAAGTCGTCAAAGAAGTATTCAGGCTGCGCGAGCACGAAGAAAAGGTAAACAACATCAACGTGGTGACCAATCTGCAGGACAACCTGCCCAATATCCAGCTGGACAAGTACCAGCTGCAACAGGTCTTTTTGAACATCATCTTGAATGCCGAAGCTGCTATCCAGGAAATGAAACGCCCCGGGACAATAACCGTAACGACGGAGAGAGCTAATAACCATGTCCATATCATGTTCAGCGATAACGGGTGCGGGATAAAGAAGCACGTTTTACCGAGAATCTTCGACCCATTCTTCACAACCAAAGAAATCGGCAAAGGGACGGGCCTCGGCTTAAGCATCTGTTACGGGATAATTGTCAAACATAACGGAAAAATCAGCGTTAAAACCCAGGTTGGCAAGGGTACTACCTTCACCGTCAAGATGCCGATAGCCAATTAAAACGGAACGCGGTCAGTCACAAAGGGGGGAATAAATGGTTACAGCACTTCAGAAAGAGAATATCCTCATTGTGGACGATGAGAAAACGGTAAGGCGAAGCCTTAATAAATGCCTGACGCTTAGAGGTTTCTCATGTTCCGAAGCCAGTAATGCCAATGAAGCACTGGAATCCATGGAAAAAAACCCGGCGGACCTGGTTATCCTGGATATAATGATGCCCGGCACCTCGGGGAGTGAATTTCTGCCCCAGCTGAAAAAGACCTTCCCGGATACAGCCGTAGTCATGGCTACGGCCGTCGTCGAGCCGGATACGATTGTAGAGTGCATGAAGAACGGGGCCCACGACTATATCACCAAGCCTTTCGATGTCGACGAGCTTGTCGGCAATATCAATACCGTGCTGGAAAAAAGGAGGCTGGAGCAAAACCTTAAAGAGAAAAGGCAGGTACTGGAAGGAAAAGTTGAGGAACAGGCCAAGGAACTCCAGAAACTCTTTATCGATGCCGTGGAATCGCTGGTAAGCGCCCTGGAAGCCAAAGATAAATATACCGCCGGTCATTCGCGCCGGGTAACCAAGATAGCCATGGAAACTGCGGTAGCCATGGGGCTGAAAGGCGAGGAGCTGGACAATTTACGCTGGGCCGCCCTGCTCCACGACATCGGGAAAATAGGTATCGACCCGAGTATTCAGAATAAACCGGGTGAGCTTACCCCGGAAGAATACGACTATATCTTAACCCATTGCGTCATTGGCCCCGGCATCGTTCAACCTCTGGTCAACGAAAAAATAATAGAAATAATTAAACACCACCATGATAGCTATGACGGCAGCGGCCTGAACCAGAAGGTTGCTACTGACGCCATCCCTCTTGGCGCCAGAATCCTGGCCACCGCGGATTCCTTCGATGCCATGACGTCAGACAGGCCATACCGGTCTTCCCTGCCGGTTAATGAAGCCATCGCCGAAATTGTTCGTTGTTCCGGCACCCAGTTTGACCCGGTTGTGGTGAAAGCCTTCCTCAAAACGCCAATAGTGAATTCGTTGAAGGCCTGAACACCGGCCTGGCCGGGTAGATAAACGGCCGGAATGACCTTAGTACCGGGCAGCTATGACGAATTAACTATTTACTACGGTCACTCGCCAGAGAATAATAATCGTAGGGAAACTCTGCCTGTGTATTGACTATTTTTTAGCGGTATTTTACGCCGCAGGATAATTAACCGATGAGAGGCGAAAAGGGATTTACACTGCTGGAAACGATATTGGCCCTGGCCCTCCTGGGCATTATCAGCGCGTCTTTCCTTGGCGCTACGGCGACTACATCTACGTCGCGCGTAACCGCCGATGAAAAAGCCTCCGGAAAAATCCTGGCTGAAAGCCTCATGGAGGGCATTAAAAAAGACATTTACGCCCCTTCCTATAACGTGACGATACCGTCCGACTTCGCAGGTTATACCGCCAATATTACCGTCGATGAAAACAACAATATTCAGGATATAACCATCAGTGTCCTGCGCCGTAATCACGAAGTATTTTCGCTGGAAAGCTATAAGGTGAACCGGGAATGATGATGCGATTGATAAAGCTGCTTAATAAAAAAGAGGCCGGCTTTACGCTGATTGAAGTCATGGTCAGTATCGTGATTACGGGTTTCATCGGGCTCGGCGCCACGATGGGCAGCGCCCAGGTGCTTAATGAGACAACCCGGAACAACGATTATACCACCGCCTCCCGCAACGCCATGAATGCTGTTTACTGGATAAGCCGGGACGCCCAGATGGCCCAGGTTATCAGCGGCTCCGTAGGGTTTCCCCAGACATCAGCCCTCTCTCTGGCCTGGACAGACTGGAACGATAGCTCGTATAACGCTACCTATTCCTTAGCGAACGGGAGACTCATTCGCAGCTATAATGTCGATGGGCAGGTAACCAGCACCTTGATAGCCGAATTCATCAACTCCAGCGCGAATATGACCGGTTGCGTTTCCGTAAATGGGACGCTTACTTTGACGATTACCAGCAGCGTCGGTGAAGGCTCCAAAATCGTCGATGTGACCAGGGTACGCGAAATGACCGCCCGGCCGCAACTGTAATATCCTGATGAGAATATGAAAAAACACATTAGATTATTCCGTAACAGATTAATATCCGACCAGTCGGGCCAGGCGCTGATACTGGTGTTGATATTTCTCCTGTTGGGCAGCCTCATGCTGGTTCCGGCCCTGGACCTTGTCAGCACGGGTCTTAAGACCGGGGTGAAATACGAGAAAAAGACCGATGCGCTTTACGCGGCCGACGCCGGTATCGAGGATGGTATATGGCAGATAAAATACGGCGGTTTGCAAAGCAAGTTCGGGGGCGAATCCGATTATGAGTACGATTTCACCACCAATGCTTCGTATAGTCTGGAAAACCCGGTAAACGGCCTGACGACGAATGTCAATATCCAGAATATCTGGATTCCGAGCAATATCACGCTTGCCGACCTCGGCTTAAGTTCTCACAATGCACAAACAATGATTGATTCAAATAAACTGGTAGTGTCCGGTACCGCGGGCGCGGTGGTTGGCCAGCCCTACCGCATCAAGATAGATTTCGTCCCGGCAGCAGGTGATAACCTGACCATCAAATCTGTGGGAGTCTGGCTGCCGCAGGGTTTCACCTTCGTGAGCGGGAACAGCACGCTGGAACAAACCGGCCACACTTACACCAAAATTCCGACCGTCTCTGACCATGCCGGCGGGCAGGCCATCGTCTGGAGCTACAACGGGTCTTATCCCCTTTTCACTGCTTTCCCCAATTTTGTTTCCCAGAACGGAACGATGACATCCACCATGTACTTCAGCTACACGCCGCCGGCAAGCAACCCCACCAAGATGCCCAGTGCCATCGCGTGGGTAACGACCGAAATGCACAACGCTGACGGCACTACGAAAACGAATTGGGAGGACACCTCTAACGTCCCCCTTGCCTGGGATGTAGACACCAGCATCTATAAAATCACCTCGATAGCCGGCGGCACCAAAGTCGAGGCTTATACCTCGAAGCTAGAATTGCGTACCATGGGCGATGCCGCCTCCGGCGACTACGTGGCCGTGGGCAACTCCCTGATGATTGACAGCGACCATAAACCACCACCCGACCATGGCGTAAGGGACCAACTGCTTGCCTCAAGCGCCGCTACCGTCTCTACAATTCCTTCTGATGGCGATGCTCTTTACGCATATCTCTACTGGTCCGGGTGGCGCAATGATGCAGCCACGGTGTTCAGCGATTCCTGTAGCAGCAGCACCAACCTCACCAACAACTGGGTCAATGGCGGCGATTGGGCGTATTCCAGCTCAAAATATGAGGGCCAGCACAGCGGGGCAGATTCCCGCCGCTACCTAACGAAAAATACCGGCCAGAACTTGAGTTCCTACCCATCGGGAACGTTGATTACCTTGTCCTGGGACCAATCCGTGGCAAACCTTTCGGATATTTTCTCCGATGATTGCTCCAATCTGGATACACACTGGAATCATAGCACTCCAACGGCCTGGACAAACGGCTCCGGTTATTATTATGCAAAGTCCACCACCGCTGACACTGACCCGGCCAGGGTCATCACCCTGAAAACCGGCCAGAACAATTATGGCTACTCCCTGGTTACCGTTTCCTGGCAACAGCGGGTTTCCGGGGGTACGCCGGGGTCTGGTGACGGGCTTGACTTTGCCTTTTCATCGGACAACGGCAGCAACTGGAGCACGTACACCCAGGCCTTCCGGGGTAATATCGGAACCACGTGGGTGCAAAAGAGCTACACCATCCCCGGTGATTTCGTCAGCCAGTACCTGACTAATGGTTTTATGATAAAGTTCAAGGTGGTCGGCTTTACGGGCTCTGACTCCTGCCGTATCCGCAATATTAAAATAACCCCTTCTTATACTGCGTCGGACGGACTTTTTTTCGCTCTCTACGATGGCACCAGCTGGAGCGGTAATATCCAGGCGTTCAGCGGCGATATTGGTTCAGGCGATACTTTCAGTTACCAGATTCCCAACGGCAACCAGTATTTAATCAACGGTTTCAAGTTCAGATTCTACCTGGCAGGCATGGGCGGCAGCCAGCAATATTGCTACCTGGATAACATTAAAATCATCGTCAGTCCACCCGATAATTCAGTTACTTTCAGCATCAACGGCCAGCAGGTTTCTCTCGATGCCGGCGGCAACCCGCTGCTTGGCGGCGAGGTAACTGCCTCTACATCCTCGGTTCTCATAAACACTACCGGCTATTCCTATGCCTGCAAACGCGATGTCTCCGCCCTGGTGAAAAAATATCCCATAGTAGCCGGGGAACAGCACCATACCGGCAACGCTATATACACCGTCGGGAGTGTTACGGCTACTACCAGTAATGAAATATCCTACGCCGGCTGGTCGCTGGTTATCGTTTACTTCAGCCCGGAGACGGCGGGGCATTATCTCTACCTGCGCGATATCTTTTCTTATAACTCCGGCGGCCACGACCTAGACTTCGATAATGACGGCACTCTGGGGGGTGACGTCTCCGGCTTCGTCATACCGGAGCCGATACGGGACGCCAACGGCGTCATCACCGAGATCAATGCTGCCAAACTTACCTGTTTTGTGGGAGAAGGCGACTGGTGCTACGCGGGTGATTACGTCGCCCTTAACGCACCCGATGGTCTCCGCACCAATCCCACCGACTACACCAGTTACGAAAGCTATAAGCTCTGGGACGGCATCACGCTTACGACTCCCAGCCCGGTAAACAATGCCAGCACCCCCGATAATGTGTGGAACGGAAGGTCCTCGGCTACGGGAGGAGCTATTGTTGACGGCGTGGACATCGATACGTTCAATGTTACCTGGACCAGCCAGCTGCTGAAGCCCGGCGACACCAAGTTGCACCTTGATCTATACACCCAGACCGATAACTGGAACCTGGTGTATATAATTATATCGGTGCGCAGCAAAGTGGTGACCGGCGGGACGGGACATTATATTATCAGCGACAGCCAGTAAAGCCACTTACGAGGTGCTGGCGCGGAAGCGCCAGGCAGCTATCGTACCGAAGATAACCGCAAAGACCAGCAGCGCCAGCATATTGGGTACGGCGGCACTGAAACCGGCGCCGAAGACCATAATCTTATTAAAGCCAGTGGTAGCCCAGGCGTGCGGCGTGACCCTGGCGATATTTTGAAGCCACTGCGGGTAAAGGAAAAGCGGCCACCAGCAGCCGCCGAGGGGCGCCAGCACCAGCGAGGTTATAACGGCCAGCGAGCTGGCGCTGCGCTGCGTCCTGGCCAAAGTCGCCAGCATCAGGGAAAAAGCCGAGGACATTATCACCATGAGTATTGATAAAAGGATAACCGCACCCGGCGAAAATCCCAGGTCAACGCGAAATACCAGGATACCAATCCCCCAGAATATCACTATTTGAATCAGCCCCCTGACGACCGCGCCGGTAAAAATCCCCCCCAGGATAGATCCCCTTTTAACTGAGCTGGCCAATAGCCGCTCCAGAGTGTGGTTCTTGCGCTCGCGGACGATGGATTCCGCCATGATGGCAGCGGCAAAGAACACAAACATCACAAGATAGCCGGGGATAACGAAGTTCGCGGGGTTTTCCGCCACCACCGCTCCCACTTCCTGTGTCCGGAATGCGATAAAAGATGAGGGAGCGCCGGCAGCCCCGCCCGAAAAGTACTGGGCTATCATCCGCTGGACGGCCTGGTTGATGCTCGCGCTATCCGTTGAGGAGATGGTGCCGCTTTCAATGAGCAGGGCGACACTGGCCTTTATTGTGACCAGCTGCGTATCAATTTGTGAGGATAAAGACCCGGCCAGACCGTTTAAAGCCGCCCGTACATTAACGTTAGACGCATCGGCGATAACCTGGAGACTGGTGCTGTTTCCAGACATTATTGCCCGCGTGAAATCGTAAGGGAAAGCCACGAAACCGGCCAGTTTTTTATTTTTCACTGCCTGGAGATCCGCATTGTAGTCCTTATCCCAGACTATTTGCGAGTCGCCGGCTTTAAGCAGGGACACGTCTTTGGTCTCCATCGCGCCGAGTATCTGATAGCTCAAGCCGCCGGCCGGCTCCAGTGTGAGGAGGTGCAGCTCCAGCCTCTGGTCGCTGCCGCCGATTCCCTTCATGACGAAGTTGAACAGGACGATAAACATGATAGGGAAAATAATGAAAAAGAACGTGGCGCCGCGGTCTGCCATAAAGATTTTCAGGTCTTTAATGGCGATGAGCCATGCCTGTTGTACCTGCTTCATGCTTGTTATTTGCTCCCGGGCACGGCCCTGAAAATGAGCCGGCTGATCACCAGCCCGACGATGATAACACCGCCCATTACTATAAAAGCGGTCCCGGTGCCGGAGAGCGAACCGCTGTGATTGATTACGTCCCGGATGGCGGTATTGGCATAGGTGTTGATAGAAAACTTGCCGATTAATTCCAGCACGGAGCCTTTGGCGACCGAGAAAAACGTGCCTCCCAGCATGGTCATCCCCATGGTCAAAACGACGCCTATCCAGGTGGCGGCATCTTCGGTGCGCGCTATCGAGGCGATAATCATCCCCAGCGCCGATGCCGCCGCCGCAAACACAAGGACGATAAAAATAGAGACCAGGAAAGACAGGGGCGTGAAAAGCCGGAAAACAGCGTAAGACAGAGCCAGGAGAATGACCGTCTGGATAAAGCCCCTGGCGATACAGGCCAGGAACTTGCCGAAAAACAGCTCGCCGGCATTGAGTCGGGTGGTCAGCAGACGCTCCAGCGTGCCCCGCTTGCGTTCCTCGACAATAGCCCTGGCGCTCAAGGCCAGAGAGAAGAGGACATACATGGTGACGATGCCGGGAATGTACTGGTTAACGAAGTCCGGGCTGCCGCCGAATACTTCCTCGGTGACGCCTATCGCCGGGTGCTGTTGTTCGGCCTTCAGCGTTTGCTGCACGGTGATATTGATACGGTCCTGTGAGATGCCGGTGTTTTTCAGGTTATTTTTAACCTGGTCAGTCACCTGGAATTGCTGGTTCAACCCCTGGGCGATACTCCGGATGATGCTCGCCAGGATCTGCCCGTCCTGCCCGCCGTTGCCACGCTGCAAAAAGACCAGCTCCGCTTTGCCGCCGGACGCCAGGGCATTCGAAAAACCGGCAGGGATATCCAGCACCAGGGTCAGGTCCGACCTGTCCAGTCTGGCGTTGGCCTGCTGGAGGGTAAGTTTCTCCACGCTGATACCTTTGACCTCATCCAGCTGATTTATGAGGAGGGTAGAATAGGCGCCTTTATCTTCGTCGACCACGCTGGCGGTAGCTTTGAATAAGGTCTGCCCGCCAAAGGCGCCGTACATCAGGGCGAAGGTCACGATAGGCAGGAGGATGCCAAAGGCAAGGTCGCCCTTGTCCTGGATATACAGGAGTACTTCATTCCAGGTGATGAATAATGCTCTCTTCATAAGCGGCTAATCGCGCAGACTGCGACCCGTTAACTTCAGAAAAACATCCTCAAGGGTGACTTTATCCGGGTCTCCGAGCTGCGACTTTAATTGGTGCGGCGTGTCCAGGGCGATAATCTTCCCCCCGTCCATGATGGCGACGCGCTGGCACAGCCTGTCGGCCTCTTCCATGTAATGGGTGGTGTAAAGGACGGTCATCCCTTTTTTCTGGAGACCCAGGATATTCTCAAAAATATTATTTCGTGACTGCGGGTCGATGCCCACGGTGGGTTCGTCCAGGAAAAGGAGCTGGGGGTTGCCCATGAGGGCGATAGCCAGGTTGATACGCCGTTTCATGCCCCCGGAATACTTGGCCACCTTTCCTTTGGCCCGGTCTTCCAGCCCCATGAGTTTGAGATTAGCCAGGGCCTGGGTACGGGCGTCATCGCCGCTCAACCCCGCCATCCTCCCGAAAAAGACCATGTTATCCATAGCGGAAAGGTCTTCGTATAGCGCCAGCTCCTGCGGGCAGACCCCGATGATATGGCGGACAGATTCCGCTTCGCGGCTTAGAGCGTGCCCGCCAATAACTATATCTCCGCTGTCGGGAGCGAGGACGGTCGAAAGTATGCGGATAGTGGTCGTTTTACCGGCGCCGTTGGGACCGAGAAGGCCGAAGATTTCACCTTTGTAAATGGAGAAAGAAACACCGTTTACAGCCTTGAAGTCGTTAAAGCTTTTATGAAGGTCTTTGACCACCATGAATTCTTCGACCATGATTCAGCCTCCAGCCAGAATTACACCGATGGGATTCCTTGGAGATTATATCATCATGAGTGCGCCTGTATCAAAACAGCAGGGCCCCCGTTTGCCGGAGGCCCCGCACATTGTCCGAATTTAATAAAATTTACTTCCAGAGCACTTTGGCGACGTCTGCCAGGCCGAGCTCCTGGAGCCTCTGTTTGCCCGGCTTGCCCGCCTTCAGGTCCACGCCCATCGCCTCAAGATATTCGTTAAACATCTCATCCCTATTCAGGGTGATGCCAGCGCGCGGGCCGACTTTCTTCGGAGGTAAACCCATCATCCTTGCGGGTAATTCGTACGGCACCTTAAGGCCCTCTCGCGCGCTGAAGGCCAGCCGGATATTATATATCCTCTCGCCGGTTTTAAGCAGCTCATCCAGTGTGATATCCCAGCCGGTGATGGTCCGCAGCGCCTCTACAAGCTGGTCGAAGTGGCTGTAGCCATCGCCGAAGACAATCATACAGACCCCGGCGGCGTTATAGACCTCACAGACGCAGGAGCCCCGCTTATGGGGTATGCCCCGCCCCTTGAAGGTACGGCGGTCGAACTCGGGAAAGTCCGGCATGACGCCTGGCGGAAACGGCCCTTCGCCGCTCTGGGTGTGCCGCGCCGGGGCCGGCTCCGCCCCGTAGCCGATGGCAAAGCCGTGTCCCCCCCTGGAATCATGGGCCGGGACCTCCTCCCCGCCGATGTGCATGGCATACTTCTCCGAGCCTTTGCCGATTTTTTTGGCAGCTTTTTTAACGCCGTCAGCGATGATATTGCCAAAGCCTTCGCGTTTGGCCAGCTTTTCCGTCATCGCCACGATGGCTTTCGTGTTGCCCCACTTCATCTCCAGGCCGTCAGTGTCTTTCTTGTTGATAATGCCATTCTCGTAGCACTCGATGGTGAAAGCGATACACGCGCCGGCCGAGATAGTATCCAGGCCGTAGCGGTTACAGATATCGTTGAGCTTGATAACCGACTCCAGGTTGTCGTTGAGGAGGTTGCAGCCGAACATCGCCAGGGTCTCGTACTCGGGCTTATGGGCGCCGGCTTCATACTGGTATTCGCCGGTGCTGGCCTTCATGTGCCCGCCGCAGGCGATGGGGCAGTGCCAGCAGCCGTATCTCCTCTCCTGCTTGGCAATCACCGGCTCTGCGCCGAGGTCCTTATATTTCGGAAAGTCGATAGCCGCCGCGCCGGCCCAGTTCTTGCAGGGAGCATCATCGGACTCACAGGCCCCGTTAAACAAGCCCGGCGTGCCGAAATCCCTCATGAATTTGGAGCGGGGTCCCATGTTCGCCAAGTGTTTTTTCCTCATTTCTTCGGCCTTCTGCTCGTCGGGGAGAGGTATCTTCAGGCTGCCCTTGAGAGCGATGGCTTTGAGCTTCTTGGAGCCCATGACCGCAGCCAGGCCGGAGCGGGCGGCCGCCCGCCCTTTATTGTTCATCACCGCGGCGATGAGGGCCAGTTTTTCGCCCGAGGGGCCGATGCAGGCGACTTCGACATCCTTGCCGAGCTCGGCCCGCAGGATGTCTTCCGTCTCGAAAGTATCTTTGCCCCAGATTTTAGAGGCGTCTTTGAGCTCGGCTTTTCCATTATCGATAAAGAGATAAACGGGTTTGGCCGATTTTCCGGTGAAGAAAACTGCATCGTAGCCGGCGAATTTTAGATAGGGCCCGACATTACCGCCGGAGTTGGCATCGCCCCAGCCGCCGGTGAGCGGCGATTTGCCGACCATGATATAGCGCGAGCCGCCCATCGCCGGCGTGCCGGTGAGCACGCCCGTGACCAGGCCCAGGATATTATCCGGGCCCAGCGGGTCCACGCCGGGTTTCTGCCGGTCAAAGAGAATCCGGGCGCCTAGGCCGTACCCTCCAAGGTAGTCCCGATAAATTTTCTCATCGAGCGCTTCCTCTTTAATCTGCTTCTTGGAAAGGTCTACCCAGAGAATCTTTCCCATGTAACCATGCGGCATGTGCTACCTCCCGTGACAAAACGTTGATTTTCAGACTGTTCCCCTCAACAAGAGATTACAACGGGGATTAACTAATGTCAAACGATAAATTGACGTTAGTCCGTCAGGGATGTAAAATCACGATTACAGGGCTTATACATAAATTCCCCAGGAGGCACAGATGTCACCGATATTACAGGATAAAGTTGCCGTCATCACCGGGGCTGGCCGCGGCCTAGGTAAAGCCTTCGCTCTGCGGTTCGCCGCGGAAGGGGCTAAACTGCTGCTGCCAGATATCAGCCTGGAGCGTGCTGAAGCCACCGTAAAAGAAATTAAGGCTAAAGGCGGCGAGGCGGCGGCCATGCTGACCGATATTTCCAGCGAAAAAGACACGCGTAAAATGGCCGAGCAGGTGCTCAAGCTATATGGCCGGGTTGACATCCTGCTCAACAACGCTGCTATCTACTTTGGCGTCGAGACGAAAGCCTGGGACGCCTGGACGGCAGAGGAGTGGGACCGGATGTTCGAGGTGAATGTGCGGGGGACGTGGCTATGCTGCAAGGCTATCGCGCCGCTCATGGTCAAGGCGGGGAAAGGCAAGATTATTAATATCGCCTCGGACGTCTTCAAAGTGACCGGGAGCTATCATTTTTTGCCGTACGCCTGCAGCAAGTCCGCCGTTTACACGTTGACGCAATGCCTGGCGAGGGCGCTGGGGCCTGCCGGCATCAATGTCAACAGCATCGGCCCGGGATACACGGCCACGGAGGCAAGCCTTGGCCAGAGCACCAGCGCGGACACGTTTAAAGCCACGATAGACGCGCAATGTTTAAAGCGCCGCGAGGAACCCGCCGACCTGCCCGGCACGGCAGTTTTTCTGGCTTCGGCGGACTCCGACTTTATTACCGGGCAGTACATCGTCGTCAACGGCGGCAGCGTAATGGTGTAATTTTAAGAAATGGGACACGCCTGATTATGCCTGATTTCGGTTACGGGGGAGAAATCCTCAAAATAGACCTGTCCGCTGGGAAGACAGACAAGCTGCCCACGGCTGATTATTCGGATAAATATATCGGGGGGAGGGGCATCGCCGCCCGGCTTTACTGGGAAATGGTACCTCCCCATATAAAAGCCTCCGACCCGGATAACGCCCTGATATGCGCCAGCGGCCCGGTGGCGGGTTTTCCCGGATTTGCCGGCTGCCGGTGGGTGACCTGCGGTAAGTCAGCACTAAGGGAGCCGGAATCTTTTTCTTACAGCAATTTAGGCGGCAGCTGGGGAGTCCGCCTCAAGTACGCCGGATATGACGGCATCGTTGTGCAGGGCAAATCGGAAAGGCCATCATACCTTGTTATCCATGACGGCAAGGTAGAAATCAAGGACGCTTCGCATTTGTGGGGCAAGACCACTTATGAAACCATCGACCTCCTGAAAGCAGAACTCGGCAAAGGCGTCAGTGTGTTGACTATCGGCCCCGCCGCTGAAAACGCGGTAGTCTTTGCCACTATTCTGGCGGAGCAGGGTGCCTCCGGCTCCGGCGGCATTGGCGGCACCATGGGGTCGAAAAACCTGAAAGCCATTGTCGTAGCCGGCGATAAAAGGCCGTTAGCCGCCGACCCTGCCACTTTGAGCCAGCTTGCCGACCGCGTCCGCAGGATGAGAGACGATAAAGGGGCGGCTTCGCCATGGGTAATGCCCGGTTTCACGAAACCGCAGGCCTGCTACGGATGCGGCCTGGGATGCGAGAGGCAATCATATCACGGCGAAGACGGCCGCAGCTATAAATCGCTGTGCCAGGCGACCATTGTTTACGCCCAGCCGAACATGAGCCGGGAGCGCGCAGTACAGCTGCTGGCCACCCGGCTGTGCGATGCTTACGGGCTCGATACGGCAGTCATGCAGGGCCTCATCGACCTGCTGGGCGCGTGCTACCGCCAGGGCTTACTCCAAGAAAAAGAGACAGGCCTGCCGCTGGCCAAATTCGGAAGCGCCGAATTCATCCAGGCTTTGTCCCGGAGTATAGCCTTCCGCGAGGGCTTCGGCGCTACGCTGGCCCGCGGCACTATTGCCACGGCCGCAGCCATCGGCGGGGAAGCTCAAAAAATGCTGCACGAATTCGTAGCTACCAGCGGCAGCGAGACCAAGGACTATGACCCGCGGTTATTCATCACTTCGGGGCTCCTTTACGCCACCGAACCGAGGCGGCCGATACAGCAGTTACACGAGCAGAGCTGGCCGGTCAGATTGTGGACCAGCTGGCAGCGCGGCGCCGAGGGGGCCTATTTTTCCACGGCTGATTTCCGCGAGGCAGCGGTCAGGTTCTGGGGCGGCGAACTGGCCGCCGATTTTTCCACGTATGCCGGTAAAGCGCTGGCCGCAAAAAAAATCCAGGACCGCACCTGCGCCAAAGAAAGCCTCGTCCTGTGCGATTTCAAATGGCCGAAAATATGGGGAAATTTTGAAAATGGCCACGTAGGCGACCCGACACTGGAAAGCCAGATATACACGGCGATTACGGGGAAACAAATGGACGAGACCACGTTGAATCGGGCGGGCGAAAGAATCTTCAACCTGCAGCGGGTAATCCAACTGCGTCAGGGACGGGCGGGACGGCAGGACGACACTCTGCTGGACTACCTTTTCGAGGTGCCCCTGCGGAAGGGCGAGCTTTTTGTCTCCCGCGATTGCCTGTTGCCGGGTCGCGATGGCGAAGTGATTTCCCGGGAAGGCAAGACCGTCGACCGGGAAGCTTTCGAAAAACTCAAGGATGAGTATTACGCATTACGCGGCTGGGATACCGCCAGCGGCCTGCCAATAAAAGAAAAGCTAGAAGTACTTGGGCTCGGGGATGTTGCCGCTGACCTGCAAAGACGCGGTCTTTTAAAGTAGAGGGCTGCCCCGGTTCCGGGATTCCAAGGCTGCCCTGCATTTTCCGGCTTGAATGTCCTTTTTATTTATGGTGGCGCCAGCGGCCTCCCGCGGCCAGCGGCGCGATGGCGAGCCACAGTCCAAGCGTCACGAACATCGAGTTAACATAGCTGATGGTAGTGATGTTAAACCACTTTGAGACGATTCCCCAGAATTGCTGATAGAATCCTGAAGTATCCCATTTTACCCTCCTTACTACACACACCTATTATTCCACAAATACCTTTACTTTTTCACCATGGCCGCCTTCTATGTCGATTTGCATATCGCCCAAGGCCTGGATAAGCTCTTCTAAATCCTCGGGCTTGATATTGCGTACATCGAAGTTGATGCCCTTTTCTTTCAAGGCGCTGTTAGCTTTGTCCAGTGCTTCCGGCGGTATCAGGGCGGTCAGCTTGATGCCCGCGCGTATCAGGGACATCGGCACGCGGACGTTAACGCGACCGACCTTGCCATCCCGGAACATGTCGCCATGGTCGTCGGCATTCTCGCCCGGCGTAACGGTAACGCGCAGATATTTCGGGCTCGTTTTCACGCTTTGTTTCCATTCTTTGCCGGTTTCGTGGCCGGTATTTTCGTGGCCGGCATTATTTTTCCCGCCCTCTTCATCGCTGATGGCGTTGAGGAGCCGCTGTGCATCCCCAATATTTATCTTGTTCTGGGCGAGCATTTCCAGTATTTTCTTCTGACTTTCAGTCATTTCCGTAACCTCCATTTCCCCTCTATACTACAGAAACGTAGACGTGTTTAGTGTTATCCTGGACATCGACTTCCAGGCCTCGTATGGCGCAGAAAGAATCGAAGGCCGCTTTCAGGACCTTCAGCGCCCACATGCCCCAACCGCTCGGCCAGAGCACGATGACGGCGACAAGTATCAGCGGCGAAAGAATAATCAGCACGACCAGCGCCAGCGGCAGGAGGAGGAAAAGCGGCAGCCATAGCCCGAAATCCCTTTCCTCGTTCTGGAATTTAATGTGCATCAACATGGGTGGCCAGTTCATTGTCCCAGCCTCCTTATCGCCTCATCGGCG
>JBEKDL010000029.1:0-26699 GCA_050014355.1 Dehalococcoidales bacterium | reverse complement strand
GTGCAATAAACGCCGTGCCCAGATAACCTCGTCTCCACGCATCTATTCTACACCTCATATCGCCGCCTGTTCATTCACCCACGGGCAAAGCCCGTGGAACTCTGCCCTTCGGGTTATTAGAAACCTATATTATCCACTCGGTAGAGTCCCGATGAATCGGGATTAACCGCTTGGTCGAAGGTTCGAGTCCTTCCTCGGGAACCAGATTCCATTTTATCCGAAGCCGATAGATGTAAAATTAATAAATTCTTGTCAAATACTAAATTGTTGTGGACTGATATGTTCCATGCATTTTAAGAATATATTTTCAGGAGGGGTATAGATGGGGTTATTTAGTAAGTCACCTGGCAGAAAATGTGCGCTGTGCGGGAAAAAACTATCAGAGCCAAAATCCGATGAAAGTCCTTTATTTGGTTTGGCATATAAGGGAATAGCGCAGCAGGTAGAACAAATTGGACTTTTTTTACAAACGCCCGGGTATATATGTGAAAAATGTAATGCCGTTGTCTGCAACGGTTGTCGGCCTGTTCGGGAATCGCCACGGTGGAAGAACTTCCCCCAATGCCCGAAGTGCGGTTCAGACATGAAGGACGTCGGGTAAAAAACATGCCACACATAACAAGGGATATTCCTGAAGCTTAAAAACTATAAGCTTCAACTTTTACTATACGACAAACATTACTAAAAGCTGCGATAAGCTAGTCCTGATTTTACTCAACCCGGCAAACTAAATATACTAACAAATAAGAAGGGGGCTCTAACCACGGAAGCCCCCTTCGCTTTCAAAAAGTATTATTCGTTAACTTACTTCAAAAACCCCCTCGCCACCAGCAGCTCCGCGGTTAGTATCGCGCCGCCCGCCGCGCCGCGCACGGTATTATGGTGCAGCCCCACGAAGCGGTAATCGAAGACATTGCACGGTCGAAGTCTCCCCACCGTTATCGCCATACTGTTGCCGGCGTCCCGGTCTTTAGCCGGCTGCGGCCGGTCCGGCTCATCACGATATATTATCGGCGGCACGGGGGCCGAAGGCAGCTTCAGTTCCTGCGGCAGCGCGGTGAAATTCCGCCAGATGCTGATAACCTCGTCCATCCCCGGTTTTTTCCCTGCGAACTTGATACTGCAGCAGGCGATATGCCCGTCGGAAACAGCCACACGGTTGCAGTGCGCTGAAATCTTAATGCTATCGTCAGGGACTATTTTGCCCCCCTGCACCCTTCCCAGTATCTTCAGCGGCTCTACCTCCGATTTATCCTCCTCTCCCGCGAGAGAAGGTAAAACGTTATCGATTAAATCGATTGAGGCCGGGCCCGGATATCCGGCGCCGGATACGGCCTGTAAGGTAGACAGAATCATCTTATCGATGGGATAGCCCGCTTTTATCAGGGCGTAGATGGGTATCATGTAGCTCTGGATGCTGCAGTTCGGCTTGACGACGAGCAGTCCCTGTTTCCAGCCGCGCTGTTTCCGCTGCGCGCTGATAATTTCCAGATGGCTGTCGTTAATTTCCGGCACCATGACCGGCACATCCCCGGTGCTGCGGTGCGCCGAGTTGTTGGAAACGACAGCCAGGCCCTTCGCAGCGTATTCTTCCTCGATAGCCAGGATAGCTTTCTTGTCCATCTCCACTGCCGAAAATATCAGCCGGCATCTGCCCGCCGCTCTATCTACCTTGCTCGCATCCTCGACGATAATGTCCCTGAAACCCGCCGGAATGTCATCCTTCATGTGCCAGCGTCCCGCCACTGCATCGGCGTATTTCTTTCCCGCCGAGTTCGGCGATGCCGCCAGGTACACCACGTCGAACCACGGATGATTATGTAGCAGTTTCAGGTAGACCTGCCCTATCATCCCCGTCGCTCCGATAACACCCACCTTTATCTTGTTAGCCACTTTTCCCTCCGATAAATTAACCCATGTGTAGAAATTATAGCAGAATTTATGCTTCGGTTCATACGGTCGTGTTAAACCTCACCCACCCTCTTCGCCCTTTTCCCCCCGAAAGCCTCAATGACTCTTGTCCCTGCCGTGGCTCCTCCCCCATGAAAAACGCCTTTTTTTATTAAATACTCCTGGCCTGCCTTCAGCGGAATACGTTTTCCGCTGATAATCAGCGTATATTGCCCCTGTACCACCATCATGTACTCGTCATATTCATGCGTGTGCGCGGCGGACTGCCCGGCTTCGAGGTACGTCCAGTGAGTCATCTGACTCCCGTCAGCCCCGTCATAAACATACCCTTCGATTCCTTTGGTGTACTGTGACCCTGCAGATATTTTATTAGCCTGGTTTTTCATAAACTCCGGAAAGTCTTTCATTATTCATCCTCCCACCGGTACTTTTTCTTCTTAGCTTTCAGCCTCTCCAGCCCGCAGCTAAAGCAGATGCCGTTGTGGCAGGATATCACCCCGCCGCATTCCGGGCACTTCCATTTTTCGGTTTCCCTTTCCAATAGCTTCTGCACTCCGTCGCTCTTGATAGTCTCCAGGTTCTCTATCATGCTCATGTGGAAAAGCGTCCGGTACCGCTTATCGATATGCTTCAGCCTGCGGCACGGATAATCGGTGCATTCATAGCAGTATTTCACCGTTCCATTCATCAGCCGGTCGCACCTCTTTTTCAGAAAAGCGCAGTTCTTCCCCCTCGGACGGCACCCGGCGCAGTAAGCAACATACACCCTCCCCAGCCCCTTGCTTTTAACATCGTTCTTTAAAGCCAGGTAACCCGCGCATACCGCGCAGTTCATCCCGCACGGCGCAATTAAGACTTCTTCCATCGTGTTTTTCATAACCCTATCATATCCAAATAAAAAGAAAAAGGGAAGCTTTTCAGGCTTCCCTTTGTAATTCTAAATAATCCTGAAAAGCTTTTTAAAGCTCCATCTCCTTTAAATCCGGGCTGATTATCAGCTTCGGCTCCGTCACGCTCTGGATGTCCTCCGGCGTTAGCCCCGCCATCACCTCTTTTAGCACCATGCCCTTCGGCGTAATCTCTATCACCGCGAGGTCAGTGAACAGCATGTTCACTTTCCCTACCGCCGTCGCCGGGTAGGACAGCTCTTTCACTACCTTATATTCCCCGT
Organism: Dehalococcoidales bacterium; assembly: GCA_050014355.1. Lineage (GTDB taxonomy): Bacteria > Chloroflexota > Dehalococcoidia > Dehalococcoidales > RBG-16-60-22 > Fen-1077. Next base: position 23,617 of record JBEKDL010000029.1, on the reverse strand, counting down.
CCTTGGTGACATGCTCCATGGCGATGAAAAGCTTCTTCGCCCCGGCGCACAGGTCCATCGAACCCCCGATATTCCCCACGAAGAGTCCTCTCGCCGGGTTGGACCAGCCCGCGTAGTCGCCGCGCGCGTTAATCTGGAGCGCGCCCATCACCGCCACGTCGATATGCCCGCCGCGTATCATTCCGAACGATTCTACAATATCGAAATAGGCGGAGCCGGGCAGTGCTGTTACTGGCTGGCAGCTCGCGTTTATCAGGTCCTGGTCGATGTCTTCTTCGCCTGTTGCCAGCGGCCCGGTCTTGAGCATGCCGATTTCCGATTGTAAAACAATGTCCCGCCCTTCTATCCAGTCCGAGATAAGGGTGGGTATGCCGATGCCGAGATTAACGTAGTCGCCATCGTCGAGTTCCTGCGCCACCCGCAGCGCAATCAATTCCCTCGATAATCCCTTAAGATGCACCTTTTGAGGCACTTTCATCATCCTTCCTGTTAGTCTATCGTTATCGCGAACTTGGGCCGCGGCACCTTTATCATCCGGTGTACGTATATCCCGGGAGTGTGCACATTGTTGCCGTCCATCTCCCCGACTTCCATCAGGTTTTCCACCTCGGCGATGGTGACCCTGGAAGCCGTGGCCATTACATGGTTAAAATTTCTGGCCGTTTTAGCGTACTGGAGGTTGCCCTCCTTATCTCCGGCAAAAGCGTGGATAAACGCGTAATCCGGCCTCAAAGCGTACTCCAGGACGTATTTCTGCCCGTCAATTAATCTCGTCTCTTTCGGCGCCCGATTGGCTTCGATATTTGTGACTGAACCTTCCTCTATCACCGAACCGACGCCGGTGGGAGTATAAAAGGCACCTATGCCCGCCCCGCCGGCCCGGTATTTCTCCGCCATCGTCCCCATCGGAAAAACTTCCAGCTCTATTTCACCCGCCCGCACCGCCTGCTCGAAAGAGTCCTGCATCCCCTTGCTCGCCGAGCGGAACAGACCGTAAGAATCGATGACTTTTTTTATCTGCCCGTTTCTCACCAGGGACCGGAGCTCTTCGGCCGCGCCGAGCAGTGGACCGCAGCCGCAGGTCAGTGTTAAATCCTTGGTCCCCTTGTTAATGATAGCCTGAAGCAAAGCCCTCGGGACACCGCAGGCAAAAAAGCCGGGGATGGCAATCATCGCGCCATCTTTGATGTCCGCTATTGCTTCATCGATGCTGGGAAACAGTTTGTCCAATATTCTCCCTCCTGGATTCTAGGCCTTCTGGCAAATTTCGTAACCGATTGTTTTTAAAGCTTCTTCAAGCGCGATTTCCATTCTGCTGTAGGACTTGAGCGACCCCAGTTCCACCATGAGAGGCTCCATTGCCCGGGCCAGCGTGGAATGCATATCCGCGATGATGCAGTCTGCCCCCAGTAAACGGACGGTGCGTATCATCCTGGCGAGCTGTTTGGCGACCTCGGTGCCATCAATGATGGCGCCGGAAAGGTCGATAAGGACGACGCGCGTTTTCACCTTCTCCACGTGAGCCAGTAAATTGTTAACGATATCCTCGAAGCGTTCGACAATCAGGTTGCCTATCACCACCATTACCGATAGTCCGGGGTAAAGTTCAAAGACCGGGGCGGCCAGCGCCTTCCACTTTTCGAGTTTGACTTCCAGCTGTTCGACGCGGTCCTTGATATCGGCTTCAGCCCCCACCCAGGGACGGTATTTGGCGAAGTAGCCCACCCCGCCGATGTACTTCCCGTTGCTGTCATAGAGATGCGATGCCGAAACGCGTACTGGCACTATTTTTCCGCTCTTCGTCCTCGTCTTGGTCTCCATGTCATGGATTGTCCCGCCCGCATCGTAAATCTTCCGGTTCGCCTGGCGCGCTGCTTCGATGTTTTCGTAGACTTCTACGATGCTCCCACCGATGAGTTCGTTCATGCTGCGCTCGGTGAGTTGACAGGCCTCGTTGTTGGCGAACTGGATGATTCCTTCGGCATTGATTGCGAGAATGGCATCCGGGCAGCCGTTGAGCAGGGCTTCAAGGTGCCCGCCGCGGTGGGTTTTCACCTGCTTTTCCATAGTGTCTCCTCCTAAATTATATCAGATTCAGCTTCCGCAAACTTGTATCTAAAGATATAGACCTTAGTACCTAAAGTATTATACTAATAAAATATAAATGTCAACACCTCGGCGCGTTTGTAAAATGCCGGCCTATCTCCTATCATAGAAATATAAGCATGAACACTCACAGTCATCCCGCCGGGACCGATTCTCTAACCTTCCTCGGCACGGCTGGCGCCCGCTTTATGGTGAGCCGGCAGCTGGCAGCTTCGGGCGGCATCTGGTTGAGCTTGAACGGAACTCAAGTCCTCCTCGACCCCGGCCCCGGCTGTATCGTTCAGACCAACAAGAGAAAGCTCAACGCGGAAAAGCTAAGCGCTATCATCGTTTCCCACCGCCACCTCGACCATTCCGGTGATGTTAACGTCATGGTCGAAGCCATGACCGGCGGCGGCTTTAAGCGGCACGGCACCCTCTTCGCCCCGGCGGACGCTCTCCGCGAGAAAGAGCCCGTCATGTTTTCTTACCTGAAGCCTTTTGTCGATGGTATCACCGTTTTAGAAGCTAAAACTTCTTATCAAATAAATAATATCACGTTCACCACCTCGGAGCGCCATGTCCACCCGGTCGAGACTTACGGCCTGGTTTTCCACGCTTCCGGCCACGCTTTAGGTTACCTTACCGATACCAGTTACTTCGATTCTCTCCACCGCAGTTACGCCGGCAGCGAGCTTTTAATTATCAACATGGTCCTCACCGAGCCCAGGCCCCCCATTGAACACCTTTCTATACCTGATGTCGAGCGCCTTATCATTGAGATTAAGCCCAGAGTAGCTATTTTAACTCATTTCGGCATGCATGTCTGGCAGGCGCGACCCTGGCTTATCGCCGCCGACCTTTCCCAAAAAACGGGGATGAGGGTCATCTCCGCCCGCGACGGCATGAAATTCGAACTCTCCAGACTGGATGAAGCACCGGATGGAAACTGAACGCTTTGAAATGCTGGTGGCCCGCGCTGTCGAAGGCCTGCCCGAAGAGTTCCGTGAAAGGCTGGACAACATCGACATCGTCGTGGCCGACCGGCCGACGCTTAAACAGCTCTCGAAAGCGGAGCGCAAGCGCGGCGAGACCCTGCTCGGTCTTTACGAAGGCGTTCCCCTCCCCGAACGCACTCATGGTTACGGCTTCGTGGTGCCGGATGTCATCACTATCTTCCAGGGCCCCGTCGAGTCGGTGTGCAAAAGCGATTCCGGGATTATCGCCGAAGTGCGGCGCGTTGTCCTGCATGAAATCGCCCATCACTTCGGCATCAGCGACGACCGCCTCCGCGAACTCGGCCGCTATTAATAACGCCTTCCTCCATGTTCCACCCTGCCCGTAGGGGCGCGTAAGCGGAAATGAGGAGTCCCGATTCATCGGGATGACGTGAGAATCCCATACCCTGATAACGTCATTCCCGCGCCAGCGGGAATTCGGGCCCCTTTTCTCCCTGTCATTCTGAGGAGTCCCGATTCATCGGGACGACGTGAGAATCCCATCCCCTTATAACATCATTCCCGCGCCAGCGGAAATCCGGCCCCCTTTTCTCCCTGTCATTCTGAGGAGTCCCGATTCATCGGGACGACGTGAGAATCCCATCCCCTGATAACGTCATTCCCGTGCAGGCCTGTGTGCGCAGCCGGGGGGCGCCGGCCTCCTCTCTTTTTTTATTCCCCTCTCCAGCCGATAGGACTCTGGTTTAATATTTCTTCAGGCTGGAGAGGGGCAGGGGTGAGGTATCTTCTAACCCTGGGCACCATATTCCTTATTACTATTTCCCTATTACCTTTTTCCCGTCGGCCCCCTAACCATCCTCATCCCTGTTGCGTTATACATTACAGAGTAACACCAACAGGAGGCTCACGATGAAACACCGGTTATTCAGTCTTTTCTTGGTCGGCGTCGTCCTCGGCTCTTTGCTCTTTGCCGGCGCCGCTTATGCCCGGGACGATGGACTCCCCTCCCCCGGCATCACCCCGGATAGCCCGCTCTATTTCTTCGATAAAATCGGTAAAAGCTTGAGCCTGGCCTTCACCTTCGGGTCCGAGGCCAAAGCCAGAAAATCCCTGCGGTACGCGCAGGAGCGCCTGTCTGAAGCGCAAAAAATGGCCTCGGAAAACAAGACCGCCGCTCTGGAGCAGGCCCTCGCCGATTTTGAAAAATATATCGCCTTGCTCCAGGCCAAGCTAGCCGATATCAAGCAGCAGGTGGCCTCCGATAATATCTCGGAGAGTGCCGCCCTCGCTCTCATCAGGCAGATGGAAGTGCTGGAAAAAATCAAGGATGAAGTGCCTGATAAAGACCGGAAACACATCGACCATGCCGCCAACGTGACCATGGACGGCCAGGCCAGCGTCCTGCGCGCTCTGGGCAAGGACAAACCTGAAAGGGCCTTCGATATCTGCGATAATATCACGCAACAGCAGCTGGAAAAAGTACGGGCTAAATGCACCGCTAACGTCACCGCCGCTAAGGTGACCGCCGAGCTGGACTACGCCGAAAGAATTTCTGACCTCGAAGATGAGATGGCCGATATCGCCGCTGCGACCGGCGCCAATGTGACCGCCCTCCAGGAACGCCTCGCGCATTCGACCGTCAACCGCCTCGATGTTCTCTCCGGCGTTTATGAAAAAGTGCCTGAAAACGCCCGGCCAGCCATCGCTAGCGCCATTGAAAATTCGGTTGACAGGTACGCCAGGGTGGTCGATAAGCTCGACGATAAAAATGTGGCCTCGGTCAACGCGACTATCAGTAAGATGCCGGTCAAGCTCCAGCCTTCCTTATCTAACCACGCATCCGCCGTAGCTTCAGACCGCTCGGAGAACAAACCAAGCCCGAAGCCCGTGACCGCCAGCGCTAACCAGACCCGCCCGCCGGAGACCAGCCTGAAACCGGTAGACCACCGCTAAAAAGAGGGGGCGAAGCGCCATTTCCAAACTATCCCTTGGTTTTCCCGGGGAGTAGCTCGCGAAGAGGGGCGCCAGCCCCTCTTAAAAATACTTCCCCCTCTCCAAACAGGATATTCAAGGCTTAATTCCGTACTCCGTTTGGAGAGGGGGCCAGGGGGTGAGGTTAAAAGCTCTTCACCATGTAGTCGCCTTGTGAGCGGTATCCGGACTCGGCACGGTAATATTCTTTAGCGCCGGTGCCGCTCAAGACGGCTATCCCGCCGCACTGGAACTCTTCCCGCGCGATGCGCTCCGCCTCGCGGAGCAGGCCCCTGCCGAACCCCCGGTGCTGGGCGGCTTCTTTATTCTGCCCGCTTAAGGGCACCTCCGGACCGAACACATGCAGCTCCCTGATGACGGCCTGGTTACCGGGCGCTATGGACTCCGGCCCCGGGATAGGGTAGGCCTGTATCCGCAGGCGCAGTAGCCCGAAAAGGGTCTCTTTCTCGTCCTCGTAAGACAGGCAAATTTCTTTACCGTCGGCGGCCTTATAGTCCAGCCGCGTTAGCTTTGGTTCGCCTATTTTATATCCGCTTCGTGTCCGGTGCCCGTATTCACGGCAGCGTATGCACCGGCACTCGATGCCTTCCCGCCGCATTTTCTCCCTGACCATGTCCCGCAGCGAGTCCTTCAGCCCGGCCATGATAAACTTCGAGGGGATATCCCGCAGCACCCGCGCTATCCTCACGTACTTGGGCACAACGGACTTGATATCGATAATTAAGTTCACCATCGTCTCGTTGTCGTATGGCTGGTAGCGCCCTTCCTGGTACCACTTATATAGCTCTGACCCTTCCACCACCATTGTCGGGTAAAGCTTTAGCCCGTCCGGCCTGAACCTGTCGTCGCTGAAAAGCTGCCGGGACATTTCCAGGTCTTTTTCCGGCGTCGCGCCGGGCAGCCCGGGCATCCAGTGGTAATACACCTTGAACCCGTGTTCTCGCAGCCGTGCCGTAGCCTCGACCACCTCCCTGACGCCGTGGCCCCGCCTCACCAGCCGGTAGATGTCGTCGTCCAGCGTCTGCACCCCGAGCTCCACCCTTGTCGCGCCAAACTCCAGCATGCGCTTTACCTCCGCCTCCCCACACCAGTCCGGCCTCGTCTCGATGCACAGCCCCGTGCACCGGTTGGCCGCCGTCTCATTGATTTTTTTTGCTTCTTCAAGCGTTCCCGATGTCGCGCCGTTCAGGCCGTCGTAGCATTCTTTGACGAACTGGTACTGGTATTCTACCGGCTGTGCCAGGAAAGTGCCGCCCATGACAATCAGCTCGATTTTATCCGTGGGGTGTCCCATCTCGCTGAAGGTGCGCAGCCGCCGTTCCACCTGCCGCCTGGCGTCGTAATCGCACGCCCTGGCGCGGAATACCGCCGGCGATTCCGGTGTATAGCTCTGCGGCGCGTTAGCGTAGGTCGGACAATAAACGCATTTCCCCGGGCAGCCTGCCGGTTTCGCCATCACCGCCAGCGGCGTCACCCCGGAGATTGTCCTCGTTAATTTCTTCATCTGCTTAAATCATAAATTATATAGAGTCGGGTTTCAAACTCGGCTTCTTTTCCCTCTCCCCTTGTGGGAGAGGGTCAGGGTGAGGGGTAAAATCCAAAATTCCTCCTCTCCAAACAAATAAAGTACACTTTCTCTAATGACCCGTTTGGAGAGGGGGTCAGGGGGTGAGGTAACCTGTCATTGCGAGGAGTCCCGGTTTATCGGGACGACGTGGCAATCTCTATCTGCGCAGTGGACTGTATTTATGGGTTCCCGCGCCTGTGAGGTATAATAAAGCAACATGACCCAGGACGCTAAAGAAACCTTCAACCAAATCGCCCCCGGCTGGTATAATTTCCGCCACCGCACTATCTTCCAACCCGAGCTGGAAGCCCTTGCCAAACGCTGGCGGCGCGGTCGCCTGCTCAATATCGGCTGCGCCCACGGCGCCGATTTCCTCCCCTTCAAATCATCCTTCGAGCTCCACGGCATCGACTTCTCCCCCGCTATGCTGGAAAATGCCCGCCGCTACGCTGAAAAATACTCGCTCTCCGTCAGCCTGGTGGAGGCCGATGCCCGTTCTCTCCCTTATCCCGACGCCTCTTTCGACTTCGCTATCGCCGTGGCCGTCTACCACCACATTGAAGAAAGTGAGGGGAGATTGAAGGCGCTTAAGGAACTTTACCGCGTGCTCAAGCCCGGCGGCGAGGCCTTTTTGACCGTCTGGAACAAATGGCAGCCGCGCTTCTGGCTTAAGCCCAAAAACACGCGGGTGCCCTGGCGCTCACAGGATAAAATTCTCTACCGTTATTACTACCTGTATTCCTACGGTGAGCTCGAAAAGACCGCGCGGCAGGCCGGCTTTGATATCCTGAAATCCTCCCCGGAAAGCAGCTACCGGTTCCCGTTAAAGACCTTTTCCCGGAATATCTGTCTGCTACTACAGAAAGCATGAAGGTTACGAAGAAATGGATAAAGCAAGATTAGAACGAAAAGAAAAATGGGAACGGGAACATGTTCAGCATGTCTTAGATTATTTCAATAAAATATATGAGAGTCAATTAACTATTATAGGCAAATCTACCGAAGTATATCCAGAACTAAAAGGGCAAGTGAATTGGGATTGGGTATGCCAAGATAATAAAAATAAAGATTTAGTTGCGGTAGAGGTCAAAAGAATAACCAACTCTAAGATAGAGGAAAAGTCAAATATTGTGTGGCAAATTCTCGAAGAGGTTCAACGCGACTTAAATACTCAAAGGATATTACGCGGTACATACACTTTTTCAATTGACATTAACCGGCGAGGTTACTCGCCATTAAATGCAGTCAATAGGCAAAAATTAAAAGAGGTTTTAATCAACTTAATTTCCAAAGCATCACAGGAACTCAAAGATGAAGAGGAAAGAGATTTAACGCATTATGTTCAAAAACAATTGCCATTTAAATTTACTGATTTAGAGTCATTAACCCTCTACAAAATTAACAATCTAGGTAGTGAAATATATAAAAGTTCGGGAATCACAGGAGCAGAATCCATTAATTTTGACTCAGCCGAGTTAAATCAATTTCAACAATTAGTGAAAAAGGCTAATACCCAATTAAGTAAACCAAATGCGAATATGAACTTTTTAGTGTTAATTGAAGAAGGACACAGGCCAATAGACCCTCCTGAAATCGAAGAGGCATTTAGGAAAATTGAGCCTACTAGCTACTCAAACATAAGTCGAGTGTTTTTTATTCGGGGTGAAGAGGTTTCTGATATTACATTACCTAACACAGCATGAGCCTTAAAGACGTTGGAACTAATAGGTACATCCTTTAACTCTTCACCTCTCCGTCTTCACCCACAACCCTTTCCCGTCGGTCGTAAAATCTATCGTGCCGTTCTTATCTGTCCGGTAGATATTTCCCGCGCCCAGCTTATCTTCCAGCCGGCTTAAGACTTCCTGTTTCGGGTGCCCGAACTTATTCGCCGTCCCGCACGATATCACCGCCACCCGCGGGCTGGCCGCCGCTAAAAATTCGGGCGTGGAAGACGTTTCCGAGCCATGGTGCGCCACCTTGATGACCGCGCCGCTAATCCCCGCCCGCTCCCTTACCAGCTCCCGTTCCGCCTCGCTCATGATATCGCCCGTCAGCACGAAGCTCGCCGCGCCGTCGGTCAGGTTCAGCACCACGCTGTTGTTGTCCGCGTCCGATTCCGTTCCCGATAATAAAGTTTCCGGCGGATTCAGCACCTTTATTGAAACATCGCCGCCGATGTCAATCCTCTCCCCGGCGCGCGCGAAGGTGACCTTTGTCCCTTTTTCCCTGATGAGTCTCGCCCATTCGTCATATAGCGGCGATTCGTATTCGATTGCCGGGTAAAGCACCTCCCCGACTTTATACCGCCTCATGACCTCCAGCAGCCCGGCGAGGTGGTCCTGGTGCGGATGTGTCATCACCAGTAGGTCTATCGTCCTGTCCCAGAACGGCATCTCCCGGCTCAAGGCCAGGGTTATTGCCCGGGGACTCGGCCCGCCGTCGACCAGCACCTGGTGGCTCCCCAGTTGTACGAGCGCGGCGTCACCCTCCCCCACATCCAGGAAACTTACGTGCAGGTTATCGTCGGGCATGGCCGAGGCCGTGTAAGTGACGACCACCGCCGCCAGCGCCAGCGGCACGATAAACATCTTCTTGTTCCGCGCCAGTCCGAAAGAGAAATCGAGCCCCGCCGTCATTTGCCCCGCTGCCCCTGCGGCCGGATTTCTCGCTCGTTTCCAGCGCCCGTGGAGCCAGATAAGCGCTATCAATAATAAATAGTAAGCCGCCACCAGCGCCGGGTGAATCTGGCCGACCGTCACCGATGCCAGCGACGGCGCTGCCAGAGCGTTGACCACCAGTATCATGTAAGACAGGAAAAGCCAGGCCAGCCACCCGAAGAGCTGCGCCCCCGCCATCCATCCGAGTCCGGTAATTCCGGCCAGCGACCCTGCCACGGTAATGAGCGGCAGCGCCGGTGTGAGGAGGAAGGTGGCCAGCGGGCCTACCAGGGATACATAGCCGAAGTAGTAGGCCAGCACCGGCCAGATGGCGATAATCGCCGCCAGGGTGACGCTCCAGGTATCGATAATGAGATTAGTTATCGAGACCAGCGTCCCCTTCTCTCCCATCTTCGAGGCCACCCATCGTTTGCCCGCGCCCTGTATCACCGGGAAGATAAATATCAGCCCGGCCATCGCCAGGAAACTTAGCTGAAATGAAACGTCGCCCAGCACGTAAGGGTGGATGCCCGCCATTACCGCCGCGGCGAAGACCAGCGCCACGGCCCCGCTCCGCTGTCTTCCCAGCGCCTCGGCCGCGAGGAAAACGCTGGCCATGATGGCGCCCCGCAGCACCGGCGGGTTCATGCCCGTGATTACTGCGTAGAGCCAGACCGCCCCGAGGGTCAGCCAGACGTAGAGGTAGCGCCGCCGCCCGAAAAGCCAGAGACCGATGGCGAGCAGCACTCCCGCCATGATGCCTATGTTCATCCCGGAAATCGCCAGGAGGTGCGTCGTGCCGCTTACCGAGAAATTTTTCTGTAAATCGGCGGGGATATTGGTCCTTATCCCCAGGATGATGCCCTGGGCCAGCGCCGCCTGCGGCTCGGGCAGGACTTCGGCCAGGACTTTTGACAGGTTATTTCTTAAAGAATATATCCCTGCCAGAGGCCTGAATCCCCGCCCTCTTTCCAGCACCTCTATGCCGGGATAGTACATGGTGGTATAGATGCCCTGGTGCGCCAGGTAGCCCCGGTAGTCGAAATCACCCGCTTGGGCCGGTGTCTCCAGCTTTCCTGTAATATCTAGAAAATCGCCGTAATTATAGACGGGATACCGCGGCACGACCGCGAGTACCTGGCCCGCCTCCCGCTGCCAGCCTGCTTCCAGCTTGATTTCCGCCGCTGATATCGTCAGGCGGGTGCTGTTATCGCGTACGTCGGGGTCTCCTGATATCGTGCCTTTAATTTCGACGGTGCCCGTGTCGTTGTAAAAGCGTAGCTTCCCTTCGTCGACGCTGTAAAGGCTCGTGTACGAGTATCCGGCCGCCGCCACGATGATAACCACGCCCAGTCCGGCCAGCACCAGCTGTTTACGGTAGCGCCGTGTAAAAAAGAGCGCGAGTAACGGGATGATTCCCGCGACAGCCAGCACCGGGGGTAAATTAAAGTAGTATCCCAGCCAGAGTCCGGCCACCCAGGCGCCGCTTATATAAATAAGTAACATGGCCTTTATTCTTTAATCACTCGCCGGTGGTTATCAGGTCTTTGATGCCGGCGAGGATGGTGTCACCGAAGCCGGGTACTTTCAGCAGCTCGTGGATATCCCGGAACGGGCCGTTCTTCTGCCGGTAGGTGACGATAGCCTGCGCCCTCGCCTCCCCTATCCCCGGCAAAGCTGCCAGCAGCCACGCGTCCGCCCGGTTGATGTCCACTTTTTGCGGTGCGTTAGATTCGCCTTTGCCCGTGACATTAAGCTCCAGACGGCTTGTATCGGCGTTGTCTGTCACGCCTCCCGCCGTTTTCAGAATATCGTCGATGTTGTCCCCCGCCCGCACCGGATATATGCCGGGGCTTTTTACCTCCCCGCCCACGTATATCTGCCCGACCGACCTGTTTTCCATCTCCAGGGAAATCTCAACGCCTTTTCCCCGTCCCTGCCTTTCCCCGATGATGACACCGCCCGCGATGATAATGACCACCAGAATAATGGCTAAGACCGTCCACCCGCTGAAAAACCGCCCTGCTTTAGAAGCTAAATCTTTGAAAAACATCGAAGATGTTCAGTCCTGTTCGCCAATTGGCTAACCGAAGATACAACAAAGGAGAGGTTTACGTCAAATTACCCTGTTGTTGCGCGTGGGGGCGGGTTGATAACCCGCCCGATAGAATAGCCTGTCATTCCGATGTAAGCGGGAATCCAGCACCCTGTTTCTCCCTTTCGTAAAGAGCCTGCCCTGAGCGAAGCCGAAGGGGAGATTAAGAGGGATTTCCTTAAAACACTTCCCCCTCTCAAAGTAGTGTACTATGTACATATGAGTGTGGGATAAGAGGTAAGGACATGAGGACGTTAGAGTATTATGATAGTCATGGAAATGAATACTCGTATAAGGATGGCGTGTATTCTCCGGTTAAGAGTAAGGTAAAGGTCGCGTGAGCGATGATTGGAAGCTTGCCTTTGAGGGTTAAGGCGGTTATTGTAGGGTATAAATGGGGTAGTGTAAAATGGTCAAATAAGATTTACCTTTGTGTCCATGCGGTAGCGGTAAGCTGAATAATATATGTTGCGTATAAATTTTAAACCGGAAACAAAACGTTGGACTGACACTTACCCGTATGTATGGGTGGAAATGTAAGAAGTGTCATGGTAGGTGAGTACTCTCGTTGAATTATATGAATTTTAGGAGGGAAGCATGAAAAGAATCTTATTTGCCGCAGGTATAGTTTTCGCTTTAGCAATATCAATTTTTATTTCGAATTATGCCTTAGCAAGTGAAAACATATTTGGACTTAAAATAGAAAACATAAATAGAAATGGGGCAGATTTCTATTGGAGTACCTCGAATGAGACCAAAGGAAGCATAGAATACGCATACACAAAACTCCCTGAATTGTATAATCCGCAGTTACCAGGAACTCATCAGGATATACTAATTAGTGTTACTCCTGCACAAACAAGGTCAGAAGGCGTTTACTTAAAGGAGCATCATATTAAAGTGGATAAATTAGACCTAAGCTACGACCCTTTCGTGCAGTATACGGTTAAATCACAAGCATTCAATGGAGAAATATATACTATTTCTGGAGAATTTGTTCTGGTTGATACACAAAAAACACAATGGTGGCAAACATGGCAATTTGCTGTTCTATCGACGATAATAGCTCTAATCTTAGGGTGGCTCCTAGGATGGCTAACATTGGAAAAAATACGAAAATATTTTTCGCATATGCAAGAAAAAAGAAAGGGGAAAAGGAAACGTCAGATGGTAGTGTAGCTTAATGTTCTAAGAACATATTGAACAGCTGCTGTAAATTGGTCAAATAAATGCTTAAAATATTATTCACTTATGGGTAAGGAATAGAGGGGGTTGGCAGATGACCTTCCCCCTCATTGTATTATGTACATAGTATTAAAGAATAGTGAGTAATATATGCCTTGAATGTGCATTGGCCATTGCTTTCCCTCTCCAAACGGAATATTTAATAAAGATGATGATATTTTGTTTGGAGAGGGGGACAAAGGGGGTGAGGCCAATAAACTTGTTCTTCTTTGCTACTTGTTGCGTATCGCTTACACGCCCCCCAGCGCCTCCCGCAGTTCGTCTTTTGAATCGGGGGAGGTTATGGCGATTATCTGGTCCCCCGCCAGCAGCACTGTGTTCGCTGTGGGCACGTACGCATTGCCCTGCCCCGGTATGACGAGGACCAGCTTGCTCTCTTTCGGCATGACCAGGTCTTTTATTGCCTTGCCTATCGTCGTAGAGTCCGGCTCTATCTTCACATCCACTATCACCAGCCCCTTTTCCTCGATGCTTAAAAGCTGCGTCACCGGGTGCGTCGGCACCTCGCGCTCTATCGCTTCCAGGATAAGGTCGGTCGAGCTTACGGTAACGTCCACGCCGAGCTTTCTAAAAAGGGCGGCATCCTGCGGATTGCGTATCCGCGCGATGGTCCGGGGTACGTTATGCTTGTGCTTGGCCACCTGGCAGGCGACCAGGTTGTCCTCGTCGTCGCCCGTTACCGCCACGAGCATGTCCGCCCGCCCCGTGCCTACCTCGGCCAGCGTCGACGCCTCGCAGCCGTCGCCCCGGAAGCAGACACTCCCCAGCTCGTCGGTGATGGTCTTACAGATGCGGGAGTCCTTTTCCAGCACGAGTACCTCGTGCCCTTCCTTGAGCAGCGCTTTAAGCAGGTGGTAGCCCAGCCGGCCGCCGCCGACGATGATAATGTACATAAAAACCTTCAGTCCTCTATCTTTTCCTTGAGCAGCTGCGCGAATACTTTCGTCGGGCTTATCGTTTCCAGCCCGAGCGCGGCATACATCTCCTCGCGCAGCGGGTCGTACAGCCGGCACAGCGCCCGGGGCACGTTGAAGACATGCTTGGCGATCTGGCAGGCCATGACATTGCGGTTGTCCCCCTGGGTCAGCGCCACGAAGATATCCATCCCTTCGATGCCGGCCTTTTTCAGCGCCTCCTGGTCGATGCCGTTCCCGAAGAGCGCCGTCCCGCCGAACGAAGGCGGCAGCCGCCGGAAGCTGTACGTGTCGATGTCCATGATGGTGACGTCGTGCCCTTCTTTATCCAGCAGCGAGGCCAGTCTCGCCCCGACGCGCCCGCAGCCCATGATTAATATTTTCATAAGGAAATTCCCGACTCTGCGCTATTACCTATTGCTGGTAAAGTATAACTGGACACGGCGAATTTTTCAAGACGTACGGCACCACGTCCCCCAGGCTGAACTGCCCGAACTGCCTTTTATACACGATGCCCATTAAAATAAGGGTGACCCCCCTCTCCACCGCCTCGTCCACTATCGCCGGGCCAACGTCCCGCGCCTGGAGCACATCCGTCTCGATTTCAAATCCCTCTTTTTCCGCCACGCTCTGCACCCAGTCGAGTACATCTTCGGCGCGCCGTATCTCGGATTCGATTTCCGCGTCCAGCGGCAGCGCGCGCTTTATCGCCACCACCGAGACTGCCCAGATTTTGCTCTTCTCCTTGTCTTTATCCTTTTCCCTTTCTTTGTCTCTCCTGGCCAGCCGGCAGGCCAGTTTCATCACGGATTCGTCAACCGGGGTTCCCACCACGGGCACCAGAATCTTGCTGTACTCCATTATTTACCGCACCTTAAAATCATTAACAGTAAGTGTAATTATATTCCTAAAGTCAAATATCTACAACCCGTTATTCTTCCCGGCCCGTTTCAAAGTTCGGCGACTGCCTCCGCTTTAGCCTCCGGCGGTACAGGAAAAATATCAGCAGCCCCACGGCCAGCCAGGAAAACCCCACGATTCTCCCGATGGCATGGGTGTATATCACGATAAACCACGTAATGAAAGTGGCCAGACCGCCCAGGACCGCCGTCACCGGAATTTCCCTGTTTTTGATTCGGATATTCAGCGGTATCTTGAAAGGCCTCGGCAGCTCCGGCTCTTTAACACGTAAAGCGATAATTGAAGCATGCGCCGACGTGTAGGCCAGCACCGCCCCGAAGGCGTACAGGTCGGCCAGCAGCGTTATCCTCCCCGTCGCTATCAGCCCGCTCGCTATTACCGAAAAAATAAGGATAGCGTTCATCGGCACGCGGGAGCGCTCACTCACCTTGCTTAGCGCGCCGGGCAGCTGGTCACGCCGGCCCATGTAGTACGCCAGCCTTGATGCCCCCAGCATCCCTGCGTTTGTCGCGATTATGAGTATCGTTACCGCCAGGAAAGCCACCCAGAAACTCAATACGGGTCGTATGCTTTCCGGCATCACGTTAGCGATGCCCAGTATCGGGTCGTGGAGGAACCTCTGCGTCAGTTCGGTCACCCATTGTCCGTCCGGCATCTGGTGTACCGGGTAAGCGCTTAAAGCCGCCATCGAAAGTAAAGCCCAGAGCACGAATACTGCGATGAATACCAGTAGCACCGCCCGGGGAATACTTCTCCCCGGATTCCGCGTTTCACTCCCCAGGTTGGATACCGTCTCGATTCCCGTGTACGCTATCATCGATATCGATATGCCGAACAAAAACTGGTGGGTGGTCGGCGCTACCCCCCAGTGTACGTTGTGAATCAGAGTTGGAATATTGACCACGATGAGCAGCGCCAGCACCGCTATCGTAATTTGAGTGAGTACATCTATCATCACCAGGACGATATTGAGTCGGGAAGAAGCCCGTATTCCCCGGATATTAATCAGGGCCAGCAGCGCTATCACCACCATCCCGCCGATACTGTTCGCGGGCCATGTCGCAAGGGGGTGGAAAAAATAACCCAGGTAGTTTATTGCTGAAAACGCTGAAATAGACATCGTCACGATGTAGTCCAGCATCAGCGCCCAGCTCGCGATAAAGCTGACCCAGGGATTGAAAGCGCGGAAGGCGAAAGCCCCGGAACCCCCCGCTTCCGGCAGCGCTGTGGCCCCCTCGGCATAGGTCAGCGCCGTAAACAAAAAGACAACCCCGGAAATTATCAGCACCGGGGGTGTCAGCCCCAGCGCTGACATCGCCACCACCCCGAGTGCGTAATAGATAGAGGAACCCACGTCGCCGTACGCGGTGCTGAACAGCCCGGTAACGCCCAGTACTCGCCTTAAATGTAACCGTTTTATGCGTTTCGGTCGGAAAACTCTGTCACCTGGTTTAGCGGGAAAGGTATCAGACATACTATATTCTCAATTATTCCCATTATTTTATCATAACTTGTCTATATTTCATAAATAGTTAATATTTATCGGGTAGAAACTCTTGACATATGGACTTTTAGTTACTATAATGTGGCCAAATGACACTTTAATGTGCGATATGTCTGGCATGATTATCAGGACAAGAGTCTTTGAAATTGCCAACGTTAAATATCAGAACCTGTCAGGGCTTGCCAGGGCTATGGGTATATCCGTGAGCCAAATTTACCGCGTCCGTGAAGGCAAACGCGGTATCAACGAAAAATTCATCATTGGCGCCAAGATGGCTTTCCCTGATTTGCGACTGGACGAGCTCTTTTATCTGGACGATAACCACCCGCAGCAAATGTAATAGGTATTTAGAGTTTAGAATTTAGATTTAGAGTTTTCCCCAGCTCTACTTGCTACTTGCTACTTATCATATCTCGGCGTCTTCGGGCTGTATCTTGCGCAGCAGATCCATATTCTCCATCCGGTCGACGTATAATATCCCGTTCAGATGGTCAATCTCGTGTTCCAGCGCCTGCGCCAGTAACCCATCCGCTTTAATCCGGATTTCTTTGCCTTTGGTGTCCAGACCTTTAGCCGTGACCGTTTCCGCGCGGTACAGCTGGCCGACGTATCCGGGGATACTCAAGCAACCCTCGCTTACCAGCCGCTGGCCTTTGCGGCGCACTATCTCCGGGTTGATTAGAACGATGTCTTCTTCATCCGGAATGCCGATGACGGTCACTCGCAGCGATATCCCCACCTGCGGCGCCGCCAGCCCCACCCGGCCCTCCTCCGCGTGCAGCGTCTCGCTCATGTCCTTGACGAGCTTTTTCACCGAGCGGTCTACCGCGCTGACCCTCTTCGCTTTCCTTTTAAGTATCGGGTCAGGCACCGTCCTGATATTCAAAACCGCCATTTAAATCTCCTGCACCCTCTCCCTCTCCCTTAGCTTCCTCATCATTGCAGCCAGTATCTTCAGTATTTCCTCATTATCCTTAACCAGTTCGGCAAATATATCAGGCTCCATTAACCTAGCATCACGCATAACGTTCAGCCAGTTATCCACTTCATTGGCAGAACCATATGCAATTTGTAAAAATCGGGCGTATTCTTTTCCGCCGCTCCTGCCATACCCCTCGGCGATGTTTGCTCCTATTGACGTCGCGGCGCGAAGTAGCTGTTTCACGGCTATTTCCCCCGCGTAAGACTTTTTAACACCATCGGTAGCCCTGATTGTCTTCAACGCCATTCCATGCGCCTTTTGCCAAACAATGAGCTCTTTATAATTCATCCCTCTACCCTCTACCCTCTACCCTCTACCCTCTACCCTCTACCCTCTACCCTCTACCCTCAAGTCTACTGGACGAGTCCCACCGGGTCAATATCCACCGTCCATCCCTGCGCCATTTGCACCGGCGCGAGAAAATCAGACAGGTCCGCTCCCCGCAGTATGATGTGCCAGCGGTATCTGCCCCGCAAACGGCGGATATACGCCGGCCCCGGCCCGATAATACCGATGCCCGCCAGTCCCCTCTTGTCCTTCTCCACGAGGAGTTGCTCTTTCATCTTCTCCGCCTGGCGCTGGCAAATAGCCTCGTTCGTGTGCGCGTATACCAGCCGCGCCAGCCGCGTGAACGGCGGGTCGTTAAGCTGCCTCCGGTAGGTGATTTCCTTTTCGTAGAAACCGGCGTAATCGTGCCGGGCGGCCGCCCGTATGGCATAATGCTCCGGCGCGTAAGTCTGGATGATTACCTTGCCTCCCCTCGGCCCCCTTCCCGCTCTTCCCGCTACCTGGCTCAATAGCTGGAACGTCCTTTCCCCGGCGCGGAAGTCCGGAAAGTTCAGGGCCGTATCGGCATTTACGACCCCCACCAGCGTCACCGTTGGTATATCGTGTCCCTTGGCCACTATCTGCGTCCCCACGAGGATGTCCGCCTGCCCGCTGCGGAACTTGTTTAAAATGTCTTCATCTGATGACCTTCCTCCGGTGGCGTCGCTGTCCCATCGCAGCTGTCGGGCGCGCGGGAAAGTATATCTCACCTCCTGCTCCAGCTTTTGCGTGCCCGCGCCCAGGAATTTTATCTGCGGACTGTTGCAATTCGGGCACGAATTCGGGACAGGCATTTTGAAGTTGCACTGGTGGCATGTCAGTATATTTTCTGTAATGTGTTGCGTCAGGGGCGTACCGCACCGTCGGCAGCGCAGCACGTAGCCGCACCGCCGGCACTGTATGAAAGTCGCCCCGCCTCTCCTGTTAAGGAAGAGGATCACCTGCTCGTGATTGGCCACCGCGCTGTTGACGGCCTCCGCCAGCGCCCCGCTGAAAATGCCGCGGTTCCCCGCCTTGAGCTCTTCCCTCATGTCCACGACTTCAACCTTCGGTAGAGCCGCGCCGACGGTGGGGACCACCCTTTCCGGCATGCTAAGTAGCTTGTATTCGCCTTTTTGCGCTTTATAGTACGTTTCCACGTCAGGGGTGGCGCTGCCCAGGACCACCACCGCGCCGGTCAGCTCCGCCAGTTTGATGGCCGCGGCGCGGGCATGGTAATGCGGCGGGTTGTCCTGCTTGTAAGTCCATTCATGTTCTTCATCGATGACAATCAGCCCGAGGTCGGGCTGCGGGGCGAATAGCGCGCTGCGTGAGCCGACGACGACATCGCACTCGCCCTGCCGGATGCGGTGCCATTCATCGTATTGCTCCCCCAGCGTTAGCCGGCTGTGCAGTACCGCCACGCGCTTTGGGAAGCGGGCCGCGAAGCGTTCGATGGTCTGCGGTGTGAGGGCGATTTCCGGCACCAGCACGATTCCCCTCTTCCCTGCTTTTACCGCCCCGGCCAGCGCCTGCAGATAGACCTCCGTTTTCCCGCTGCCCGTCACGCCGTGTAGTAAAAACACCGGCGTATTTCCAGCGCCGGCCGGCTTATCGATGGCGCCCTTAATCGCCTCGTAGGCGGCCTGCTGGGCGGCGGTCAGCGTTAGAGGAGTGGACGGGGCGATATTTTCGAGCGAAACTGGCGCTCGCTTGACTTCAACCGACTGGAATTTTAGCAGTCCTTTGTGTTCCAGCGCGTCGGCGACCGCTTTGCTGCCGCCCGTATTTAGCCGCGCCTCCGCCCATGGGACAGGGCCGGAACGCGCTTTAAGAAAATCCACTAAGACTGCCTGCTTCGGTGTCAGCTTCCCGCAATCGCCGCCGTTTAATAGGCCCAGGAAAAGTTCTTTTTTCGGTTTTACCCTTACCGGCGCCAGTTCGTAAGTCCTGGCCAGGATTCCCCGCCTTACCAGCTGGGCGACAATGTTCTGCGCCTTTTTCTGGCCGAGCGCTTTTTGCAGTCGCTTTAGTTCCACCCGCCCCTGCCCGCTTACCAGCGCGATAAGCCGCTTCTGGTCGTCATCGAGAGATGAAATGTCGGTATCCTGTCTTGCTAGATTAACGAAGGCGCGCGCCGGGCGTTCGAACCCGGGCGGCAGCATTAATGCCACGGCATCAAAGAGCGGCGCCAGGTAATACGAGCTTATCCAGCGCACCAGCGCCATCGCCGTCGGGGAAAGCGCCGGCTCTGCTTCGATGATGTCGATTATTTCACGGGTGTCTTCCACCGCCGGCTGCGCTGTGAGTTCCAGGACGATGCCCTGTAAAATCTTCTCTCCGAAGGGAACCAGCACCGCCTGTCCCGCGCGCACATCCAGGTTAGGAGGAATGGTATAGCTGAAGGTTCGGCGCTGGGCTACCGGCGAATTAACACTGACCTCGGCATATTTCATCGACAGCGCCCTTTATCCATATCCGCGCCATCCGGAATTCATCCCCCTCTTCGTAAAGAGGGATTTCGCCCTCTGTCATTGCGAGCCATCCCGACCGCAGTTGGGAGGCGCGGCAATCTCTATCTCTGCCCTTTGTCATTCCCGACCTGCTCGGGAATCCAGTTTCCTCTCTCCGCCCTTTTCGTAAGGGGGGAACACAAGGGGGATTTTGCCCTCTGTCATTGCGAGCCATCCCGACCGCAGTTGGGAGGCGCGGCAATCTCTATCTACTCTTTGTCATTCCCGACCCGCTCGGGAATCCAGTTTCATCTCTCCCCATTTAGTAAAGGGGGAACATAAAGGGGATTTCCCTCGTCCTCCCAAACTACCAATTACAAACTACTAACTACTTACTCCGCTTTCTTCTCTTCCGCGGGCGGTGCCGCCGGACTCTCTTTAGCGGCCTCTTCCGCTTTCGCCGCCTTCGGCGCCTTTTCCTTTTTCACCGCCGCTGCCGCCTCTTTCGCCGGCGCCTTTTCCGCCGCCGGTTTTGTTTCCACTGCCGCTTCCGGCGCTTTAGCTTCCGCCTGCGCGGGGGCCGCTGCCGCTGCTTCCGCCACCTTTTCCCCGACCGCCTCCGCCAACATCGGCTCCATGACCTCTTCCGGCGGCGCCTGGAGCAGTTCCTCGCCCACCTGCCTCACCTTCCGCTCCACGCGCTTTATCTTGCGGCGGGCCTCTTTACCGCTCAAGCCCCGCAGGTAATACAGCCGCGAGCGGCGCACTTTGCCCTGCCGGATGATTTCCACCTTTTCCACCAGCGACGAGTTGAACGGGAAGGTGCGCTCGACGCCTATCCCGAACGCGACGTGCCTGACCGTAAAGCTGGCCCCGATGCCGCCGTGCTTTATCTTGATAATGACGCCCTGGAATATCTGGATGCGTTCTTTGCCGCCTTCCACTATCCTGACGCTTACCTTGACCGTGTCGCCGGGCGCGATGTCGGGAATTTTCGGGTTCTTCTTGATTTCAATCAGAGTTGCGACGTTCATGTTAAGACTCCCTATCTTTATTATACTCTTTTACCGCTCATGGTGAGCTTGTCGAACCATGAGCCTTTAATTGTCATTCTGAGCGCAGCGAAGAATCTGTCCCCTCTACCCTCTACCCTCTACCCTGTTCCCTTTTAATAGCTCCGGCCGGCGCTCTAATGTCCGCCGTAAAGACTGTTCCCGGCGCCACCGCGCTATCTTGGCATGGTCGCCCGAGAGCAGTACCTCGGGCACTTTCCAGCCCCGGAAGTCCTCCGGGCGCGTATACTGCGGGTATTCGAGCAGTCCCTCGGCGTGAGAATCTTCCCGCGCTGAATCTTCCGACCCCAGTACCCCCGGTATGAGCCGCAGCACCGCGTCGATGACCACCATCGCGGGCAGCTCGCCGCCGGTCAGTACGTAATCGCCGATGCTGATTTCATCCGTCGCCAGGTGCTCCCGTACGCGTTCGTCCTCGCCTTCGTAGTGCCCGCAGATAAACACGAGGTGCTGTTTCTGCGCCAGCTCTTGCGCTACCTGCTGGTTGAACACGCGCCCCTGCGGCGTGAGTAAAATGACATCCGTTTCTTCTTCGCCGCCTTCTTTGGCAGCCTCGACCGCTTCGAAAATCGGCCCGGGTTTTAGCACCATGCCGGCGCCGCCGCCGTAAGGAGCATCGTCCGCGGTGTGGTGCTTATCGTGCGTGTGGTCCCTGATGTTGCGGACTTTCAGCTCCACCAGCCCGTTATCTATCGCCCGCTTGAAAATGCCGAAGCTGAAAGGCGCCTCGAACATTTGCGGGAATAGCGTTAGTACGTCTATTTTCATCTTACCCTGTCATTGCGAGCCCCGATTCCATCGGGGCGTGGCAATCTCTATCTTTGCCTGCTTATTATCCCCCGGTCAAATCTGGAATCTATCATTTTCTTAAGTTGTTTTAACTTTTAAGTTGTGGTTTTGACCTTTGACTTTTGACCTTTGAGTTATCCCTACCCTCAACCCTCTACCCTTTACCCTTTACCCTCTACCCTCAACCCTCTACCCTCTACCCTCTACCCTGTTCCGTATATCGTGCTCGGTAAACGTTCCTTTTATAATCTCCACCGCGTGCGGTAGCACCGGGAGTATCGCTTCCAGGCACTCCCTGACCGCTTTAGCGCTGCCCGGCAGGTTGATGATGAGGCACTGCCCGCGCTGTCCGGCCACCGCCCGGCTCAACATCGCCGTAGGTGTTTTTTCCACCGATTTCGCCCGCATTGCCTCGGCTATCCCGGGCACGCTTCTATCTATCACTGCCAGCGTCGCCTCCGGCGTCACGTCCCTCGCGCTTAGCCCCGTCCCCCCGTTGGTTAAAATGACGTCCACCTTCCCCCCCTCCGCCCACTCTATCAGCTTCGCCGAAATTATGTCCTTCTCGTCCGGCACGATTTCGTATTTCTCCCTCACCCCTGTTCCCTGTATCATCTCCCCTATTAACGGCCCGCTTTTGTCCTCCCGCAGCCCCTTCGACCCCTTATCGCTGACTGTTAATATTCCAATGTTAATCATGGCGCCTTTTTACAAAACAAATCATATTCTACCATATTTGAGCCTGATGGGGGAAGTGCATTTTTCCTGTCATTCTGAGGAGTCCCGACCCCGCTCGGGACGACGTGAGAATCTCTATTTCTGCATCGGCATTTGTAATTCCGTTGTAAACTAAAGCAGACTTTTATCCAGTTGGTCTTCAACTATCTGATTTACAGTCTTCGGTTCTATTAAAAGCCCCTCTTCCCTTTCCGCCCTTCTTATTTCTTTCAAAGCGTCTCTGCTGAAATCAAAGCCAATGACTATGCCCTTTTCTCTTTTATCGCGCTTCATAGCTACTTCAAAATTCTCTATATCAGGTCTTCCAACTTGGTCTGTTCTTTTAACTTGAATAGGTATATAGCGGTCAATATCACCGAATAAGTCCATGCCTGTCTTCTTTTCTTTTTTAATATCCTCGATAGGATACAGCTTCCCGTCTATCCCCATATCTCTCACTTTAATTTTATTAGGTTCTCCGTGTAACGCATTGATAGCCCAATTTTGAAACTCAAAAGCCGGGTATTGCCTTAGTTCTTCAACGGTCTTGGGCATATCTTTAATAACGAAGTCCTTGCTCTGCTTCTGCCCCATTGCTTCTAGCCTTTCACCCATGACCCTGCAAGCCGTTGGCGATATATCTATTCCTATCCATTTTCTTTTCAATATTTGAGATTCAATAACTGTCGTTCCGCACCCGCAAAAAGCATCCAAAACAATATCGCCTTCATTACTGCTTAGTCGGATAATTCTATCTAAAAGTGCTAAAGGTTTTTGTGTGGGATAACCTAACCCCTCTGATGATTGTGATTGAATAGGTGGTATATCTATCCATGTATCATCAATCGGATTACCTTCTTGTTCATCTAAATACCGTTTGAGTCTCGGTACTTGTCCAGGTTTGCTCTGTATTATCAATCCCTTTTCGTACGCTTCTTGCATACGTTCTTTTGTCCAACGCCAAACCCGTTTCACTCCTAAGAATTCGTATGTCAAATTCGGGCGGTCATAGTTCGGGTTTGTCAAATCGGCTAATGTGTATCTCCGCCCTGTTTTGGGCTCAACGTAACGATAAAATTTCTCAAGATATTCAGGGTCATGCGGTGTGTATTGTGGATTCCAAGTCCACTTGTCAGACTTTGAATATCTAAAAATGTTATCATGGTTTGATGCAAGTCTAGTAAAGGCTAGGCTTTTCGCATTCGTTCGTTTCCAAATAATTTCATTCCTGAAAGTAGATACCCACGGGCAGAGCCCGTGGCACTTTACAGGTCAAGCTTTGCTTGACCTGAATCCTGGCCCCCCTGCCATCTTACATACTCAGTGATTTGTTTCTCGTCTAACCCCACTGTAGA
>JBEKDL010000028.1:0-33905 GCA_050014355.1 Dehalococcoidales bacterium | reverse complement strand
TCGAACTGGTTCGGCATAAAATACTTGCCCGGCTCCGCTTCGTGGGCTTGATGCGCCCGGCGGATTGCCCCATCGACGGCTTCCCTGGCAGGGGTAAGCACCGCTTCCGCGCCGTAGGCCTGGAGAATCAGCTGTCTTTCCACACTGACACACTCCGGCATATAGAGCTTCACCTTGTAGCCGCAGGCCGCGCCTATCATGGCCAGAGCGATACCCATGTTCCCGGAAGTCGGCTCAATGATGGTCTTATCCGGAGTAAGCTCTCCGGATTCCTCCGCCTTTTTAATCATGTAGTAAGCCGGACGGTCTTTGACGGACCCTCCGGGATTGTTACCTTCCAGCTTGGCGAAAATCTTCACGCCCGGACTGCCGTTCAGATTTAACAACTGCACCAGCGGCGTGTTGCCGATGGCCCCCAGGACACCTTGTTTATCATTTTTCATAGTTTTTATCGTCATTTCACCTGCACTCCGATATCGATACGGACAGCTTAATCATCAATGCCGGGCACGGGAAAGCGCTGACACATCTGCTCGACTTCCTCCCTGACTTCATCCAGCACTTTTTTATTGTCCGGCTGCTGGATTACTTTGATAATCCAGGCAGCGATTTGCTTCATTTCCGCTTTTCCGAAGCCGCGCGTGGTGATAGCAGGTGTTCCCAGCCTGATGCCGCTGGTGACCGCCGGAGGACGGGTGTCAAAAGGAATTTCATTTTTATTGACAATGATACCGGCATCATCGAGGAGCTTGGCGGCGTGACTGCCGGTAACGCCGGTGGCCGTGAGGTCAACCAGCATCAGGTGATTGTCCGTCCCGCCTGATACCAGGCGCAGTCCCAGCTTCTGGATCTCCGCGGCCAGGGCCAGCGCATTCTCCAGGATAGCCTTCTGATACACCACGAACTCCGGCTGCATGGCCTCGTGGAGGGCTACCGCTTTGGCGGCGACGGCATGCATCAGGGCTTTACCCTGCGCTTCAGGGAAAACGGCGGCATCGATAGTTTCAGCCAGTTCCGCCCGACACAGAATCAAGCCGCCGCTCGTGCCACGCATGGTTTTATGCGTGGTGGTAGTCACAACATCGGCATAGGGGACCGGGGTAGGATGCAGACCGACGGCGACCAGTCCGGCGATGTGGGCCATATCCACCATGAGTTTAGCTCCGACAGAATCAGCGATGCGGCGGAAACGCTCGAAGTCAATGATTCTCGGGTAGGCTGTATATCCTGAAACGATGAGCTTCGGTTTACATTTCTTCGCCAGTCTCTCAACTTCCGGGAAATCAATGCGCTCTGTCTCACGATTGACGTGGTAATGCACAAATTTATAGGTCCGGCCGGAAAAAGTAACCGGAGAGCCGTGGGTCAGGTGGCCGCCATGGGCGAGGTCCATCGCCATCACGGTATCGCCATAGTCCAGTAAAGCGAAATAGGCGGCCATATTCGCCTGCGAGCCGCTGTGGGGCTGTACGTTAGCGTGCTCGGCGTGATAGAGCTCTTTAGCGCGCTTGACGGCCAGCTCTTCGATAGTATCCATATTCTCGCAGCCGCGGTAATAGCGCCGGCCGGGGTAGCCCTCGGCGTATTTATAGGTCAGGAAAGAGCCCTGGGCTTCCAGGACAGCTTTGCTCGCATAGTTTTCCGAGGCGATAAGGTTGATGGTGTTTTTTACCCTTTTTTTATCGCATTCGATAGCTGCGTTCAATTCGGGGTCAGTGTGGCTTAAAAAACTCATCAGAAACACTCCTGAAGAGGAAATTCACTAACGAATATAGTCTACAATGACGCTGCGGGGGTGTCAAACCACTTGACAAATTACTAACTACCTACTAATATAAAAAGAAACCCCCACCTGATTGACAGTGTATCTCGATTTATTGTGTTTTAATTATTTTTCCAGAGGCACTGTAATACCGGAATCCTGAATTGATTCCCTGATTAATTTCCTAGGATAACACTGGAATTATTCCAGGTTTATTATAGTTTTATATATATGCCTAAATACATTTTCGTAACCGGAGGCGTGGTCAGTTCTGTAGGCAAGGGCATCACCGTCGCCTCCATCGGGACCATTTTGAAAAGCCGCGGGGTCACCGTGGCCGTGCAAAAGCTTGACCCCTACCTGAATGTCGACCCCGGCACGATGTCGCCCTACCAGCACGGCGAGGTCTTCGTAACGCGCGACGGCGCCGAGACCGACCTCGACCTGGGCAACTACGAGCGTTTTATTGACATCGAGGTGACGGCCGATTCCAATGTCACCTCGGGGCAGATTTACAGCACCATCATCGCCAAGGAAAGGCGCGGCGATTTCCTGGGAGGTACCATTCAAATAGTCCCGCACCTCACCAACGAGATTAAAGCGCGGTTCAAGAAACTGGCCGATAAATCCGGCGCTGAAGTGATTCTCATTGAAGTCGGCGGCACTGTGGGCGATATCGAGGGGCAGCCTTTCCTGGAAGCTATCCGGCAGATGAGAAACGACGTGGGGCGGGAAAATGTGCTGTATATTCATGTCACTTTCCTGCCCTATCTCAACTCCACCGGGGAGCTCAAGACCAAGCCGACTCAACACAGCGTCAACGAGCTGCGCCGCATCGGTATCCAGCCGGATGTCATCGTTTGCCGCAGCGATTACCCTATTTCCGAGGGGATAAGGGACAAAATATCCCTCTTCTGCGACGTGGAAAAGCAGGCCGTGATTCCCCTGCCTACCGTGGATACCATCTACCGCATACCCTTAATTCTTGAAGAATCGGGGCTGGGGCAGATTATCGTCAACAGACTCTGCATCAAGGCACAACCCACCGACCTCCGTGACTGGCGCAACCTTGTGGAACGTATTAAAACGCCCCACGAGCCCGTGAATATAGCCCTGGTCGGTAAATATGTGGAACTCTATGATGCTTATTACTCCGTCCGGGAGGCGCTTTACCACGCCGCCCTCTATAACGACCGGGAGCTCAAGATGGTCTGGGTCCACTCCGAGGAGCTCGATAAAGACGGCGCCGAGAACCTGCTGCGCACCGCTCAGGGTATTGTCGTTCCCGGCGGATTCGGGGTGAGGGGCATCGAAGGGATGGTTAAAGCGGCGCGTTATGCCCGTGAAAATAAAATCCCCTATCTCGGCCTGTGTCTCGGCATGCAGATTATGGCCATCGAGATGGCGCGGCATGTTTATAACTCCAATGAGCCCAACTCGACCGAGTTTGACCCTAAAACCCGCTACCCGGTCATCGACTACATGGTCGAGCAGAAGAAAATGATAACCAAAGGCGCCACGATGCGTCTGGGTAACTATCCCTGCAAGCTACTGGACCACAGCCTTGCCGCCAAAGCTTACGGCCAGCCGTTAGTCCAGGAGCGCCATCGGCACCGCCTGGAGTTTAATAACGAGTACCGCGAGCCGCTTCAAAAGGCGGGGCTTATTTACAGCGGCGTGTCCCCCGATAATACGCTGGTGGAAGTCTGCGAGCTGGCCGGCCATCCCTGGATGTTGGGTTGCCAGTTCCATCCCGAGTTCGGGTCAAGGCCGGGCCGGCCCCACCCCCTTTTCCGGGAATTCATCAGCGTGGCCAAAGGCGTACTGCGCGAAGGCGCCCAGCCCCCGCTGCCGCTCCAGGCCAACTAACAAGGAGAAACCGAATGAAAATTTTTTTGGATACCGCCAATATCGAACAGGTCAGACAGGCCGCCCGGCTGGGAATTATCAGCGGGGTGACCACCAACCCATCGCTGCTGGCCAAAGAGTCCACCGCCGACTACGAGACCGTGACGAAGAAAATTTGCTCGATAGTCGATGGGCCGGTCTCGGTGGAGGTCCTGGCTGAGGACGCCGAAGGCATGATTAAGGAGGCCCGCGCCAAGGCCGCCTGGGCGCCTAACGTAAATATCAAGATACCGATTACCGCCGATGGCCTCCGCGCTACTACCGTCCTGCGCAAAGAGAATATCAAGGTTAATGTGACGCTGTGTTTTTCGGCCAACCAGGCGCTCCTCGGGGCGCTGGCCGGAGCGACCTATGTCAGCATTTTCGTGGGCCGGATGGACGACGCCGGGCAGGACGGCATGCAGGTGGTTGATGATACCCTGGCTATTCTGGACAACTACCCCGACCTGGACACCGAGGTCATTGCCGCCAGCCTGCGCCATCCCCTGCACTGCACCGCCGCCGCGCTGGCCGGGGCGCATATCGCCACGGTGCCTTACGCGGTGCTGATGCAGATGATACAGCACCCGATGACTGAAGCCGGCATTAAAAAATTCTTAGCCGACTGGAAGAGTGTGAGCAAATGACGGAAATGGGATTTAAAAAAGAAGAAACCAACAATAACGCCCCCCTCCCGGAGAAAGAGCCGGTCGTGGAACGAGCTGAAATCGAGGTGAAAAACGACAATAATTCTCCCGTTGCGGAAAAAGAATCAGGTTCACAAAAGGGCGTGACCCTGAACATGGCCGAGCTCGAAGGCAAGACCAAGGAAGAGCTCGTCGAAATGGCCAAGGAAATGGGCGTCACCACCACGGCGGCAATGAAAAAACACGATATCGTCATGCGCCTGCTGGAGCAGCACACCGAGCAACAGGGCAATATCTTCTGCTCCGGCATTCTGGAAATCATGACGGACGGCTACGGCTTTTTAAGGCAGGAAACGCTGTTGCCAAGCCAGACGGATGTCTATATCTCGCCTTCGCAGATAAGGCGCTTCGGCCTCCGCAATGGCGACCTGGTCACCGGGCAGGGGCGCCCGCCCAAGAGCAATGAAAAGTACTTCAGCCTCTTACAGGTGGTGGCCATCAATGGCCTGGACCCGGAGACGATAAAGGGCCGCCAGCCTTTCGGCTCGCTTACCCCCACCTTCCCCGATAAGATTATCAACCTGGAATACAATCCTTCCGACCTTTCCACCCGGCTGATGAACCTCATCGCCCCTATGGGACGGGGACAGCGCGGCCTGATTGTCTCACCGCCCAAGGCCGGTAAGACGCTGCTGCTTAAATCCATCGCCGCGGCGATTACCGCCAAATACGAAGATATTCATCTGATGGTCTGCCTCATCGGCGAGCGTCCGGAAGAGGTCACTGATATGAGGCGTTCGGTCGGGGGCGAGGTCATCGCCGCCACCTTTGACGAGATGGTGGAGAACCAGACACGCGTCGCCGAGCTGGGGTTGGAAAGGGCGAAACGCATCGTGGAAAGCGGCAAGGACGTGGTCATCCTGCTGGACGGCATCACGCGCCTCACCCGCGCTTACAACCTGGCGATGCCTTCCAGCGGCCGCACGCTATCCGGCGGTATCGACCCCGCCGCCCTGCACCCCGCGAAACGCTTCTTCGGCGCGGCGCGCAACACCGCCGAAGGCGGCAGCCTGACGATTATCGCCACCTGCCTCGTCGATACCGGCAGCCGCATGGACGACCTGATTTACGAGGAGTTCAAGGGCACCGGCAACATGGAACTCCACCTCGACCGCCGGCTCTCGGAACGGCGCATTTTCCCGGCCATGGATATACAGCGCAGCGGCACCCGGCGCGAGGAGATGCTGCTCGACGCGGAGTCATTGAAGCAGGTCTGGCTGCTGCGGCGCATGGCGGGCATTATCGCCGGCGACTCCGAAAAAATCGTGGAGGCGACGGAGCGCGTCCTCGACTTTATGCGCAAGACCAAGACCAACACCGAGTTCCTGGCCAATCTGGGCAAGGAAATGAGGTAACGCCATGCAGATACGAAAAACCTATAAGGAAGTCTCACCGGAGCTGCTTTACGCGGAGATAAGGGACTTTACTCTGAAGCAGGGTGTGAGCCTGGGCGAGAACAAGATGGAGACCTACACCCTCCCCGACGAATCGGCGTCATTCGGCACCCGCGCCACGCTCACTTTCAACGCTAAAGGGACGGGCGGGGCGGAAAAGGAGTGCCTGCGGGCGCATATCGTCGGCCGGGCCAAAGGCGAGACCAAGCTGATGATTGACGTGGATGATAAACTGTTACCGGCGGAAAAGCTCGCCGCGCTCCAGGAAGACCTGAACTTTTTCTTCAGCGGCTATGAAGTAAAATAGCGAAATATGTATTCCGTAGACAAATATTCTCTTGAATTGAACAAGCGTATTGAAGGGATATTCCTTAATCATCCTGAATGGAAAGATACCCATAACAAAAACCCCTGGTTAACAGGATTTTTAGGGAATCCATTTTCCAATATTTGGTTTGTCGGCGAAAATCCAAGTTTAAGACCAGTGGAAACAGCCACTAAAAACCATCCTATCATTAATTCAGACAACCAGTGGAATATAAGCCGGGGCGACAAGCTATTCCGCCAAGCTTTATTGAAAAGCGAACTTATCACAGGCTCACTCGAAACTCCTAAAGAATGGCACTGTTATGTAACCGATATTATAAAAGATGCAGATTATGCGAATAAATGGCGAAAAAAGCCATGGTGTGAGCGATGCCTTATAGCTGATATCTGGGAGCCGGTATTAAAATGGGAACTTCAAACGTCTGAGCCTAAGATTATTGTTGCCATGGGAAACCAAGTAATGAGACTTCTAACATATTTGCAGAAACATAAAGGGCTTAATTTAAATCATATTGAGTTCGTGCATCACTATTCGTATATCGCTTTTTGGCCTGACACAAAACGTAAACTTGGGCCAATGAACGAACAACGCATTGGCGAATACTATCTCGAAATTGAACGTGTTGCAAAAATTGCCCGTAGTTGTTAATCTTTTTAAAGGTTAATTTAACTTGGGATCTATTTACCTCTAAATCATCCACTAATGCTGGATCCCCCACTTTCACGGAAATGACGTTTTTATCTCATCTCGCCCTGAGATAAGAACCTAAGATTTTTACGACAACCGCGTGCTCCTATAACCAACATTAGAACTTGATAAATCTGGTAGCAATAAAAACGACCGCGAATCCGGCCAGGCTGATAACGAAAGCTACGGCCGGAGATGTCTCATCATGGGCCTCCGGCAAAAGGTCGCTGGCGCCCAGGTAAAGAAACCCTCCGGCAAAGAATGGCAGCAGATAAACCAAATACCGGTCAAACAGGGTCACGAAAAGAGACAGAGTGGCTCCCAGTACCGGAGTCACGGCATCCAGTAACAACATTCGCATTGATGATTTGAGCGAATTGCCGGAATTCAACATCACCGTAACCGTATTCATGCCATCCGGAAAGTCATGAAAGATGACGGCCAGGGCCACGAGGATTCCTATTTGAAAATCGACATGGAAGCCAATCCCGATAGCGAAACCATCCACGAAACTATGCAGAGCAAGTTCACTGGCGCCGTAAATGCCCCCCGTAGAATGGCGCACATATTTCCAGCTGTCGCCCGAGCGGATTTTTTTTACCGATAGCAACCGTTCCAGCATATAAAGGAAGACAAATCCCAGACCTGTCATGTATAGTACATTTTGAGCAGGTATACCCAGGTTATCAGCCAGGTTCAGGCTGGTCGGGAGAAGCTGGAATAGCGATACCGCGATGAGAACACCCGATGAAAAAGCCGCGATGACTCCAAATCTTTTTCTATTTTTAGCGGCAACATAACCGCCAAGTAAAGTAGCCAGAAAGGTAATAAAACTCAATACTATCGGGTAATATTTCATATCAAAATTTAGTTTTAACCAAAAAGCTCGTTTTTAACATCCAAAATGATATTTGCTATTAGCTCGGGCTCCTTGGCTAAATATACCTTTAAGCATTCTATCTGGAGCGCAGAATGCAACATACCATGTTCTATCTTTTCAGAGACCCCGAGAATTTTACCTACGTGCTTTGCTGGAAATAAGTAATTACTTGATATCACTTGCATTTCCATCTTGTTTAGGCTTTTTATTGCTACTTTAAACTCCTCCGATGTGTATTCCTTTATTTCTTGTCCGTATAGCCTTAATCCTTTGACTATATTTTCTACTATGGATCTATATGTCTTTGATGTATGGTTTAAGTCTTGTGGATTTAAAGTCCCTCTCTTGTTTTTGATAAAATCAAGCCATTTGATAGATCTGTCGAAAAAATCATGTTTAAATTCATCAGCAATGGTTTGAGCTCTTTCGTGGTATTTCATCTCCATCTTTTTAGCGAACGCATCCAGTTTCTGCTCATCAATTATGCCAAATCCCCCTAAATCTAGAACCGCTCCTACCCAATTATGGCTATGGATAGAAATCATGCTCCTTTTTAATGCTTTGTTTCTATTATTGAATGCACTTGATGCAGCAACCCCAGCAGTGAAAGCGTCCATTTCACTCTTTGGATAAGGTAATATTTCATCAGGTGCCCTGGCGACGCTACCTGAGTGCGGTGTAACCCACACTGTTTGTGGCATTAAATCCCAAATAAAAGAATAAAAATTGTCCCAGACTGAGGCTTTTCGGTCATATTCCTCGCTGGTGGCAGCAGCGAAAGCTATATCGTTAAGCCATTTCCTGATTTCTAAGGCTTGAGGTAATTCGTTTTTATATTGGAGGGCCTCTTTCGGTTCTGGTTTGGCTCTATGAAAATCGATCCCGTATTTGCCTTCTGTTAAATCCTGGTCATCAGGTAGGCGTGAAGATTTTACCGCGATAAAGCGGTTGTTATTATCCTTAGAATCATAAACCTCGAAGTTGGGGTTTTTTTCTTTAAGTTTAAAATTCTTCAGGAATTCCGGGCGAACTCCTGAATAAGCCCCGTATTCATCTTCATAAACTAGCTTCAAGGATTTTTCCCTCTTATCTCGCCCTGGGGTAAGACCCCAGTATCTTCACAAAAATCGCGTGCTCTTCCAGCGCTTTCAAGGCTTCAGCCACGCCCTTTTCCTCGCGATGGCCGGAGAAGTCCATGTAAAAGTTGTACTCCCAGACCTGGTGCCGCGTGGGGCGGGACTCCAGCTTGGTCAGATTTATCTTCCTCGTGGCGAACTCACGCAGGCAATCGTACAGCGCCCCCGGTTCGTGCTTGAGAGAAAAGACGATGGACGTTTTATCGTTGCCGGTCAGTGGCGAATCCTCTTTAGACAGCACGAAGAACCGCGTGAAGTTGTGCGGGTTGTCCTCTATCTCCCTGGCCAGTATTTCCATCCCGTAAAGCTCGGCGGCCCGCGCGCTGGCGATAGCGGCGCTATCCCGCCGCCTCTCCTCCTTTATCATCCTGACGCTGCCGGCGGTGTCCGAAGCGGGGATAAGCTCCGCTTTCAGGTGGCTTAAAAAGTTGCGGCTCTGCCCCAGCGCCTGCGGGTGGGAATAGATATATTTAATCGATTCCAGCGTGGCGCCTTCCAGAGCAATCAGGCAGTGACTGATGCGCAGCTCGATTTCACCGCAAATCATCAGCGCCGAGTCCAGCAGGAGGTCGTACACCCGGTTGATGCTCCCCTCCAGCGAATTTTCCACCGGCACCATGGCGAAAGGCGCCTCCCCGTTTTGCACCGCCTCGAAAGCTCCGTCGAGAGTTTCCCTGGGAACGCCTTTGGTGGACTTACCGAAAAAACGAAAGGCGGCCTCCTCCGTATAAGCGCCCGGCTCGCCCTGGTAGGCGACGGCCACGCCCTGGATTTTCTTGCTGGCGGTGATTATCTGCCGGTAGATATTTTCCACGTCCGCGGGGCTGATTCTCATTTCGCGCGCCAGACTGCGGACATGTTCCAGGACTTTGAATTCCCTTTCCCGGTCTTCAATAAGCTTGCTGGTCCGGTTTTTACCCTTCCCTATTTCTTTAGAGATAGCCTGCCGCTCGGCGACAAGCTCGATGATGCGGGCATCTATCTCATCTATTTTCTGTCTCAATTCATCAAGGTTCATTTCAGTACCCCCGGAATCAGGCCCGCACGCAGGGCAAAATCGCAAAGCGTGACCGCCATTATCGCTTCCACCACCACCACCGCCCGCGGCACGATGCAGACGTCATGCCGGCCGCCGACTTTAATAGTAGCTTTCTCCATTTTCTTTAAATCTACCGTCTCCTGCTCCAGAGCGATGGAAGAGACAGGTTTGACAGCGGCCCTGACCACCAGCGGCATGCCGGTGCTGATGCCGCCGAGGATACCGCCGGAGTTATTGGTCGCGGTGGCGATTTTCCTTTGCTTAATCATGAACGGGTCATTATTTTCCGAGCCTTTCATCCGGGCCGCAGCGAAACCGGCGCCAAACTCCACCCCCTTCACCGCCGGTATGGCAAAAAGCGCCTTGGCGAGGTCGCCTTCCAGCGTATCGAAGACCGGCTCCCCGATACCGGCAGGCACGTTCAAAGCGATGCCTTCCACCACACCACCAAGGCTGTCGCCTGCCTCTTTCGTCCGGGCTATTAGCGCCGCCATCTTCCTGGAAGCGGCGGGGTCGGCACAGCGCAGGACATCAGAGGCGATTTTTTCCTTTATCTTGTCGTAAGCGACCGGCTTGGCCGCGATTCCCCCGATTTCCACTGTGTGCGCGATAATTTCGATACCTAGTCCGTCGAGCAGTTTCCGCGCTACGGCTCCCGCCATGACAAAGCCCGCCGTAATCCGGCCGGAAAACCTGCCGCCGCCGCGCCAGTCATTAAAGCCGCCGTATTTCACGAAAGCGGTGTAATCAGCGTGGCCGGGGCGGGGTTTAAAACGTATTGCCTCGTAATCGACGTCGTCGACGTCCTTATTCCATATCAGCAGCCCCACAGGCGCGCCGGTCGTGACACCATTCATGACGCCGGAAATAATCTCGACTTGGTTCTTTTCCTTCCGCGCGGTTAAAGCGGCGCTTTCCCCCGGGCGTATCCGGTCCACTTCCCGCTGAACATCCGCGACGGTCAGAGAAAGCCCGGCGGGACACCCGTCGATAATAGCGCCCACGCACCGTCCGTGGCTCTCTCCGAAGCTTGTTACCATAAATAACCTGCCGATACTGTTAGCCATTTTTCTCTATCTCACCTCCCACGCTCTTGAAAGCCTCCCAGAAGTCCGGATATGTCTTGGCGACACACTCTGACCCATCGATGATGATATTGCCTTCCGCGGCTCCGAACACACTGAAAGCCATGGCGATACGGTGGTCGCCGTAGCTGTTGATGACCACTGGGCCTTTTTCCACGGTCTTTTCTTCTACATCTCCGATTTTGTCCTGGCCAGCTTCTTCAAACTTGGTCTCCTCGATTTTTACCGGAGTTTTTAGACCGATGATAGTCAGGCGGTCTCTATCTTCGGTGACAGTCACACCGAGTTTTTGCAGACCCTCCTTGATAACAGCCACGCGGTTGGACTCTTTAATGCGTGCCCGCTCAATGCCGCTAAGCTCGCTTTTGCCATCGGCCAGGGCAGCCAGCACCGCCACGGTCGGCAGCAGGTCAATACAATCGGAAAGGTCGGCGTGTATCGCCTTGAGCTTGCCTTCGCTCACGGTTATCGCGTTCCCAGCGACCTTAACATCGGCGCCAATGCGGCGCAGGTGGTCGAGGATAACGCGGTCGCCCTGGAGGGTAGAAGTGCTCAAGTTCTCCACTGTTATCCCCTCCGCCGAGACAGCCCCCAGCGCCAGAAAATAGGAGGCCGAGGACCAATCGCCATCGATTTCTATGCGGGTGGGGACATAGCGCTGGCGGCGGACGATAAATTTACCCAGCTCATGCCTGATGTTAATCCCGAATTTCTTCAAGCACCAGATGGTCATCAGCACGTAAGGTGTGGAAGTCATCGGGGTCGTCAGGGTAATACTCGTCTCTTTTTCGGCAAACGGCGCGATTAAAAGCAAGGCCGAAATAAACTGTGAACTGACATTGCCCGGAATCTCCGTCTTGCCTCCCTTAAAAGTCCCCCCCTCGATAGTCACCGGCGGGGTCGTCTTGCCCCCCAGGGTGTATTTTATCCCCAGTTTATGCAGCGCCTCGACGAGCGATTTCACCGGCCTTTTGGTGAGGGAAGGCCCGCCGACCAAGGTATGCGTGCCGGGAATGAGCGTACAGATGGCAATCATGAACCTCATGGTGGTGGCTGATTCACCGCAGTACAGCTCGCCGGCCGAGGCCCGCAGACTGCCCCCCGTCACACGCCACAAATCGTTTTCTTTTTGTACGCTCACGCCGATTTTCCCGAGAACCTCGGCGGCGGCACCGGTATCCTCGCTGACCAGCGGATGCACCACCTCACTGGTGCCCCGGGAAAGCGCGGCGCACATCAGCGCCCGGATAGTCATGCTCTTCGAGGAAGGTACCCTCACTGTGCCTTTAACCGCGCTCTTATTTAGCGATACTTTCATGCTCCCTGACCTTTTCTATAACCGTCTGCGCTACGACTTCGGGCATGAGCCGGGAAGTGTTAATGATAATATCGGCTGACCGCTCGTAGTAAGGCCGGCGGTATTTCAGAAGCTCTTCAATCTGGCGCACCCGGCCTTTGACCAGCAGCAGCGGTCTTCCCTGGCCGCCCGAGGTACGCTTCAGTATGACCGAAGGCGCCGCCGTCAGGCAAACGATGACGCATTCCTGTTCCAGCCGGTCAATGTTTATTTTATTGAGGACGGTGCCGCCGCCGCAAGCGATGACGATGTTTTTCCGGCTGGCGACCTCACGGGTCACTTCAATCTCCAGCTCCCGGAAACGGATTTCGCCTTCATCCCGGAAAATGGCGGGGATAGATTTGCCGGCCTTCTTTTCAATCAGGACATCCATATCGATGAAATCTTTGCCCAGCTTTTCCGCCAGCAATTTCCCCACCGCCGTTTTCCCCGTCCCCATGAAGCCTATCAAGGCGATGCTAGTTTTCATCCTGCTCCAGCTTTTTTATCGCCGCCCGGCGCATCGTTTCAACCGGGGCTTTTCGCCCTGTCCATTTCTCGAAACATAAAGCTCCCTGTCCCACCAGCATCTCCACCCCGCCGATAGTCCGGCAACCGGCGGCCGCCGCATCCTGCAGCAATTTAGTTTGCATCGGATTGTAGATAATGTCTAATACGACAAGCGGCTTCCCAAGCACTTCCGCGGGTACGGGACTTTTTCCCGCTTCCGGACTCATGCCCACGCTGGTGGCGTTGACGAGGATTTCAGCCGCGGTCAGCGCCGAATTCAACTGCTGGTGACCGAGTTCATCAACTTTCACAACCGCGCCAAGGCTGTCTTTTATCAGCCGGGCGATGTTATGCGCCCAGTCCAGCTCCAGTTTCCGGTTAAGGATGGTCAGCCGGGCGCCGCGCTGCGCGAGGACGTAAGAAATTGCCCTTGAAGCACCTCCCGCGCCTAGGACGACCACGTTCTTGTTTTCTGGGTCAGCCCCGTGCTCAACAAGCGCCTGCAACGCGCCCGGGCCATCGGTGTTATAGCCAGTCAAACAGCCATCATCGTTCACCACCATGTTGACCGCGCCGATTTTTTCCGCCAGCGGGTCGAGCTTATCCAGCAGGGGGATGATGGCCACTTTATGAGGCATAGTGACGTTAAAGCCCCTTACGCCCAGCGCTTGGAGACCGTCCACGGCCTGCGGCAAGTCCTCCTTAAGCACTCTGAACGGCATATACACGAAGTCCAGGCCCAGTTCACGGAAAGCGGCGTTATGCATCGGCGGGGACATGGTATGCTCGATGGGGTCGCCGATAATGGCGCAGACTTTCGTTTTGCCGGAAAGTTCCATATCAGCCTTCCTGTAGCATCCGGTAAATTCTTCTCAAGTCCTCCACCCCGATTTGCCCGGCGGCGGACTCTTTGCCCGAGCCCATGGAGGCGTAGGTGAAAGAGCCACCCAGCAGCGGGCAAAGCACACGGGAGATTTGCCCTTCCGCTCCCATCGCGAAGGCGACTATTTTAATGCCGGGAAACTCTTTGATAAGCTGCAAAACGGCGATATTATCGGCGAAAGATCGGGCGGTGGTGACCACTTTACAGGTATCGGCGCAGGCGTCCAGTTCCAGCCTGACAATCTCACGCAGCTTTTCCTGGGGGGTGTCTTTATAGTTGTGATATGAAATCAGACATTCGGCCTTACCTTTTATTTCTTTGACCACCTTCGCCAGTCCGGGCGTGGACAGCTCGATATCGATAACGCGGGCCCCCATACCAATGGCGGTTAGCAGTTCCTTGATTCTATCCGCTTCGTTTCCACGCCATTTCCCGCCCTCCTCCGGCCGCCGGTTGCAGGCCAGCCACGGCTTATTCAGAGCAACCGCAACCTCTTTCCAGCCTTTCCCGAGAAGGTCGATACGAACCTCGAAAAAGTCGGCCAGGGGCTCGAATTTTTTTATCGTGGCCATATCATCGTTGATAATAGAGACACATATCACCGGCCGTTTAGGCACCGGAGAGCACCTCCTCGATTAAAGCGGGGTCGATATTATCGGCGACAAAGGCCTTGCCAATGGATTTCAATAGGACGAACCTGACCTTCCCCTGCCGCACCTTTTTATCCTGCTGCATTGCCCGCATCAATTTCTTTTTATCAAGCTCGGGAATCCGAACAGGCAAGCCGACTTCCCTGATTACTTTTTCCAGCCTGGATGAATCGGCGCTGTCGAGAAAACCCATGCGGCGGGCAATTTCATTCTCCGCTATCATGCCGATGGCAACCGCCTGTCCGTGCTTTAACGCAAAACCGGAAACCGCCTCGACGGCGTGGCCGACGGTATGGCCATAGTTTAAAATAACCCTCGGGCCTGCCTCTTTTTCGTCCAAGGCTACGATACCGGCTTTGAGCCTGGTATTCTCCACCACAATGTGCTCCAGAACGTTTAAATCCAACGACATGGCTTTGCCTATATTTGCCTCAAGGTAAGTGAAAAGGTCGGCGCTCAAGATAGCCGCCATCTTGATGACCTCGGCCATGCCGTTAGAGAGCTCAACCGCAGGAAGCGTTTTTAATGTATCAATATCGGCCACCACCAGACG
Source organism: Dehalococcoidales bacterium (assembly GCA_050014355.1). Taxonomy (GTDB): domain Bacteria; phylum Chloroflexota; class Dehalococcoidia; order Dehalococcoidales; family RBG-16-60-22; genus Fen-1077. The sequence continues at coordinate 19,068 of JBEKDL010000028.1, read as the reverse complement.
CGGCTGGTAAAAAGCCCCGATAACATTTTTCAGCCTGCCGTGGTCGACGGCCGTTTTACCGCCAATGCTGCTATCGACCATAGCGAGAAGCGTTGTGGGCACCTGTATATATGGCACCCCACGCCTGTAGGTGGCCGCCACAAACCCGGCGAGGTCGCCGGTGACGCCGCCGCCCAAAGCTAAAATGGGGGTCGTCCGCTCCGAATGGGTGGCGTTAAGCCGGTTGTAAAGCCTGCCGGCGCTTTTCAGGGTTTTTTGCTCCTCCCCGGGCGGTATTTCCAGGACAATCACCTCGAAACCGGCCCCGGCCAGTCCGTTCTTCAGGACTTCTGCATAAAGACCTTGGACCGTGGTATCGGCAATGATAACGGCTTTACCGGAAAAGCCCAACTCCTTCAGCCACGCGCCGACCTTCGGGAGCGGTCCGGGTCCGACTCTCACCTCGTAGCTGTTAGCGCCGAGCTCAACCTTTACCGTTTGCATGTATGTCATTTTACCTTGCCCGATGTCCCAATGCAATATATAGAAAAACATTAGGTAATTATCAAGTATGTCGCTGCCGCTTCAAAGTGCTATAATCCCTTCAAGGATAAATTTAGAGACAGGAGAGATGATGGTGCCTAAAAATGTGAAGATAAACGATATGGTAAAAGTAGCGGGAGCGCCTAAAGTGATTGAAGCCCGGAGGCCGCCGGGCTTCGTGCAAAAATACGCTCTGAACAAGTGGACCTATCACGTCCCCTCCTCCCCTATTTCCCCTAAAGAAATAAAGGAAAATTATTCGGCGGATGTCATCGTCGTGGGAGCGGGGACATCCGGCAAGGCAGCGGCACTGACCGCGGCGCTGGCGGGCGCCAAGGTCATCCAGCTCGACCGCCACACCACCTTCCGCTACAGCGGCGGGCATATCGCAGCGGTGGACAGCCGCGTGCAGAAAAAAGCGGGCGTCAAGGTGGACGTGGACGACATCTGCCTGCAGCTTATGCGGTGGGGCGGCAACTACCCCGACCAGCGCTTTTACCGGATGTGGGCGGAGCACAGCGGCGCGACGCTCGACTGGGTCATGGACATGACCGACCCGGAGGGCATCACGACGGTACTTTATCAGTGGCCGCGTCCGGCCTGGTACGACCCGAAGAAGGAATACTACCCGGACTTCCCGGTGACGCTTTTCCAGACAGCGCCGTGGAGCAAGGGCCTCGACCACTCGCTTTCGCTGAAAAACCTGGAAAAGCACGCCCTGAAAAACGGCGTCGAAATTAAATACCAGACCCGCGCCATGCAGCTCGTCCGGGGAGAAAACGGCCGCGTGACCGCCGTCATCGCCATGAACAAAAACGGGCAGTACGAGCAGTATAACGCGCGTAAGGCCATTATCATGTGCACCGGCGATTACGGCAACAACCCCTGGATGATGCAGCAGTACTGTCCGCAGGGCGCGGATATCGCTTTGGAGAACAATATTTACATGACCCGCAACGAAGACCTGCGCACCGCGCCGGAACCGCTCGATACGGGAGACGGCTACCAGATGGTGATGCGCATCGGCGGGGTGATGGGGCCGGGGCCGCACGCGCCGATGGCCCACGCGACGGCCGGCCCGCTGGGCAACGCGCCTTTCCTGCGGGTAAATATCGACGGGGAGCGCTATGAAAACGAGGACGTCACAGCGCAGAGCATCGCCAACTCTTTGAGCCACCAGCCGCTCAAGAAGGCGTGGCAGATTTTCGACAGCAAATGGGAGGACGAGATAACGCGCATGGGCCTGGGGCTGGGGAGGTTCTACATCGTTAACGAGATGGTGCGCACGAACTTCGAAACGCTTTCGATTAAGACGGACACGCTGGAAGAGCTGGCGGAAAAAATGGGCGTGCCGGTCAAAGCGTTTACCGCGACGGTCGCGCGTTATAATAAGATGGCCGAAAAAGGCCACGACGACGACTACGCGAAAAATCCCATGCGCCTGACTCCAATAAACAAGCCACCGTTCTACGCCGGGGCGACCAAGCAGGAGTTCCTGGTGGTGCTGGGCGGCTTAAACACCAATATGCGTATGCAGCCGCTGGACGCGGACAGGAAGGTGATACCCGGGCTTTACCTGGCGGGGAATATGGTGGGCAACCGCTTTGCCATAGACTACCCGGTGATGTGCGCGGGTTTAAGCCACGGGCTGGCTTACGTGACGGGGCGGCTGGCGGGTAAGTACGCGGCAGGGGAGGAGTAAACCCCTATTTCACCAGCAGTCCCGTTAGCTCTCTAATATCTTTGAGCTGCTCCAGCTTCAGGATTATGTCAAGCGCCTTTTCCGCTTTTTTGACGGATATAGTTTTGGAATAAGCTATATTATTGCGGAACTTGGCTTTAAGCTGTTCGTCAGTAAGCGGCGTTTTCACATAATGGCCGGTGGGGAAATCGGTCGAGGCGGAAAAGACCTCGCCGCTTTTCATCGTAACCAGAATCTCCGTCGCCTGCCCTTTCTCGGGAGGAATCGAGGGGACGAGGCTCATTTTGCTTATCAGCGCGGCAATCGCAGGGTCGCGGATAGCGGCTTCGGTCATATAATCTGGCTTCACCTCTTTGCGCAACAGCGCGCGGGCCACCGTGTAGCGGATGCTGAAAGTTGCGTCCACCTGCGGCGTCTCGCCGAACTCGAGCGGCTGGCCGCAAAAACCCTTCAGCGTGCCGGGGGTGACCAGCACCTCGATTTTCTCGATGTCCGCCGGTTTGTACTCGTGAGCGCGGGCGATTTTCAGAGCACTATCGATGGACGAATGCGTACCACGGCAGGCGGAATACGGTTTAATGATAGCGTCGGCGAAAAAGCGCCTGCCCAGCTCTTTGTCCAGGTCGCTCAAATCGACGTTCTTGCAGTAGTTGTGGAAAAACCCGTGCGCGCCGGTAAAGGGGTCTTTGACGCCGCCGAAACCCTCTTTAGCAAGCTCGGCGGAGAAAATGCCGTTCCGCGCCGAAAGCGCGATGGGCAGTTTAAAGCACATCGTCTTATCGTAGACGCCGTCCATCGAGCCGGCCAGCTGGTTAAGGACGATACCGAAGGCGTTGTGGAGTTGTTTTTCATCGAGGCCCAGCAGCTTGCCCGCGACGGCCGTTGCGCCGAAGGCGTTAATGGTGCCGGTGTTGTCCCAGCCCAGCTCGAAATCGAAACCGGAGGCTACGCTAAGGCGCGCGGCGACATCATCTCCCGATACTAAAGCGGTGATTAGCTCTTTGCCCGAAGCGCCCTTCCATTCTGCCACGGCCAGCGCGGTGGGGACGGTCGTGCCGCTGATATGGGCGGGGCTTGATTTGTTAAAGCCTTCCGCATCCACCGGCTCGAAGTCGAAAGAGCGGGTCATGAGGCTGTTCATCATGGCCGCGTGAGCGGCGGGCGCTTTAACGCCGTGGACGAGGACTGTGCTTTCGGTGGCGCCGCCCCAGTTCTTCACGAGAGCGAGCATGGCACCACAGCCAGGGGCGTTAGCGCCGGCTATTAGACAGCCGAGAGCGTCCAGGATACGCCACCGCGCCCGGGAAACTGTCAATTCATCCAGAGAGCTGAAACCGGTCTTCACCACCTTGGCCGCGAACTGCTGGGAAATGCTCATGGCTCCCTCCTTTGTTGTACTGCGATTTATTGTAACGCATTCGGTAAAGGGGCACAAACGGTTAGCAAAATATTATTGTCTATTTTCTATCTCTAAATCGATGTATAATATTTCTCAAACAACGTAATTAATAGCAATTAAGAGCTTACTATATGGAGAATCAATATAAACCATACGGCATAGAATGTAATTGGGACTCCGAGTATCTGTGTAAAAAGTGTGGTGGACTACTTTTCTATGATATGGAAACAAAGGAAATATATTGTTTTAATTCCAAATGTAAAGATTACCCCACGGGTATTGATATCTTTAAAACTGAAGAAGCCGATTTAACATTTCTCAATCAGCAGTTAAATGAAATAGAAAGAAACCTTGGCCAAATTGTTAAAACTTGCGACTATTACGTATTAGCATGGTTTCTATTAGAAAGACGAAGGCGTATTGTTGAAGGATTTTTCTCTTCCGGAATCATGCGCATCGATGATTTTTTACTTTCAAACGAAATACTATTATTCATCAAAAAATATAAATCGTTTGGAATTAGAAAAGACTTAACTTTTAAAGCAATTATTCAGTTGTATAGACATTATTCAGAACAGTTAAAATTAATCGAGGATTTAAAGGAAGGCAGATATTTATTAGCTAGGAGTCCTAAAAATAAAATCTACCGATTAAAATATTTCGATATAATCATCGGAGAAATTTGGTCTGGTTACGGGCTGGTGAATCTGCAATCACCAATAGATGTTAATAAATTTCGATACCATGAAGTTATAGAAAAAATTGTCAAAACTCCAGGTCCATTGATCAGCACGGATTACGCTCCATATTTTGAACGATTGTGGCCTTTCGCGGTTAGTGCTCAATATCTAATCAAAAGAAATTATTCAACTGCGTTAAAATATCAATATTCAGTTACTCCTGCAGACCTAGCCAATATATTGAGCTTTATTCTTAGTCTTAAGGATAATAAACTCACTGCTATACCTCTTATGAATTTATTGAAACATTTTATCAAGCAACCAATTAGAGATAAAAATATCAAAGAATTTATCGATATGCTGTCAGGAGATAACGACAAGATTCCTATTGTGTTTAAAACTGATGGAAATATTATTCTAGACAAGCCTACGTTGTTATTGTTTTTTGTTTTTATGTTTAGTCAGCATCTACCTTCAATTATTGATATAAGTGGCCCGCAAAGAATGGCTTTGCTTAAAAAAGAAGCTGGTAGTGATTTCGAAAAATACCTAAGAAATAAACTTGAAGAGATTAATTATTACTGTTTGCCCCCATCCACTAATATTGGAGGTCGCGAATATGACATACTATCATTTTCTGAATCGAACAAGGATTTATTAATAATCGAAACAAAATTTAAGGACCCGTCACCATCATCTTTTTCTGTTAATACGTTAATCGAGCAAGAGTTTACTTATGAAAAGTATGGTCTGCTTCCTCAAGTAATCAGGCAACAAGAGAGATATGATTTACTCTTCGAAAAACCAGAATTATTTCAGAAAACGATAGGATTAAAACATAAAATTATAGAATACACAGTTAATGCATATTTTATTACCAAATATACCCCGTTAATCAAAAACTACGGAGATGTTCGTGTGATGTCTGATAGAGAATTCATAGAAAAGGTATTACATAAAAAATCAACCAATTAACATAATACAATAGGTCAATATTTTACATCATTTTCCGTTAGTAATCTACTAGCAATCCCTTAGCCAAAGAGAAAAATCCCCCAGAATATCTCCGGGGGACTCTTTTTTTCTTCGGCACCAGAAGTCGGTGACTATCCCAGGTTACGCGCGTTAAGGTCTTTTATCACCTGTTCTGCCTCGGCGACGGTACGCTCGATAAGCTCCCGGCAGGTGGGGATATCTTTAATCAGGCCGGTCACCTGTCCTGCCGGGGTAAAGGCGTGCTTGATGCTGCCGTCCTTCAGCGCACGCTGGAGTGGCGAACTGCGGCGGCGAGACCTTCATCTGCATTAAAATCCGGGCGTTTTCCAGTATCTCTTTCCAGCTCGCGTCAAAAGACTTTTTTGAATTAAGCAGGTTGGGGATGGCGTCCCAGGGATGCGTCCACCAGCCTCGGTAGTGCTTCATTTTACTCATCGCGCGCTGCGGCATGCCATCCCACCTGGCGGACAGGACGGCATCCGTGTCCCTGGCCTCGATGAAGGCTTTTTTCAGACCTTCAGGAATGGGACTTTCCTGCGTGACGGCGAACCGTGTGCCCATGGCGATACCTTCGGCGCCCAGGGCGAGGGCTGCCGCCAGGCCATGCCCATCGGCGAAGCCGCCGGCCGCCACCACCGGTATCTTGACCGCCCGCGCGGCCTCGGGGATAAGGACAGAGGAGGCAATAAGGCTGGCATGTCCGCCGGATTCCCAACTCTGTACGATGACCGCATCCGCGCCGGACTTCTCCACACTGATTGCTTGATGCACATTACCCACGGCGGGTATAAAAATGACATGGCTCGGTTTTTTGATTTTAAAGACAGTGAGCGGGTTCCTTAGACCCGACGTCCAGACCGGGACATCTTCCTCAATGAGCACCTGGATAAGCTCCCTGACCTTAGGCATGATGGGCAGGATGTTCACGCCGAAGGGCTTGCCGCCCACACCCGCCTTTATCTCGCGTATTTGCCGGCGCATTTCATCGATGGTAAGGCCGGGCGGGCCGAAAAGCCCCAGGCCGCCGGCGTTGCAGGTGGCGATTACCAGCGGCGCATGTGCCACGAAAGCCATCGGCGACTGGACGATGGGGTGCCTGATGCCAAAAAGTTCGGTGATTCTCGTTCTCATAAATTACTCACCTTCTAATTCCTAAATCACTCCCTCGGCTACCAGACCGGCGAATTCTTCGTCTGATACGCCCAGAATCTTCGTAAACACGTAATCGTTATGCTCGCCTAAAAGGTTGGAACGCCCTACCTCGTAAGTTTCATCGGACAGGCGGAAACCCGGGCCGTGGTAAAACGGGATTTTCTTCTGGACGGGGTGTTCGCGCTCGACGAAGAAGTTATAGTACTTCATCTGCGGGTCCTCGGCCATGTCTTTAGCGTTAGAGACAACCCCGGCGGCCACCCCGGCGGCCTGCATCAGCTTCATCACATCTTCCGCAGTGCGGCGGCCTGTCCAGGACTCTACGAGCTTATCCAGGGCATCTTCATTTTCTTTTCTCTTTAGAAGGGTGGCGAACTTTGGGTCTTCGGTCAGAGCAGGTTTACCGATAACTTTACAAAAGCTGGCCCATTCCTCGTCGGTGAAAACAGCGATAGCGCACCAGCGGTCATCACCTTTACAGCGGTAGATGCCGTGGGGGGCCGCGTAAGACAGGCGGTTGCCGCAGGGGGCGATGTCCCGCTGGTTGACGGTGTAATCGAGGATAAGCGGTGAAATAACCTGCATGGCGGCTTCATGCTGCGACTGGTCGATATATTGCCCCTTGCCGGTGCGGCGCCGGTAATCGAGGGCGGCAATAAGCGCGATGGTATTGAACTGGGGCGCGATATAATCGGTAAAAGGGCCATATGCGCCGGAGGGGGCGCGGTCGGGCCAGCTGATAAGGGCATCGACCCCTGACAGGGCGGTCAGGATAAAGCCCTGGCCGTGCTGTTTGGAAAGCGGCCCGGTGTGCCCGTGCATGCAGGTGCGCATCATGATGATATCGGGCTTGATTTTCTTCACGCCCTCGTAGTCGAGTCCCCACCTTTCCATAGTGCCGGTGGAGTAGCTGTCAGCAACAATGTCAGCCCAGGCCACGAGCTTTTTAATCATTTCCATCCCTTTAGGCTGTGATAAATTCAGGGTGATATTATAGCGCTTGCCGGCCTGGCTGTAAGCGAAGGCATAGCTGTGCTCCGGTTCAGGGATGCCGTCCTTAAATGGCCCCAGGCTCCTTAGCGCGTCGAAGCGCCCCCGCGACTCCACCTTGATGATGGTGGCTCCGTAGAAAGCGAGCGGGTTGAGCGTGCCGGGGCCGGTCGCGGTCCAGGTAAAATCTAAAATATTAATACCTTCAAAAGGTCGGCTCGTCATCTTTTCATCTCCATAACGCGTTAAATGTCACCCGCCTGCTTCAGAAACACCAGGTCTTTCCTGGACATCCCCATCTCGTTAATATAAATTTCTTCGTTGTGCTCACCGATGAGGGGAGCGCGCCGCCGTATCCGGCACGAACCCACCCCCAGCTGCGTGAAAGCGCCGGGATAGGTGATGGTATCGCCCAGTTCGGGGTGGGCCACTTTTTCCCAGTATCCCCGTATGGAAAGCTGGGGAAAGTTGAGCATATCTTCGGCGGTAAAAACAGGGTAAAGCTGTACCCCCCTCTTTTGCGCCTCCTCCCACAGCTCGGCCTTGGTGTGCTGCATAAAAAGTCTGGCGAAGCAGCCGGTGATATCATCGACCAACTCTTGAGAGACGGCCTGCCAGTTCCAGGTGCTCCAATCGACCGTTCTCGCCGCTTCGGTGCCGAAACCCTCTTCGATAGCCCACTTCGTCATGCCGTTGGTGCTGGGCAGCATGCCCTCTTCCACGAAGGGGAAAAACTTGACGCCGCCGTCTTTACAGGGATAGGTCAAGGGGACGTTAACGTATCCCATCGTGCCGTCAGGTCTGGGCTGGGGGCGGGGCCAGTAGCGGCCGGAACGGGTCACGAGGGTCTTATCGTTCAGCCAGAGGCCCTGCGGGTCCGAACCAACGGCCCAGGCGAGGCTCAATAACGCTGGCGCATCGACATACTGGCCGCGGCCGGTCACAGCGCGGTGGTATAGCGCTATCAAAGCGCCGATGGCCGCCTGCATCGCGCCGAAAAAGTAAGGGACAGGATAGCTCGTGGAGAGAGGCGGCCGATCGGCATCGCCGGTAACGTAGCCCTGGCCGGAAAGCGCCCAGAGCACGATGGACGGCGCCTTATAATCCCTGTAAGGTCCGTGTTGCCCGAATCCGCTGATAGAGGCCATAATAAGGCGGGGGTTGATTTCCGCGAGCGCCCCATAGCCGAGGCCGAGGCTTTCCATATAGCCGTGGTTGAAAGACTCGAAAACAATGTCCGCTTTCTCGCAGAGCTTTTTAAAGATAGCCTTTCCTCCATCGCTCTCGATATTAAGCGTTATCCCCCTTTTGTTAGTGTTCAGCCCCATCCAGAACAGGCTTTTCTCGGGGTCGGGAATATCATGGTAAAAAGGCCCGAACCTCCGGGCCGGGTCGCCTTCCGACCTCTCGATTTTAATCACGTCGGCGCCTAAATCACCCAGCAGCTTCCCGGCGAAAAACCCCCTCTCGTTAGTCAGGTCTAAAACCCGGTAGGGAGAGAGCATTCCTTCATTATTTTCGGCCATGTTTCTCCTCCGGACGATGCGCGGGTGTCTCTTTGCCGGTAACGGGGTGCTTCCAGTGGAACGGCACCGGCTTGATGTTCGGGTAGGGATGATAAGCGGTGGGCGGAGCATCACTGGCGGGGGCGAGGCCGGAGGCTATCACGGGCGTCACCGCCCAGCCTTCCGCGATGGGAGACCGGTAATGGAGATTGTAAAACAGTTTTTTGAACTTCCATTGCCCGTCTTCTTTGATGAACTCGTTTTCATAGACGCCGTGCCCCAGCACCGAGCGTATGGGCCCGCCCTTTTCTATGGGCCTGGCCTGTATCATCGTGCAGTACCATCTGCCTTTGGCCGTCTTGCCATCAGGAGCGGCATCTATGACCCCCTGGTGCTGCATGTGGAAGGCCATATCGCCGGCCGGGCGCGGTTTACCCCCACCCCCCAGATAACCCAGGAAGAACCGCCTTACGCCTTCCTTGCCCTTGAACACGCCGCGGTCGCCTACCTCGACTGATTCCGTATTGTCCGAGAATAAATCGATGACCTCCTGGAACATTCCATTGTCCAGGTAATAGCCGTAAATCTTTTCCAGCTTATCGATTTGTATAATATCTTCGACCACTTGCAACCTGGCGGCCATCTCTTCCTGTTTCATGATAGACCTCTTGATGCTATTAATCCGGTGGGTTATCGCACGTTTCCTGAAAAAGATGTGGTGAAACTATACTTTTTCATAACGGGGGTCGGGTTCGGGCCACGGCGCGGTAAATTTCATTCGGGAGAATTTCCATTTGCCGTTCTCTTTAACGTATTCGCAGTCGTACCTCCTCTGCACGGACGGCCCAAACATGTTGATGACCTGCCCGGAAGGCCCTTTAAAGTAATAGTTGAGGCGGTACATAATCCAGCGGCCTTCGGCCTTATCGCCGTTAACGGAAATGACCGGCTGGATGAGCATGTGGCCGCCCTTCTGCGGCGGGTTCGCGGCCATTTCCTGGAACATCTTCGTGATGGCCGCTTTGCCCTTATGCTTTTGGTCAGGATATATCCCCTCTTCCACGGCATCTTCCGCAAAGCAATCGGCCATTTTCTCGAATTCCCAGTTGCTCAAGCAATATATATAATCGGTATGCAGCTTCCTGATTTCTTCCGCGTCTTCCATGGCTTGAAGACGCTTTTCGAGGGACTTTATTTTCTTCTCCAGCTGTTCCAGCGTCATAATGACCTCCTTACACAGAGGACGGCAGAATTTTATTTGAGGTAAAGACATCCCAGGCGAATAGGCTGCTTGCGCCGGCATGTGCGCCGTGAATATTATAGCACAACATTTTTCTACGGGTAATGGCCCGCCGGTTATAAAACCCCTCTCAATCGGGGGTCGAGGGCGTCCCTCAATCCATCCCCGACCAGATTGAAAGCCAGCACCACCAGCATAATGCTCAAACCGGGCGCGAAGGACAGCACCGGGTTCATGAGCAGGAACCTGTAACCCTCGCTGACCATGCTCCCCCAGGCCGCACCAGGAGGCGCTATACCGATGCCGATATAGCTCAAGCCCGCCTCGGTGAGAATAGCCATGCCCAGCTGGAGCGTCACCAGCACGATGAGCGGCGGCAGGCAGTTGGGAAGGATGTGCCGCAGCATGATGCGGATATCTTTAGCGCCCAGCGAGTGTGCCGCCAGGATGAAATCGGCACCTTTGACCGAAAAAACCTGGCCGCGCATCAGCCGACTATAAGTCGGCACCAGTGATATGCCGATGGCTACCATGATATTTTTCAGTCCTCCGCCGAGCATCGCCGCGAAAATGAGGGCCAGCACCAGGCCAGGAATCGCCATCAAGGCGTCGATGAGCCTCATGATAATGTTGTCTGCCCAGCCGCCGAAATATCCCGAGACCAGGCCCAGGGTAACGCCGATGGCCGCGGCCACCCCAACTGCGACGACGCCCACCATAAGCGACGTACGTGTACCGTAAATCAGACGGCTCAATACGTCCCTCCCGATTTCATCCGTGCCCAGCCAGTGCTTACTATTGGGATGCTGGAGCGCGTGCGCCAGGTCCTGGCCGTACGGGTTATAAGGCACCAAGAGCGGCGCGAAAATAGCGGTGATGATGAGCACCAAGATAATAATAAAGCCGAAAATCACCACTTTCCGGCCGAAAAACACCCGGCTAAAGCGCTGGAACTCCGTAACGCGCGCCTGTGTAGCCGGTTGGATTGCGCCGAGACTGGCATCCATTTCTTCTATCTCTACCTCAATCTTATTGATAGCGTATCCGGGGGTCGAGCAGGCCATAGGAGATATCGACCACGAGATTGGTAAAACAGATAATTATACCTACAATAAGTACACAAGCCTGGACAACGACAAAGTCTTTATCGAGGACGGCGTTAACCAGCAGACGTCCCATCCCGGGGATGTTGAAAACCGTTTCCACGAGGACTGAACCACCAAAAAGGTAAGGGAGCCCGAGCCCCAGCAAAGTAACGATGGGTATAAGCGCGTTCTTCAGTGCATGCCTGGCGATTATCGCCCGCTCCGCTAGCCCCTTAGACCAGGCGGTGCGCACGTAGTCCTGACTCACTACCTCCAGCATCGCGGAGCGCGTCTGGCGCGTCAGCATGGCCAGCGTGGGCAGACTGATGCAGATGACCGGCATGATGATTTTCTTGGTGCTTAACCAAAAATCCGCCGTGGGACTGGTGTACCCCTGGATGGGCAGCACGTGGAGCTTGAGGCCAAACAGGTAGATGCCAATGATACCCAGCCAGAAAATAGGTATAGCTACAGCCCCATTGGCCAGAACACTGATGGCCTGGTCAAGGACCGAGCCCCGCCTGACGGCGCAGATAATACCGCCGGTAATACCGAAGATGGCCGCTAAAAAGAGTGCCGTTACAGCCAGGTGCAGCGTAACCGGCAGGCGCTGGCCTAACAGGCTGGTCACATTTTGCCGGTATCTTAACGACTTGCCAAGGTTGCCGTGCAGCGCGTTGTTGACCCAGTGCACGTACTGGACGATGATTGGCCGGTCGAGCCACATTTCTTTCCGGAGGGCATCAACCTGCTGCTGGCTTGCGTCCAGACCGAGCATGGCGCGCGCCGGGTCTCCGCCGGGCACAAGCTGAAGTAGAAGAAAGGTGATAAGCGAGATGATGAAGACGACAATCACCGCCATGATGACGCGACGAACGATAAAAGCACCCAATGAGCTTACACCTTCATCAAAATACCACGAAACAAACGCTTCACCGGGAATCTCCGATTATCTTATCACGGACGGCGGACATTCTCAAAATTTATAGGTAAAAGAGAATTATTGACCGGCTCTCTAAAAACCAGGTAAAAACCCCGGACAAATATGTTGACAGATGGCATAGGAATGTGATACATTTAATGTTTAGTGTCTGGAATTCAGTTAAAGTAGATAGATTGAGCTGAAATACCTCGATCTATCACTTGACAAGAATTCGTAATGGATGAGCGAAGGCTCATCCATTAAAATTGTAGGGGGATAGAAAAAAGACAATGCCGACAATCAATCAACTGGTACGCAAGGGGCGCTGGAGAAATACTAAAAAGGATAAAACGCCGGCGCTAAGTTTTACCTACAACTCTTTAAAGAACAGGGTGCTACGCGGTAAAAGCTCCCCGCAGAAGCGCGGTGTCTGCCTCCAGGTAAAAACCACGACCCCTAAAAAACCGAATTCGGCATTGCGGAAAATTGCCAGGGTCAGGCTGACCAACCACGTAGAGGTCACGGCCTATATCCCCGGCGAAGGGCACGAGTTACAGGAGCACTCGGTAGTGCTGATTCGCGGCGGCCGTGTGCCGGACCTCCCCGGCGTGCGCTACCATATAATCAGGGGCGCGCTGGATACCACCGGAGTCAATAACCGCAAGCAGGGCCGCAGCAAGTACGGGGCTAAGAAAGGCAAAAAAGCAACCGAGGCGCCGGCTAGTTAGTCCGGGAGTTTTTTATGGCCAGAAGAGCTAGAGCAGTTAAAAGAGAAATCAGTCCCGACGCCAGATACAGAAGCGTGACCGTGTCCCGGTTGATTGTAAAAATCATGCAGCGCGGTAAGAAAAGGACCGCCGAGAAAATCGTCTATGGTGCGCTGGACAAGCTGGGGCAGAAGGTATCGAAAGACCCCATCGCGGCGCTGGAACAGGCGGTCAAAAACGTCACGCCCCTGCTCCAGGTTAAAGCCAGGCGCGTCGGCGGCGCCACCTACCAGGTGCCGGTGGAAGTCCAGCCCGACCGCGGATTGTTCCTAGCACTGACCTGGCTGATACAATCGGCTAAGGCTAGAAAAGGCAAGGCGATGGCCGAAAGACTGGCCGATGAACTTGCCGAGGCCTTCCAGGGACAGGGCACGACTATCAAGAAACGGGAAGATACGCATAAAATGGCCGAGGCCAACCGCGCCTTTGCCCACTATAGATGGTAAGAGGTTGGGACAATTAATAGCAGTGTTAAAGTAATTCCACAAGCGGCAGGAGCGAAGATAGTGACCAGGGCTTTCCCTCTGGAAGACATCCGTAATATAGGCATTATCGCCCATATCGATGCCGGTAAGACCACCATCACCGAGCGGATTCTCTATTTTACCGGCAAGACCTATAAAATAGGCGAAGTCCATGAAGGGACCGCCGTGATGGACTGGATGGACCAGGAACGCGAGCGGGGCATCACTATCACCGCCGCGGCCACTACCTGCTACTGGCGCGAGCACCGCATCAATATCATCGATACCCCCGGGCATGTGGACTTCACCGCCGAGGTAGAGCGCAGCCTCCGGGTGCTCGATGGCGGGGTGGTTGTCTTCGATGCCGTTTCCGGAGTCGAAGCCCAGTCCGAGACAGTCTGGAGGCAGGCGGACCGGTACAAGGTACCCCGCATTTGCTTCATTAACAAGATGGACCGCGTCGGCGCCAATTTCAACCGCACCATTTCGATGATAGAATCAAGGCTCCAGGCCACGCCGCTTCCCATACAGGTGCCGCTGGGCGCAGAGGAAAATTTCCAGGACGTTATTGACCTGGTCAACAATAAAGCCTGGCGCTTCAATAACGACCCCGACCGTGAACCGGATGAGATACCCGTTCCGGAAACGGAAAAGGGACGGGCGGTTGAATTGAGACAGGCGCTTATCACCAAGCTGGCCGACCATGATAACGAGATTATGATAGCTTACCTCGAAGGCCACGAAGTCGAGCCCGAAGCGTTAAAACAGGCTTTGCGGCGGGTGACGCTCCAGAACAAAGGCGTGCCGGTTATCTGCGGCAGCGCCCTGCGGAATATGGGCGTCCAGAACCTGCTCGATGCCATCGTCGATTACTTACCCTCCCCGCTGGATGTGCCGCCAGTAGGAGGCGTGGACAGCAAAACGGGCGAGAAAATCATACGTGAGGCCAGCGATGACGCCCCGTTCTCGGCGCTGGCGTTTAAAGTCGTCACCGACCCGTTCGTCGGGAGGCTGGTCTATTTCCGTGTGTATTCCGGCACCGTTAAAACAGGCTCCCAGGTTTACAATTCAACGCGGGGCAGGCCGGAACGCATCGGCAGGTTGCTGCTGATGCACGCCAACCACCGCGAGGACATCGAATCGGCCGATACCGGCGCTATTATCGCCACGCTGGGTCTGAAGAACACCTTTACCGGCGATACCCTCTGCGACTCGTCTCGCTCCATTATTTTAGAGTCGATTAAATTCCCCGAGCCCGTTATCTCCGTCGCTATCGAGCCCAGGACCAGGACCGACCAGGACAAGCTGGGCGAAGCATTACAAAAACTGACCGAAGAAGACCCCACTTTCAAAGTGACTTTTAACGAGGAAACAGGACAGACCGTTATCTCCGGCATGGGCGAGCTTCACCTGGAGGTAATCGTCAGCCGCTTGACCAGGGAATTCAACGTAGGCGTCAAGGTAGGCCAGCCGAAGGTCGCCTACAAAGAGACGATTACCACGTCGGTTAAAGTAGAAGGCAAGTTCGTCAAGCAGAGCGGCGGCCACGGCCAGTACGGGCATGTTAATGTGGAGTTAGAACCGCTGGAACGCGGCAAAGGCTTCGAGTTCGTGGAAGCTATTAAAGGTGGCACGATTCCAAGGAATTTCATCCGGCCGGTCGAGACCGGTATCAAAGAAGCAATGGAGACCGGCGTCCTGGCCGGCTACCCGGTCATCGATGTCAAAGCTACGCTTTACGACGGCAGCTATCATGAGGTCGATTCCTCGGAAATAGCTTTTAAAATGGCCGGCTCGATTGCGCTGCGGGACGGCGTCAGGAAAGCCAAACCGGTACTGCTGGAGCCGGTGATGAAACTGGAAATCGTCACGCCCGAGCAGTTCCTCGGCGATATCATCGGTGACCTCAATGCCAAAAGAGGCCATATTAACAAAGTCGATACCAAGGGTGAAATGTATATCATCCATTGCCTGATACCGCTGGCCGAGTCCTTCGGCTACGCCACCAGGCTACGGTCGCTGACACAGGGCCGGGCGACGCACTCCCTCGAGTTCAACAGCTACGAGCAGTTGCCGGCAGAGCTGACCGAAGAGATTATAGAAAAAGCAGCAGGCAGGAAATATGGCTAAACAGAAAATCCGCATCAAACTAAAGGGATACGACCACAAGGTCGTTGACCAATCGGCCAGGCAAATCCTGGAGGCCGTGGAAAGCACCGGCGCGGTGGCCGTCGGGCCGATACCGCTGCCGACACGTATCCAGAAATTCTGCGTCATACGGTCGCCTTTTATCGATAAGAACTCGCAGGAGCAGTTCGAGATTCGCACCCACAAGCGCCTTATCGATATCATCGAGACCACCTCCAAGACCATCGATGCGTTAACCAAGCTGAACCTGCCCTCCGGGGTGGAAATTGATATCAAGCTCTAATAAAGTTTACCTGGTGAAGATATGACTGACGGAATTATCGGTAAAAAGCTGGGCATGACCCAGGTATACGGAGAAGGCGGCAAGGTCGAGGCGATTACCGCCATCGAGGCCGGACCCTGCACGATTACGCAGGTAAAGACCCCGGATACAGACGGCTACAGCGCCGTCCAACTCGGCTATGGCGAGGCGAAAAAAGAAAGGAAGACCGGCAGTAAAAAAAGCGCTAAAGAAAAAAGACCGGTTAAATTTAAATACGTACGCGAGTTTAAATTTGAAGATACCAAGGCATTGGCCGCCGGGCAGACAATCGATGCCGGTATGTTCAAAGCCGGCGATAAAGTGGATATCATCGGCATTTCCAAAGGCAAAGGGTTCGCCGGCGGCGTAAAACGCTATCATTTCCGGGGTGGTCCCAAGACACACGGGCAGTCGGACCGCTTGCGGGCTCCCGGCTCCGTGGGCCAGAACACCAGCCCCGGGCGTGTGTTCAAGGGACTGCGCATGGCGGGGCACATGGGGAGCCAGCGGGTTACCGCCAGCAACCTCACGATTCTTCAAGCAGACCCGGCCCGCAACCTGCTGCTGGTCAAAGGCGCTGTACCCGGGACGGCCAACGGCATGGTATTGATACAAAAATCCAGGAAGGGGAAGAAGTAACGTGCAGCTTCCAGTTTACAACCTGGCCGGCGAGGTAGTCCGGCAGATTGAAGTGAGCGACAAAGTCTTCGGCGCGCCGTTCAACGAGGCCGTGGTACACCAGGTAATGGTGGGCATGCAGGCCAACGCGCGCCAGGGCACCTCCTCGACGAAGACGCGGAGCATGGTAAGCGGCAGCACGCGCAAACTCTTCCGCCAGAAGGGCACCGGCGAAGCCCGCGCCGGCAGTGTCAAATCGGCGTTACGGCGCGGCGGCGCCATCACCTTCGGGCCTCACCCGAGGGACTACCGCCAGGATACACCCCGGAAAATGCGCCGTATCGCTTTAAGGTGCGTCCTTTCCGCCAAGGCCTCCGGCGGCGAGCTGAAAGTCCTGGAGGGATTTGACTTCGAGGAGCCGAAGACAAAGCGGATGATTGAAGTCCTGACCGCGCTGGGGGTGGAGTTCTCCGCGCTCATAGTAATGCCGGAGTCCGAACCTAACGTTATCAAGTCCGCACGTAATTTACCACAAATCAATACGACTAACGTAAACGTAATTAATATTTTGGATATCATGTCCCACCAGACTTTACTGATGACCGAGGCAGCGGTGCGCGCCGCCGAAAAGCTGTGGGGCAATGGTTCAAAGCAAGGGGGAGAGTAATGCATCTGTACGAGGTGCTGCGCCGCCCGCTGATAACTGAAAAGAGCACGGCGCTCCAGGCGCAGAACAAATACGCCTTCGAGATAGCCGATGGCGCCAACAAACCCATGATAAAGCAGGCCGTGGAAAAGGGCTTTAAAGTCACGGTCACCGGGGTCAACGTGGTGACCATGCGGGGCAAAGCGCGCCGGGCGGGACGGCGGGTATTCCATACCAACCCCTGGAAAAAGGCCATTGTCACATTAAAGCCGGGGGACAAGATAGAGTTCTTTGAAGGGGTATAGAAAGCAAGGTGTCTAAGAGGGGCGCAGCCCCTCTTCCCCCTCTCCTCTGGGAGGGGTAAAGGTGAAGGGCAAAAAAAGATTTGTGCGGAAAAATTTAGGAGCAATTATTTAAAGTGGCTATTAAATCATATCGTCCAACATCACCGGGCCGGCGCGGCATGAGCGGCTACACGTTCGACGAGATAACCAAGACCAAGCCGGAAAAATCGCTGGTATTGCCCAAGAAGCAAAAAGCGGGCCGCAACTTCCGCGGCATTATTACCGTTCGCCACCGCGGCGCCGGTGAAAAGCGCCAGATGCGTGTCATCGATTTTAAACGGGACAAGTTAAATATTCCCGGACGCGTGGCGGCAATAGAGTACGACCCCAACCGCACAGCGCGCATCGCGCTGATTTTCTACGTCGATGGCGAAAAACGCTATATACTCGCCCCTGTCGGACTTAATGTGGGCGATACTATCATGTCCGGTGAAAAGGCCGAAATCAAAACGGGTAACGCTATGCCCATGCACCTGATACCCACGGGCACCGAGATACATAATATAGAAATGCAGAAAGGCCGCGGCGGCCAGATTGTACGCAGCGCGGGTGCCTCGGCCCAGCTGATGGTCAAAGAAGGCGAATTCGCCCTTATCAGGCTGCCCTCCGGAGAAATCCGCCGCATCCGCAGCGAATGCATGGCGACCATCGGCAAAATCGGCAACATAGAACACCAGAATATCAGCCTGGGCAAGGCGGGGCGCAAGCGCCACATGGGATGGCGCCCCACCGTAAGAGGCTCCGCTATGAGCCCGCGTGACCATCCCCATGGCGGCGGCGAAGGCCGTTCACCCATCGGCATGCCCGGCCCTAAAACGCCCTGGGGCAAGCCCGCCCTGGGCTATAAAACGCGTAAGCCCAAGGCTTCCGATAAAATGATTGTTAAACGCAGAGGAAAAAAGGGCGGTTAGCGAGGGAAAATGTCTAGGTCAACTAAAAAGGGACCGGCAGTTGATGAAAAGCTCATGAAGCATGTCGATGCCTTGATACGCTCGGGGCAGAAAACCGTCATCAAGACCTGGGCGCGGCGCTCGACCATCCTGCCGCAGATGGTAGGTATGACCATCGGCGTGCACGACGGACGGCGCCATGTGCCCGTCTACATCAACGAGAACATGGTCGGCCATAAACTGGGCGAGTTCGCCCCCACGCGCACTTTCCGGGGGCACTCCATCAAAACAGAATAAACATAGGTGTGAGAGAAAGTGGAAGTTAAAGCCGTAGCCAAAGATACCGGACTGTCACCCAAGAGGATGCGTCCTCTGGTGGATATGGTGCGGGGCAAAAAGGTAGACGAAGCGCTGAACCTGCTCCGTTTTACCCCCACCCCCAAAGCTAAGGTCGTCGCCAAGCTGGTACGTTCGGCGGCCGCCAATGCCGAGAACAATTTCCAGATGGACCCCGCCGATTTAAAGATTATCCGCATATTTGTCGATGATGCGCGCAGTTTGCGCCGGTTCCGGCCGCGGTCGAGGGGGCGCGTAAGCCCCATCCGGAAACATTCCAGCCATATCACTGTCGTCGTCGCGGAGCAGGAGGGTTAATGGGCCATAAAGTTCACCCGACGGGTTTCAGGCTTGGTGTCAT
>JBEKDL010000027.1:0-22670 GCA_050014355.1 Dehalococcoidales bacterium | reverse complement strand
TTTCCTAAGCGCTACCCATTGGTTAGATGCATTAACGCCACCACTCGAAGGGCATTTACAAAAACTTGCTGATAACGTTGAAGCCCTCTTAGGAGTTGAAGTTCCCCCAAAAAGTGAAACGGGACTTCCGGTGAAAATAAAAAATAAGGGAGCCGCCAGAAAAAGCAAAGTCAAACCTCTTTACATCATCGCGGGTATAGCCGTTGTGGCAATAATCATGTTGGCAATATTTCTGCTCCGCGGAAGCGGTGATAAAGGACTAGACCACCTGGCAACATCCAATGTTACTTCCACAAAATCAACGGTTGCGAGCTCCAATGCCCCTTCGGCTACGGCGGTGCCCACATCCCTGACGCCCGGGTCAACAACGACTGCCACACAACCTCCAACTCCAGCGACTACATCCTCAACACCCAAGACAACGACACCGACGGGCACAGGCTCGCCAACAACAATTGCGAGTACCAGTACTACGCCTGCCCCTGTTTTAAAGCCGGACCTCATTATTCAGGATATAACCTGGTCTCCCCAAAAACCCAGTATGGGGGATGATGTTACTTTAACTATTATTATCACAAATCTGGGTAAGGCTAAAACTGCATCTTCGTATGTTGCTTATTATATTGACGGCAATTTCAAAGACTCCATATCGGCTAATTCGATAGATTCTGGGGCGACAGCAAAGGTCTCTTTTCAGTGGAAAGCCGAGTTAGGTACTCATAGGATTAAAGCTGTTGCGGACTTCAACAATGTAATTGATGAAAGCGATGAAACTAACAACGCAAAGGAAATAGATTTTCCCGGGGCTTTGGCTCCGGACTTTGTGATTCAGGATATCACTTGGGATCACACACAAACACAAGGCCTGGTTTATATTAACGCCATAATAATGAACGTGGGAGGTCGTGCATCAGCCCCTAATGTTTATTTCTACGTTGACGGAGTATTTTATACTGGGATAGCTTTACAATCCGTTCCCGGCGGTTACGAATATTACATTATATCGAAAGCTAATCAAGGAACCCATACCGTAAAAGTAGTGGTTAATCCCCTTAACTCAATTCCCGAGAGTGATTATACCAATAACTCAAAGACAGTCACCTTAACGATATCATGAATATTTAATAGCAGCGCTCATCTGAGATGTAAATTAAGTAATCGGAGCGGATAATCACACTTATAATGGAGGTAACCACTTATGGCGCACGATGTTTTTATAAGCTATTCATCACAGGACAAGGCGGTTGCCGATGCGGTTTGTGCTACGCTGGAGGGCCGGAAAATCCGCTGCTGGATTGCCCCTCGGGACGTGTTAGCAGGTCAACCTTACGCGGAGTCCATCCTTAATGGCATAAATAAAAGCCGTGTTTTCGTTTTAGTGTTTTCTTCAGATTCAAATTTGTCCCAACAGGTTTTACGTGAAGTAGAAAGAGCGGTAAGCAAAGGAATCCCTATTTTCCTAAGCGCTACCCATTGGTTAGATGCATTAACGCCACCACTCGAAGGGCATTTACAAAAACTTGCTGATAACGTTGAAGCCCTCTTAGGAGTTGAAGTTCCCCCAAAAAGTGAAACGGAACTTCCGGTGAAAATAAAAAATAAGGGAGCCGCCAGAAAAAGCAAAGTCAAACCTCTTTACATCATCGCGGGTATAGTAGTAGTTGCATTATGTGTCTTCGGAGTGCTTCAGCTAACGGGGGCATTCAAAGGGAGTAAAAGCGAACCTAAAATCAACTCCAGTACATCTGTGATAGGTTCCACATCCACAGGATTACCTGGCAATACCCCGACGCCTTTGTCCACTTCAACGTCCACAATAACAACAACCAGTACCAAATCGAATCCACCGATTACAACTGCCACCGGCGTAATCGATTCGTCCGGCCAGTTAAGCTCCGGAGTTTCTACCACCGGTGTATTAAATAAAGGTGAAACAAAATGGTATTATTTTAGCGCCGAAGCGGGTGATGCTGTATTTGCTGTATTTGCTGTTTTGACTAAGGCCGACAATAGCGCCTCGATGCAGCCCTGGCTGGAACTTCTGGGACCGGATGGAGCTGTGATTACCGGGTCTTACGGAAGCACATCTTATACCATCGACCGGGCTATTACTAAAGCCGGGAAACACACCTTGAGAGTGAGAGATTATGCCAACATCGGGGGAAGTTATGTGTTGTCTTTTATGCAGCTCTCCAAGAGTGTTAATCCCTTGACTTCGGGGGTCTCTCTACAGGGTCAATTAAAAATACCCGGAGACGTAAACTGGTACACTTTTGATGCCGGTGAAGGCGATGCCGTAAATGCTGTCTTGAGTGAAGGTGATAACAGTGCCGCGATGCAGCCTTGGCTGGAGCTGCTGGGACCGGATGGAAGCGTAATTACCGGGTCTTACGGAAGCGTATCCTATACCATCGACCGGGCTATTGCCAAAGCGGGTAAATATACCTTGAGAGTGAGAGACTACGCCAATAAAGGCGGAAACTATGTTTTATCTTTCAATCTCACCAAAAAATCATGATATAAGTAAAATAAAATTTTCACTTCAGAACATAACCGGGCACCGGGAAAAAAGGAGTTCAACATGAACAAAAAAACGGATACCAAAACCATTCTCGTCGCCGGTGACGTCACCATAGATTGGAATATCGCCAGGATGAGACGGAAAGACGGTGCTGCACAGGCATGGACGGCAGATGAGGTAACGGCTGCCTGCTGCCAGCCCGGCGGCGCGGCCATGCTGGCCGACCTCATTAATGCGGTTGCCAAGAACTTAAAACAAACTGCACAGGTAAATTTTAATGTCCGGGAGGTTAATTTACCCCATGGCAGGATATCTCCAACTGATAACCGCTTCCACCATTCTTATGCTATGTGGACGCCGCTTAAACTCAACGAACGTAACCCTGCCCTGGGTGAAGTATGGCGAGTAGAAGAGTTTTTAGGGCTGAATCCGATACACGCTGGCGCGGGTTCGGGGGGCAAGTTGGAAAGGGTTGAAGATGGCCTCACTGCCCCCGACATTCTCGTCCTGGATGATGCCAACCTGGGGTTCCGCGACGCTCCGGACTTATGGCCTAAGGTTCTATCAATTGCCACGGCCAGGCCATGGATTCTCGTCAAGATAGCTAAACCTGTGGCCCAGGGTAAACTATGGGAAAACTTACACCGAAAATATGCCGACCGTGTTATTGCAATCTTGACCGCGGGAGATTTACGGAGCAGTCAGGTTCAGATTAGCCGCCAGCTCTCCTGGGAACGTACTGCCCAGGACTTGGTTTGGGAGCTCGTGCATAACCCCCACGTAAACACGCTGGCCGAGTGTAAACATGTAATTGTTACTTTTAGCACAGCGGGTGCGATTCTTCTTTCGCGAAAAGAAAATTTCGTAACGGAGGCAACACTCTTCTTCGACCCGTATGCGATGGAAGGAGAATGGGGACGTGACCACAAGGGATATATAGTTGGGTACAACTCGTGCCTTACCGCCGGCATCGCCCGTGAATTGATGTTGAATAGTGTCAAACCGGATGTATCAAAGGGAATACAGTCCGGCATAGCAGCCATGCGTTTTCTTCATATAGAGGGCTATGGTAAAGTTACCGGCAGTCCGGGACAGATGCATCTGACTTTTCCAGCACAACAGATAGCCGAAGTACTGGCCGAAAACGTCGCATGTCTGGCGACCGCCCAAATCAAGGCCTTGCCAACCATGGTTACCGATACCGCGCTAACAGAGGGAGCGCGCTACTGGACAATACTCGAGGATAAAAATACCGGTTCGCTCGAGGCCGTGTCCGAACAAATAGTACGAGAAGGTCTGGAATGCGCCCTTCCTGATGTGCCCATGGGAAGCTTTGGAAACCTCAAGACAGTAGACCGCAAGGAAATAGAAAGCCTGCACAGTATCAGCACGCTAATCCGCGAGTATGCTGGCCGTTACCAACCAACGCCCTTTTCGATAGCGGTGTTTGGGCCCCCGGGGTCCGGCAAGTCATTTTCGGTGAGAGAAGTAGCGAGCTCGGTACTTCCGGGACAAATCATGCCTCTAAGCTTCAATGTATCACAATTCACCGGTTCCGAAGATCTCTATAATGCCTTTCACCAGGTACGCGACGTAACACTATCCGGCAAAATGCCGCTGGTCTTCTGGGACGAGTTCGATACCACCTTTGAGGGTCAGGAGTTGGGCTGGTTACGCTATTTCCTTGCCCCGATGGATGAGGGTAAATTTTGCCAGGGGCAGATAACTCATCCCATTGGACGGTGCATTTTTGTCTTTGCCGGGGCGACCAGCCACAGCATGGAGGCCTTTAGCGCCAAACTTGATGAGCAACGGGCAGCAAAATTACCGGATTTTATTAGCCGATTGAAAGGCTTCCTCAATATCCTCGGTCCCAACCGTCAGATAGGCGCCGGTTCTCCGATGCAAAATACCGACCCTTACTATATCATCCGGCGGGCGATTATCTTACGCTCGGATTTTGAGCGTTTTACCCCGCACCTTTTAGATGGCAAGAAGACTGTAAATATCGACCAGGGAGTATTGCGCGCCTTTTTAACGGCCAGGGAGTATCGCCACGGCGCACGGTCGATAGAAGCGATTATAGCCATGAGCCAGCTCGCGGGCAAGAGATGTTTTGAGCGTTCCTGTTTACCATCTGAACTACAACTTGGCCTGCATGTAAATGGCCCGGAGTTTTACGCGATAATCCATGGAATTGAGCTTGGTAACGACATCGTGGAAAAATTGGCTGAAGTCTCCCACGAGATATTTTGCGATGATTTGAGGGCAAAACACTTTAAGTATGCACCAGTATCCAATAAAAGGAAAAAGGAGCATAGCTCCCTCCGACCGTACAGCGAATTGCCGGAAGATGAGAAAGAACAGAACCGAAATAATGTGCGTGACATTCTCGACAAATTGGCGAGTATTAGATATAAAGCGGTTCAGGCGCGCGATGGCGGTGTCCCGGGTAACTTTACAGTTGAGCAAGTCGAAAAATTGGCGGAAATGGAACATATACGGTGGATGAAACAAAAGCGGGATGCCGGGTGGAAATACGCCAGAAGGACCAATAAGGCCAGGATGCTTCATCAAGACCTTTTACCATGGGAAAAGCTCCCTGAATCCGAAAAAGAAAAGGACAGAGTCCTGGTGGAAGGCATTCCTAAAATCCTTTCCAAAGCGGGATATATGATGGCCCAGGTCTAAATCTTGACTTGTTTGATGAATTGATTCACCATGCTTGAAGGAATCGAATAGACAACGTATAAGAGATAACCGGTAATGGCTCACGAAGTTTTTATTTGCTACGCAAACCCGGATAAGACGGTTGCCGAAGCCGTGTGCTCCAAGCTTGAGGATAGCGGCATCCGGTGCTGGATAGCGCCGCGAGACATATGGGCCGGTGAGGAATGGGATAAAGCAATTATGGATGCGATTCCGGTTTGCCGCATCGTGGTCTTGGTATTTTCTGCCACATCAAACGATTCTCCTTACTGTATAAGTGAAATCAGGACTGCCTTTGACTTAAAAAAAGAAATCATTCCTATCTTGATCGATAATACATTGCCTCACGGGCGCATTGCCCTTTATCTCGGAAGCAAGCAGTGGCTAGATGCGCAAAAGCCGCCGCTGGAACAGCATTTAATAAAACTGGTTGATGAAGTTAAGAGACATCTGGCTCAAGCTGCTGCCAGAGAGGAGGCCGCCGCCAGGGCGAAAAAAGAAGCCGAAGAGGCAGCCAGAGAAAAGGCAAGGCAGGAAGCAGAGGCGGCTGAAGCCATGAAAGAGGCGGAGGTTACCGCTAAAGATAAGGCACGGCGGGAGGCAGAGGCAACCAGAATAAAAAAGGAAGCCGAAGAAGCGGCAAGAGAAAAGGAACGGCATGAAGCAGAAATAGCCGAAGCTAATAGAAAAACAGAAGAAGCGCGGAAAGCTAGGGAGGCGGCTATCCAGGCGAGGAAAGAAGCCGAGGAAGCGATCAAAGAGAAGGAGAGGGAGGAAGAGGAGGCAGCGCGGGCCAGGAAAAAAGCTGAAAAGGTTAAAAAAAATTGGACTGGTCAGCTTGGGTTATATTTGTCTTCTTAATTGCAGCCATAGGTGTGGGTTTATATTTGGTTGCTTATACACGAGCGGGTGGGTTTAGTAATACTCACGCTCCTGTTTTTACTACTAACGTAGCAACTGAATCAACGCCGATACAGACGATAACGCCAACACCAGAACCGGTTCCCACTCCGACTCCAACACCGGTAACAACACCACCAGTCCAGTTCTACTATTTATCGGGCTATGTGCGCGATTCTAGTACTAATGCACCTGTCTCCGATGCTAGGGTGTACGCAGTGAACACAACAAATTATTTATTCGTCGGAGGCCTAGCTCCTTCCTATGCAGGGCTTCTTGCTATAGGTTCGACTGATAGTAACGGCTATTATAAAACCGAACCCATGGCTAAAAGCGGGCCTTTCTTTGTCAGCGTTATCGCCAGCGGTTACGAGCAAAAGTGGACCAATAACGTAACTGATAAGAACGAAGCCTCCCAATTGACTATTAATGCTCCTGATGGGATACAAAAAGTAGATTTTACTTTGAAGGGTATTCGTTCCATCTCCGGTAAAGTTACTGATACCAACGGAAACGCTCTTTACAAGGTAAATATCTTAGCCTTTACCTATACCAATAACCAGCAGATAGCCAGCGCCATTACGAATACGGATGGCACCTATAAATTATCCGACCTGCCGCCCGGCACCTACTGTGTCAAGGCTTCACCTTCCAGCAGTAAAATGCCTTATGCCGACCAATATTTCAATAATGTTTATGACTTAAATTCCGCTAAAGCGGTAGCGGTAAATCCAGGTCAGGATACGCCCGGCATCAATTTTACCCTCCCTCTCAAATAGGCTGGTGAAATCCCGCGTGGAAACCGGGTTCCCTTAGTCTGAATAGAGACTGACGCTTATTTAAAAGAAATCCTCGTTAAGTTGGCCGGGCACAAGTCCACCCGCGATAGCAATTGCTTTGAATGTTCGGTCCTAAGCAAACAGCCCAATTGAACAATTATGATTTCAGACTGAAGGAAAGTTCAAAAGTTCTGCGTATTATCACCCCGGCTCCACTTCATCACCGTTCCAGTGGTAGGCAACCAAAGCCGGGTAAAACTCCCATCTTCGGCCCTCCTGCTGCATTCAGGTTTAATAGTAAAAGTAAATCACATAAGTTATTATATCTAGGGTGCTTTGCCAATGCTGAACATGTTAGCGCTGGGTTTATTGTTGGTTCCTGTTGGTTTTCTGGGTGCCTTGCCCGGTCTCAATCTTTTTACCAGATTCTAACCATTTTCATACTATGTTCATTCAATATTCCTGTAATTTTCGCCCTATTTTTAAACTTTGTCAACGTAAAATAAAATGGGCTACCATAGTCAATCCTCATTTCGTGGGTGCCTGGAATTCCCCGACGCTATTTGAAAAGTCGATGGCCTTATTTTTTCCGAAGGGCGAATAAAACTCTGACTAAAAAATGTCATAGATTTGTAACAATTCGCAGGCAGATTTTGTGATTTTTCAAGCGCGGCGGGCATAATATAGAGACACGAGTCATCACCCAAGGAGAATGGCGTGCACCGAAATAAAATCTTTCAGGTTACCATCATAGCCCTGGCCATTATTTTACCGGCGTCGGTGCTTTCGGCCTGCGCTAAAGCCCCGAAAAATGAAGTGCCCCCGGGGCGGGAATTCACCTTGTCTATCGGGCAAAGCGCCGCGATTTCAAGCGAGAATATCACCATTAAATTCATCGATGTCACCTCGGATAGCCGCTGCCCCCAAAACGTAACCTGCATCTGGGCCGGTGAAGTCAGCTGTACTGTTGAAATAACCAGGCCCGGCGCATCCCTGTTAAAGCTCAAACTTACCCAGCCGGGCCTTACCAGCCAGCTTTCCACACAGGACTTCGATGGGCACACGATAGCCTTCCGGGTCGAACCCTATCCCACCGCGGGAAAGACCATAGCGCGGAGCGATTACCGGCTGATTATGACGGTCACGGGAAACAGACAATAAATCCTATTCGCCCAGGGAAAATTTGAGATAGCTGGCGACGGCCACCGCTGCCGTGGCGACGCGTAAAACGGTATTCCCAAGAGACACCGGGATAAAGCCCGCATCGAGAGCCTGCCCGACTTCCTCCGGCGTAAAATCGCCTTCCGGGCCGACGAGGACTAAAATATTGGTTAGCTTGGCGGCAATAAGTACATCTTTTATCAGCTTTCTTTCGCCGGACAAATGCGGTATCAGCTTAAGGTCAAAATCTCCTGATTTAGCGATGACTTCGGCTAGGCTGGTGACCGGCTCGATAACCGGCAGGCTGTTTCTCTGGCTTTGCCGGGCGGCGTTTTGCACGATGGTACGCCAGCGTTTCAATCTGGATGCTTTTTTAACCTCGTCCAGCTTGACCACGACCCTCTCCGTCCACATGGGGATAACGCGCTCGACGCCAAGCTGCGTAAGCTGGTCGATGATATCGTCCATCCGGTCGCCTTTAGGGATAGCGCAGGCGAGAGTGAGCTTAACCTGACGGCTGAGAAGTGGCTGCGGGGCTGTCACCTTAATTACCGCCTGTTTTCTCTCGATGGCAGTGACAGCGCCGGCATATTCATTACCATCGCTATCGAATACGGCTAAGCGCTCACCGATTTTCAGACGCAGCACATTTTTAAGGTGGTGGAACTGTGCGGCATCCGTAATCGCGACAGTATCGCCGTTTATCCGGTCGACGTAGAAGCGGTGCATTTTTTAAAAACCGGCCCCGGGACTTTTCATTATCATCGAGTTGTTTCAATTGTAAGATACGGGACAGCTCCAGGTCAAAGAAGGCCTACCCGTATTTATTAATTTCCCGCCATCGGTGTAGAATAATAGCGATTGCTAACTAATCAGCTTAGAGGAGCGAAGATGAAAGTCATCGGGGTATGCGGGTCGCCGCGGAAGGGAAATACGGAGTGGATGTTGAGCAGGCTGCTCGACGAGATAAAACAATGCGGGGCCGAGGCGGAATTGTTGCTCCTGCGGAAGATGGACGTTAAGATGTGCCGGGGATGTTTGACCTGTGAAAAGGGCGGGAAAGAGCGGAAGGGAGACTGCATCATCAAAGATGATATGGCGGCCTTATACCCGAGGTTGATATCAGCCGATGCTATTGTCCTAGCGACACCCGGATATATGGAAATGCTTTCCGGGTTGCTCAAGGTTTTCCTCGACCGTACCTGCGCCATCTGGCCGAGACTGGAAGGAAAGCGTATCGCCGGCCTGGCAGTAGCGGAAGAGGGCATCGGGCAGACGATGCGGAATTTAAAAGGCTACGCGTCACTATGTAAGATGCGCTGGATAGGCAGTGTTACCGTCCTGGCTAAAAACCCCGGAGACGCGGCCAGGGTGCCCGGCCTTGATAAACGGCTGGCCCGGCTGGCCCGTAAGTTAGTAAGCCCGTAAAACCGGCCAAATAGTCCGGATGTAATTGCGCTATCTTACGCCGTATAACCCTTGCTGAAGAACCGCAGCGCGGTGGCCTGGTTGACCGCCTGGTTGAGTAGTCTCTTTTCAAGCGTGGCTTCCGGGTCCATGCTTCTGGCCAGGAACACCTGCGCCATCCTCTGGCGGTCCTTCATGATAGAGCGCGTGCCCAGGCCGCGGGAAGAATCCACATCCTGATAATATCTGAAATTGGCCATCTCCTCGGCATTAAGGGGGTCGGGGGCGCCTTTGGGCGGCTGGGGGACCGTCAGGTGTACCTGCAGGCGCTTCGCGTGCGACTGGAGAAGGCCGGCGACGTAGCTCCACGCTGTCAGTACCGACGGGGACACCGCTTTCATGCGGAAGACTCTGTAGTTGCTCTTGCTTTTCCTAATCGCATCGTACTGCGTTTTGTGAAGACGGGCGAAGGCCTTGCCCGCGTCCATCAGTCCTTTGTCCGTCCACAGCTCACTCCCCATCTTTTCCGTGAGCAGATGGTACTCCTCGTCCAAGGTGATGCCCGTCTGGCATAAATACGGTTCATAAACGTTATTATCGAGCTGTTCTTCAGCTATCTGCTCGCCCGCCTGCCTGCCCTTGAAATAGCTCACGACAAAGCTGCGGGCGCCCTGGGTGGTAATCCTTTCGGCGTGAGCACCCACGTCCGGGAAGTCCTCGCCCTGCTTGAGCAGGCCGACCTTTACGCACCAGCGCCGTAAATTCGGGCCCATGTAAGTCTCTTCCATCTGCCGGTCGAACAGGTCATTGGAGACAGCGATGCTGGTGTTCGAGATTAAGGCAAGCTCGGTCCGCTGCTCTTTGGAGAGGCCGACATAGACACGGAACCCGTGGTACCTCGATACTTTTTTCTCCTTGTAGGCATCGATAGTCGCCCGGGAGCGATGCTGGCCTCCCCAGATTTTCAGCGGCTTCTCCGGCGTGTAAGATTTGATATATTCGGCGATGATATCATTAAATTCACGCTGGTTCAGCGCATCGGACTTCATGCGGAGGAAAGTATTATGGGTCATCAGTATCTCGCGGTTGTCACGGAAAGTCTCGCCGGTCTGCGGGTTGAGCCGGGCGTCCAGGCTTACCTTCCCGGACATTGTTTCTCCCGTGACCGCGCAGCGGATATAGTAGCTTTTCTTGACGCCGTCCTGGAAAATCACGATGGGCATATCCTTGGCCTGCTCCATAGTGTCGACCTCTGCCAGGAACTCGCGGACGGTCTTTTCCACCTCGGCGTTTTTCGTGGCGTTTTTGTCAAAACTGATTTCCATTTTTACACTCCATTTCCGGTCATTTGATTTCATCCGGGATAGGAATATTTTACACCATATTATGACAAGTATCAAGGAGAATTGTTTTTCCGCGGGTTTTTTGATATCCTAATAACGCTCTTCAAGTCCTGATATAGAAATGCGTTAAAAAGGAGGATAAAACAATGGCCACCTGGCACGAATACGTTCAACAAAAAGGCTCCCTCCCCGAATGGCCGTACCTGATTCGCTACGGCAAGGTGAATGAAGTGGTTGCGGACGTGCTGGTTATCGGCGGGGGCGTGGCCGGCTGCCGGGCCGCTATCGCCGCGGCCAGAGCGGGGGCAAAAGTCGCCGTGATGGAAAGGGGTCACGCCAAGCGCAGCGGCTGCGGCGGGGCTGGTGTCGACCACTGGCACGGGGCCGTCACCAATCCCTGTTCCAGGGTGACCCCGGAAATGTACACCGGAGCCTGCTACGACAGCATGCACGGCTATACCAGCGCGCTCGTCCGCTATATCATCAACAAAGAAGGCTGGGACACCCTGCAGGAGTGCGAGCAGATGGGCATCCAGATACGCGATGTTAACGACGAGTTCAAGGGCGCCGCTTTCCGCGACGAGAAGACGAAGCTGATGTTCGCTTACGATTATCAAAACCGGCATGTTGTCCGTATCTGGGGCTACAACATCAAGCCGGCATTGTACGAGGAAATAAAGCGGCTGGGGGTGAATATCCATAACCGCATGGCGACCACAAGCCTCCTTTCCGAGGGCGGTAAGCAGGGGGCGAAGGTCGTAGGGGCGACCGCGGTAGACGCGCGTACCGGGGAGTTCTATGTTTTCAGGGCAAAGGCTACTATCATCGCCACGGGCGGGGCCGGGCGTCTCGCTTTGTTCGCCCCGGAAATCACCGCCTCGAGCTCGATGAGTGATATGAACAGCGCCGGGGTCGGCCAGGCGATAGGCTGGAACGCCGGGGCTGAATTCGTCTGCATGGAGGCCTCCGGCCATAACCGCTTGAGCGGTTTCGGCTACGCGCCTTACAGCATGGGCGGCACGAGCAATACCTACCATGGCGCGCCCATAGTGGATGCCGACGGCAAAGAGGTGCCATGGATGGACACCTTCGGCCGGGACCTGCAATCCGTAATGCAGCGCTTCGTGCCCGCGGAAGGGCAGAAATTCATACTGGGCATAGGGATAGGGATATCCAATTACCTCCGGGAATACAACCAGAATGACCTGGCCCACGACCTGGTGGAACGTATCCGCAAGGGCGAGTTCAAGCTGCCTCTATACGCCGACCTTACGCGTTTACCGGCACCGGAGCGGTGGGCTATTTTTGGCATGATGGTCGGCAATGAAGGCAAGACCCGCATCCCGATATACGATACTTACACTAAAGCCGGCTTCGACCCCGCTAAAGACATGTTGCAAGCCCCGGTGATGCCGCCGGAAGGGTATGCGCATTCCAATTTCTGGGGCGCGCCCATCAATGCCCCGCCGAACGTCCGCAGCATGGGGGGCGGCGGGTATCTGCTGGACTGGAACTTGAGGACCAACCTAGAAGGGCTTTACGCCGCCGCCGGGGGTACCATCTTCGGCGGGGGATGCCACGGCGAGTCGCATACCACAGGGAGATACGCGGGGAGGCACGCCGCCGCGTATGCCCGCAGCGCCCCCGAGCCGGTCGCCGACCGCCATCAAATCGAGGCGGAAAAGGAACGTGCCTATTCCGCCCTCAAGCAAAGCAGGGAAGGCAACGGCTGGAAGGAAATCAACGTGGCCATCGCCCGTATTATGCGGGACTACTGCGGCGCGTACAAGAACGAGCTGACACTGAACCTTGGCTTGAGATTGCTCAACGAGCTCAAGACCACGGAGCTTGCCTCGGCTTACGCCTCCAATCCTCACGAGCTGGGACGCCTGCTGGAATGTCACTCGCTGATAACCATGGGAGAGCTGGTAATGCAGGCCTCACAGCAGCGTAAGGCGAGCAACTCTATCCTGGATTTCCGCCGGCTGGACTACCCCCAGATGGACCCGCCCGGATGGAACAAGCTGCTGCCCATACGGCAGGAAAACGACCAGGTGATGGTCAGGGAGCTGCCGCTGGACTTTCATCTCAAGGCGCCTTACGCCTCCTCCCTCGAGGAGAACTACCAGCGCTACAGCAAGGTCTAGTTTGGAATTACCGACATCTATAGAGGGGAGGTAAACGAAGATGAGCGATAAAACCTACATCGTACCCAATCCGCCGACGCCGAACAAGGCGGTTGAGTTCAATCCTCAAATCTGCATCGGCTGCAACGCTTGCGTTAATGTTTGCCCCACGGACGTCATGATGCCCAACCCCGAAAAGAAAAAACAGCCTATCGTCGTCTATCCCGAAGAGTGCTGGTACTGCGGCGGCTGTGTCGAGGAATGCCCGCGGCCGGGGGCAATTAAGCTGCTCCACCCCACGCAGCAGCGTATTTCGGTGAACTGGAAGCGCAAGGACACGGGAGAATATTTCCGCCTGGGCATGAAGAACCCGCCCCCGCCGAATAAACGCCCGCCGTCTGGCGGAGAAAAGGCAGGGGGTAACTAGAGAAATTGCCCTCATCTCCCCCCTACGCGGGAGAGGAGAATTACGTTATCACGTTTTTAAAAGCGGTTTCATTAGCCTGGCGCGCAGGCTTTCGGCCTTTCTCGGCGCGGCCAGCCAGTAGCTGACGCAACCCACCGCAAAAGCCACGATAGCGATGGTGAAAGCTATCATGTAGCTGCCCACTTTATCGTAAATATAGCCGCCGAGCCAGGGGCCGATGGCGCCGCCAAAGCCCATGCCGGTCATTAACATGGCCGATATTGTACCGATGTTCCTGCCCCGGAAGATATCAGCCAATCCCACGACAATCACGGGTGAAAACAGCCCTGTGGCGAAGCCAGAACTGATGGCGTACACATAAAGCAGCCAGATTTGAGACGTGTTCCTGACCGACATCAATGCCACCAGTCCGCCGATGGCCAGAACGGTTGATATCGTCAGGGTCTTTTCGCGTCCGATAGAGTCGGATATGGAAGAGCAAATCTGCCCGGCGATGGAGACAAAACCGAAGAGCGCGTAGATAGAGGTCGCCAGTATAGGGCTGTAGCCTACATCCTCGGCGAATTTGACCTGATGGGCCAGCACCATGTAGTTACCCAGGCCCCAGAAGCAGACCTCGGTGAATACCAGCAGCCAGAGCTGGCGCGTCTTGAAGGCCGCCCCCAGCGTCCAGTCACGCGCGGGTTGATGAGCTTTTGTAATATCTCTGTTATCGGATAGCTCACCGGAGCCGTAAGCCGTCAGCCCTTTGTCCTCCGGGCGGTGATAGAAAAAGAGGAGATACAGCGGGAGCAGGACCACGATAGTCAAGCCCCCCATGACCAGGAATGATACCTGCCAGTCCCAGTGGGAAATCACGGCCTCAATGAGCAACGTGTAGACAAAGCTCAAACCGCCCCCCAACTGCCCCAGGCCGACGGCCATGCCCCGCCTCTTGTCGAACCAGTTTATCACCGTCGCGTTGAGAATGGGTGAAGCGCAGAAGGCGGAACCGATGGGCACCAGCACGCCGAAAAGGAAGTAAAAATGCCAGAGTGCGCTGGCAAAATAACAGGCCCCTGTGGACAGGGACAGTAGTAATATCCCCAAAACCGCCACAGTACGCGCTTTCCAGCGGTCCACCAGGATACCAGCCACCGGCGCGGCCAGACCATAGACGAAGATGTTGAGCGACAGCATGATGGCGGTACTGCCGCGATACCAGTCGAAATAGTCCAGGATAGGCTCGAAGAAAATAGAAAACGAGGCCCTGATGCCGAATACCAGCATCATGCTGACAATCATCAGGCCGATGATGTACCAGCCGAAGAAGACACGCGGCCGCTTATTCCCGGAAATACCCTGCTGCATGTGCATATTTACGATACCACAAAGTAAGGCTGAATTACGAACCGGAATTTACCCTGGAGCGCCTGACTGATGGCGGCATGATTGTGGTATCATGGTATCATATAAAAAGCGCAGGTCTATTGACATGAATGACGCAGCGGAAATCCTTGATAGCAGCCATGTCGTGGCTATCGTCGGCCTGTCATCTAATGCCGAGCGCCCCAGCCATGTCGTCGGGAAATACCTAAAAGAGCACGGCTATAAAATTATCCCGGTCAATCCTGCTGAAAAGGTCGTACTCGGGGAGACCAGCTATCCCGACCTCGCCGCGGTACCTGAAAAAGTCGATGTTGTAGATATTTTCCGGCGGCCGGAAGACGTCCTCCCCATCGTGCGCCAGGCCATCAAAATCGGTGCCAAAGCCGTCTGGATGCAGGAAGGCATCGTTAATCGAGAAGCCGCCGCCGAGGCACGTAAGGCCGGCTTAAAAGTAGTCATGAACAGGTGTATGCGTAAAGAGCATATCAAGCTCCACGGCGGTGAATAACACAGTAATGGATATAAAGTTAAGCTTCATGGGGGCGGCCAAAAGCGTCACCGGCTCCCGCTACCAGGTGGAAGTAAACGGCACAAGATTACTGGTGGACTGTGGTCTTTACCAGGAGAGGGCCTTCCTGTACCGCAACTGGGAGCCCTTCGGCACCGCGCCGGATAGGCTGGAGACCGTGCTGCTGACCCATGCCCACCTCGACCACTGCGGTCTGCTTCCCCGGCTTGTCAACGAGGGTTTCCGCGGCAGGATTATCTGCACCCGCGCCACCGCCGAGATAGCAAAAATTATGCTTATTGACTCGGCACATCTGCAGGAAGAAGACGCCGCCTACAAGAAAAAGAGGCATATCAAGGAAGGCAAGAGAGGGCCTTACCCGGAAATCCCGCTGTATACCGTCGCCGATGCCGAGGCTACACTGCCGCTGTTCAAGCCGGCGGAATATAACCAGCCGGTTAACCTCGGACATGGCATCGAGGCTACTTTTTACGATGCCGGCCATGTCCTCGGTTCGGCCATGATAAGGCTGCTGATAAGCCAGAACGGGGAAAAAAGGAGTATCATCTTCTCCGGGGACATCGGCCGCTGGGACCGGCCGATTCTCCACGACCCCAGTGTCTTCCGCCAGACGGACTATATCGTAGTGGAGTCCACCTACAGCGACCGCGCCCACGAGGGCACCGAGGACATCAGCGACAACCTGGTGGAAATAGTGAACTCGGCGTTCAAAACCGGCGGTAACATCATCGTCCCCAGCTTCGCGCTACAGCGCACCCAGGAAGTGCTGTATTACCTCAATGCCCTGCGCATGGCAAACCGTATTCCGCGGCTGCAGGTCTACCTCGATAGCCCCATGGCGGCAAAAATCAACAAGGTTTATGAGAACTTTTCCAACCTCTTCGACCAGGAGGCGAAAGACCTGCTGCGCCAAAACCGTTCGCCTTTCGACCTTCCCGGTCTGAAAACGGTGGAAACCACCGAAGAATCCAAAGCCCTGAACGACATCAAGGGCACGGTGATGATTATCGCCGGGGCGGGGATGTGCACCGGCGGCCGCATCAAGCACCACCTGGCGGCCAACATCTCCCGGCCGGAGAGCACTATCCTGTTTGTCGGCTACCAGGCGGAAGGCACCCTGGGCCTGCAGATTCTCGACGGCGCTAAAAGTGTCAGAATATACGGACGGCAGTATCCCGTCCGGGCGCGCATCGTCCATCTGCAGGGTTTATCCGCCCACGCCGATAGAGATGAGCTTTTGCGCTGGTTTACCGCGCTTTCGGTCAAGCCCAGACATGTTTTCATCACCCACGGCGAGGCCGGCGCCGCGGAAAAATTCCGGGAATTCCTCACGGAAAAGACCGGTTTCGAGGCGTCGGTGCCGGCTTATAACACCACGGTCACCCTTGACTGACGCTTAATTACATTTATGGAGGGGATATGGCTATCGAATATGAAATCAACCAAATGGCCAAAGAAGAATCGTGGCGGATGTTCCGCATCATCGGCGAACTGGTGGAAGGCTTCGATAGCCTGGCCGATATCGTTCCCGCGGTGACGATATACGGCTCCGCCCGCTTGAAACCGAGGGACAGGATTTACCAGCAGTGCGAAGAGACCGCCTTCCGGCTGGGCAAAGCCGGATTCAATATCATGACCGGCGGCGGTCCCGGCGTCATGGAGGCCGCCAATCTGGGTGGCCACCGGGCAGGCGTAAAATCTATCGGCCTGAACATCAAGCTGCCCCAGGAGCAAAAGTGCAACATTTACGCTGATAGGACCATGACCTTCAACCACTTCTTCGTGCGTAAAGTCATGCTGGTTAAATACGCCACGGCCTTCGTCATCATGCCCGGCGGCCTGGGCACCCTCGACGAGCTGACTGAAATCCTGACCCTGATACAAACTCAAAAAATAAAACCCTTCCCGGTGATACTTTTCGATAGCGAATACTGGCGCGGCTTCCTGGAGTGGTTGCAAGGCAGCGTGCTGACCTCCGGCGCGATTTCCCCGGAAGACTTCGACCTGCTGCGCGTTTTCGATGAACCTGATGATGTTGTTAGCGCGGTGGTATCTTGGTACACCCGGCAAGAAGTGCTGGGCAGGAAAGCGCTGCAGGGGTAAGCGGTTCTTCATTCAAGCCCAGATAAGGTTCAGCCTTTTGACGCCCCTTTTTCCCAGGCCTCCGCTTTCTCGATGAGCTCCCGGGCAGCGGTAAGGGCGCTCGGTGTGTAGCGCGGGCCGCCGAGCATCACGGCCAGCTCTTTGAGTCTCGCTTCGCCCTCCAGTCCTTCGATAGTGCTGACCGTCCGGCCGCCAGCTGTCCGTTTGCTGACATTATAGTGGGCATCGGCGAAGGCGGCTATCTGCGGCAGGTGGGTCACGCAGATGACCTGGTGGCTCCTCGCCAGGCTCCAGAGCTTCCGGCCGATAACCTCGCCACTGCGACCGCCGATGCCGATGTCTATTTCATCGAAGATGAGCACCGGAATGGTGTCCGCCTCGGCCAGGGCGCTTTTAAGGGCCAGCAGAAAGCGCGAAATTTCACCGGTTGAGGCGATTTTATCCAGCGGCTTCCGGGGTTCGCCGGGGTTGGTCGAAGCTTCAAAAAAGACCTCGTCAACGCCGGTGGCGATGAACCGGCAGTAGGCGCCATCGGGCAAGGGGATTCCTTCCGATGATGGCTCCTGCGTTATCGCCACGGCGAAGTCCACCCGCGCCATGCTCAAATCGGCCAGCTCTTTTTTCACTGCCGCGGCCAGCTTTTGCGCCGCTTGGCCGCGTTTTTTGGAAAGCCTGGAGGCTAAAGCTCCCATTTCTTTTTTCAGCCGCTCCCTCTCCACTTCCAGCTGTGCGCGGCGCTCGCCGGAATTGGTAATTCCGCTCAACTCTGTTTCGGCTTTTTTCAGGTACTCCAGCACGCCATTTATCGAGCCGCCGTATTTCCTTTCGAGGTTTTTAATAAGCTCGAGTCTATTCTGCACTTCTTCGAGGCGCCGCGGGTCATAGCTCAAATTTTCGCCGTAGGCACGCACGTCACGCGCCGTCTCTTCGAGTCCGTGCAGGGTCTCCTCCAGGTAGGCCAGCTGTTTTTGCAGCGATGGGTCAATCTCCGCGATATGCCTCATGGCCGCTAAGGCCTCGCCCAGTCTATCCAGAGCGGAATCAGATGCCGCGGCGCCGTCTTCACCGTAGACAATGCGGTATACTTCGTAGGAGGCCGCTTTCAGCTTTTCAGCGGATGTCAGGAGGGTCAGCTCTTTTCCTAATTCGGCGTCTTCTCCTTCCCGCAGCTTCGCTCTATTGATTTCTTCAATCTGGAAATTGAGCAGCTCTACCTGCCGGGCGATTTCCTGTTCGCTGCGGGTCAAAGACTTGATTTCACGCTCCATCTGGTGCAAAGCCGTTACTTTAGCGCCGAAAACACGCCTTATCTCCAGCGTGTGCGCATAGGCATCCAGGAAATCCAGGTGCTGGCTGCGGCGCAGCAGGGAAATGTGCTCGCTCTGGCCGTGGATATCGACGAGCGCGTTGCCAATGTCCTGGAGCAGCGCGCGGGACACCGCGTGGCGGTTTACCCTGGGCGTAGTGCGGCCCTCCCGGCGGAAATCGCAGGTGATTATCAGGGCGTCTTCACCGGTTTCGAGGCCTTTCTCGTCCAGCAGTTCCCGTAGTGCGTTAACCCCTTTGCCGTCAGCGACGCTGAAAACGCCCTCTATTCTGGCTTCTTCCGAGCCGTGGCGGATATCTTCTTCCCGCACCTGGCCGGAAAGCAGGGCTTCCACGGCATCGACCACCAGGGACTTGCCGGCGCCCGTCTCGCCGGTAATCACGTTCAATCCCCCGGCGAGTTTCCAGTTAATCTCCTCGATAATGCCGAAGCCTTTGACGGTCAGTTCATCGAGCACGTTTCACCGCTCTTCCATGGTTTTCTTTATATTCGTTTCCTGCAGCAGCTCCGACGGCATTGGCAAGTCCTGGAAGGAAAGCTGTAAAGCCTTCTTCATATCGTTAGCGTTGCGGGGGGCGTAAGCTTTCCAGTGGTTATTAAAGAAGGCGAAGAGCAGCCTGGTCCTGGCAGCGGCTTTCTTCACCCTATCAGCAAGCTCGCTTATTTCATCCGGAGAATAGTCATACCGGTACCGGGTTTCGCTATCGCCCGTCCACCAGTCCTGCGCGTTCCGGCCGTGAAAGCGGAAATAGGCCATATCGGAAGTCAGGGGCACTTCTTGCGCTATCGAGGTGACGAACTTCGGCTCATCAATCTGCACCCAGGCTATATTGTGCTGGCGGAGCAGCGCCGCCGTCCCGGCGTCATCGCTCCAGCTACGGTGCCGTAGCTCCACGGCCAGCGGGTATTGCCCGAATGTCCTGGCCAGCGCCGCCAGTATCTGTCTTCCGTAATCGTCGTTTTTAAAGCTGGGCGGGAACTGCGCTAATAGCGCCCCGAGCTTCCGGCTTTTTACGAGCGGCTCCAGGCTTTGACTAAAGACGTCCACATCCTGCTGCGAGATGGCCGCCACTTCTCCGGTGGCCTCCTGGTACATCCCGGGGTGGGTGAACTTCTGCCAGAGCTTGACCGCGAACAGGAAACCCGGCGGAGTACGTTTGACCCAGTTGGAGACATACGCGGGTTCGGGCGGGCGGTAGAAAGAGCTGTTGACTTCTACAGTATTAAAGAACTGGCTGTAATACTCCAGCTCGTTTATCTTACCGGCGGGATAGAAATAACCTTTCCAGGTGCCCTCGCCCTTCGGGTAAGACCAGCCGGAAGTACCGATATAAATTTTCGCCGCAGAAGGCATAACTATCTCCTGTGGTCATTATACGCAAAACAACTCGAAAGTTAAACGTTAAAGCTCAATACCATGGCTAAACCCAAAGCTCTATCAGTTTTAGTTTTTTACTTATGGTTTTGACTTTTTAGCTTTGAGTTTTGATATAAAAAAGAGAGGGGCTTTCGCCCCCCTCTCTAAATTATTTCTAATTCATGATAAACGTGCTATCTATTCGTCGGGCAGCAGGGGAGTGTACATACCAGCTTTCAGGATGACGTACCTTAGCGCCACTCCGCCGATAATGGTGCATGCCCCAGCCACGGCGAAGCCCGCCGATGATACCTGCTGCGATAGGGAGAATGGCGCGACCATGGCAATCGGGATAACGACGCCCAGGAGCACGACGCCGAGCCAGAAAACCGGGGCGATGGGACCCCGCAGCACCCTTACCGCCGAATCGCGGGCCGTGGCGCTTTCATAGGTGGCCACCCAGAAGTATACCGCCACGAAAATGGCGTAGACCACCAGCCCCGCCAGTAGATAGTCTGCTATCGTTACCAGGTTGGTCGCGTTTAAGCTGACCAGTATGACTACCGCCAGCCCGGCGGTCAGGCCGGAGATGACATACAGTATGGGGACGAGGCCGGAGTTCCAGATTTTAATGGCTCCGACAAAGCCGACGACGAAGCCGCTGTATATCGCGACGCCAAAGGCCAGGATACCGGCCATCACTTTGAACACGGTCTCCCAGGCATTGCCCGGCGCCCACTGTGAAATGGCCAGCTGTATCATCGCCGCGCCGAGGAATA
This sequence comes from Dehalococcoidales bacterium, assembly GCA_050014355.1. Classification (GTDB taxonomy): domain Bacteria; phylum Chloroflexota; class Dehalococcoidia; order Dehalococcoidales; family RBG-16-60-22; genus Fen-1077. The sequence continues at coordinate 1,834 of JBEKDL010000027.1, read as the reverse complement.
GCCATATCAGGATAAAGCCTCGGGAAATCCAGGAGCTTCCGGGTTTGCTTATCATGCGCCAGAACCGCATCGGTTTGCTCAAGTGCGCCATGTCCGTCACACCCGCCGCCATCGCCAGAAGCCAGGCGATGAACATGCCCAGCAGGCTGTGGAAGTACAGCGAGGACAGGTACAGGCCGCCGCTGATACCGCCGAAGAACATGGCGAAGGCCACCATGATGCCGTGTCCTTCTATCCACTCCCGCTGCGGGGTGTATTTGACCATGAAATCCCAGGGTTTTATCTGCATCATCTTCCTGTAACCTCCTTATCGATTTCCCGCTTAGTCGATATAAAATATCGACGGCTGGGTATCGAACTCCGCATGGAAAGGGTGTCCTTTCTTTTCTTTGATGAGCCGGTTGATATCGCTGTACGGGTCGTCCAGGTCGCCGAAGTGAATCGCCTTGGTGGGGCAGATATTCATACAGGCGGGGCTGGCATCGCGGTCGATACCGGGTTTCAGTCCCTGGGCCATACCGGCGTCGATTCTTTCCTTGCAGAAGACGCACTTCTGTACGACGCCCGGCTGGTGGGGGTATAAAACCTTGCCCATTTTCTCGTGTTCAGTCAGTCCCTGTCCCGGAAAGTATTCATGCTGCCCGCCATGCCCGTCCTCGTAGAAAGAGCGCGCCTGGTAGGGGCAGGCCACCATGCAGTAGCGGCAGCCGACGCATTTATCTTCATCGACGACGACGATGCCGTCCTCGCGCTGGTGCGTGGCGCCCGTGGGGCACGCTTTAACGCATTTGGGGTCGGCGCAGTGGTTGCAGCGCACGGAATAGATGAGCTTGGTCACCGCGGGATATTTTCCCTTCTCGCCGATGAGCACCCGGTTCCAGAAAATGCCGGGCGGGAGAAAGTGCTCGGCTTTGCAGGCCAGCACGCAGGCATAGCAGCCGATGCATCTTTTAAGTTCTATAGCCATTCCCCATCTCATTGCGGTTTACCTCCTATCCCCATCAAACTCGACTCTGTGGTCGGTCTTGTACACTTTAACCATGGTAGCTGTTTCCTGGCTCCAGCATACCGGGCAGGCATGCTTTACGTCAGACTCAAGCAGAATATTAAAGTTCGTGCCTTTGCCGTAAGCAATCGGCGCTCCTTTGGCCCAGGCGCCGGAGCAGGCCGCGATGGCGATACATTTCGGGTGCATGCCCTGCATGGTCTTCAGATAACCGGTCGTCTTGCGCCCGTAGGACGACTCCAGACAGATAAGGTCGCCGTCTTTCAGACCCCTTTGCTTGGCCGTATCGGCATTCATCGTGATGTTATAGGTATAAGGGTTCATCCGGCTGACTTCATCTAGCCAGGGCATTTCCATAGTGTAGGTGCCGTTGTGGAGTATATCCCGGTAGGAGAAGCTGTACAGGTCGAACTCACCGGTCTCCTCCTTGGCTACTTGCGGCGTAAAGAAGCTGGTAAGAGGAGTAAACTGCTCCCAATCGAGCTCGACACCGATGGTCTTGGCGTTCTTCATTATCTCCGGTTTAAGCTCGGCCAGGTGCTCGAGGTAGATAGGAATGCGAACATCGACATACCATCTCCAGTAAGCTTCGATAACCTGCTTCTTCCAATCGATGGACCCGTGTTCCGAGATATATTTCAGGTCGTTCTTTTCACCGAAGTAAAATTTGAAAGCCCTGTCCATCATCTCGGAGTAGGAGATTTTTTCGCCGGGTTTTATAAGCTGGGTAACCTTCTTGGGGTCGATGGCCGCGGCGCCCCGGGCGCTGGAAATATCGCCGCTGATAAGGGCTTCGCCGCCGAAGCTGGAGAAGTAGACGTTATAGTA
>JBEKDL010000026.1:0-21711 GCA_050014355.1 Dehalococcoidales bacterium | reverse complement strand
TTGGTAGCGGGGGTTGGATTTGAACCAACGACCTCCGGGTTATGAGCCCGACGAGCTACCACTGCTCTACCCCGCGTTGCGCAGTTTTAAGTATAGTCCCTGTGGTGTTGGGTGTCAAGCCTGGGACTGCGCCTCTGCCTGGCGCTTGCGGTACGCTTCCAGGTAGCGCCGGCCGAAACGGTCACGCCCCAGCACGAGGTCAGCGGAAAGCACCGCGGGCAGTATCTTGGCGGCATCGGCAATGAGAGCGGTGCCCCCTGCGTCGATGACCATGGCCACCCAAGCGGCATTCAGTACCGCGCGGTCTGGCATGCCGAAGGAGATGTTGCTTAGTCCCATCGTCATATTGAGCCCCAACTCGGCGCGTATCTGGCGCAGGGCCTGCAGCACATCCCGGCCGGACTTAGGTTCGGCGCCGATGGAATACGTCATGACATCAATGATAATGTCTTCTTTCGGGAGGCCGATTTTCGCCGCGGCCTCGACTATCTTGTGAGCGACAGCAACCCGGCGCTCGGCGGACTTGGGGATACCTTCATCATCCTGCGCCAGGCCGATGACGGCGGCGCCATATTCTTTAACCAGCGGCAGGACGCGCTCCAGCCGGTGCTTTTCGCCGCTGACCGAGTTCACCAGGGCCTTACCCTTGTAGGCTTTCAGGCCGGCTTCCAGCGCCTCGATATTGGGGCTATCGATGCAGATAGGGGCATCTACCGTGTCCATGATGATTTTAATAGCTTCCGGCAGCATTTTAACGTCGTTTACGCCGGGGGTATTGACGTTGCAATCGAGGATAGCGGCGCCGGCCGCCACCTGCTCCAGTGCTTCCTTTTTGACGATGGAAAGGTCACCGGCCTTGAGGGCCTCGGCCAGTTTTTTCTTGCCGGTAGGGTTAATCCGCTCGCCGATGATGGCCGTCGGCCGGTCGTAGGAAATAACTATTTCTTTAGTCGCGCTCGATACTTTCGTGTCCATTTATTCCCCTCTCCAATTCTATGTGTAAACGCCGTATTCTTTCGCGGCGTCCATCATCGCGTGCAGGTTGTCCGGGTTCCCCTTGCTGATGCCCGCCCCGCCGGTGAGGATATAGCCGCCGCCCGGACCGCAGACTTCGATGAGCTTCCGGCAGGCTTCTTTTACCACCTGGGGTGTGCTGGTGACCAGCAAGGAGGCAGGGACGTTACCGGCGATACAGCTAACATCGCCAAGCACGTTTTTAGCTTTGGCCATGTCCATATGTTCGAAGTACCAGACCACCGAGGCACGGGGTAAATCAGCGATAGTCTCCAGACGCGGCTCATAGTCGCCCTCGGCGAAGGGCATCGGTACTAGGCCTTCGTTGATGAGGCCCATCAGGACAGCGCGCAGGCCCGGCCAGTAAAAGGTCTCAAACTGCTTCTGGGACATGAATGTCTTATCGCCCTTGTGCAGCGGCATGCTGATGACCGGGCTGATAGAGTTTTCCGCCATCTTTACCGCCGTTTTGACCACCAGAGGTACCATTTTATCGATTGTTTCCAGCACCTTATCCGGCTGGCGGTACATGTCCATGACGATGCCGTGCGTACCCCGGAGCACGTCGGCGAGGTTATCAAAAGGCGCTCCGGCCATCCCGCCCCCGCTGAAGCTCGCATAGCCCTCTTCCAGGGCATGGCGGCTGACCTTACCCACGGCCTCGCGCCATTTGCCGATTTCCCTGGCGGCGTCCAGCAGGGTTTCAAAGGCTTTCATGACCTCCGGGCGGCTCACCGAAGCGATATACCCGAGCGGGTTGGTCAACACCAGGTTAAAAGGGGCGAGATATTGAAATGCCTCGAAGGCGCTTGCCGTACGCGGCAGGAAAACTCGCATCCAGAAATCAGTCGGGTTCTGGATGAAGTCATCGTATTCATCTGCCTTCATGTATTCGCCTTCGACGTACTGGTAAATAGGCGCGTTATCAGGCAGGCCGTGTCCCGGCCAGTGATGCAGCTTATGCCCGATTTTTTCAATAACCCTGCCCGGATAGACCAGGCCGGGGCCATCAAAACTGTCCGGTTGAAAATCATGCACGAATTTCAGCCAGGCGTTGGCAAGTTTATCATAGTCATACATCACCTGCCCGAGCGAATAGCCGGCATAAGAAGCCGGCAGATATCCGGCGGGTAGCAGCACCGGGACGCGGTCGGGTTTTTCCAGCTTGATGGCCTTGATAAAGCGGGTCACCCTGGCTTTATAGGCGTTTTCAGCCCCCGCGCTGACGAATTTAACATCTGGAGGAGAAAGCCACCGCCGGAAGCGTTCTTCGCGCCTTTCCTCCCAGGTCATCACCGCCCATTTTTTCTCATTAACCACAACTGGTTCCTTCGCGGGATATTCGCTATTTGTAAACGCCATACTCTTTGGCGGCGTCCATCATCGCGTGCAGGTTTGCTACATTGCCCTTATCCATGCTGGCGGCGGCGCTCAAGATATAGCCACCACCCGGCGCGCAGGTCTCGATGAGCTTGCGGCAGCCTTCCTTGACATCTTCAGGCGTGCCGGTGGCCATAATCGAGATAGGCAGGTTACCCATAATGCCGTTGGTCTTGCCCACAATCTTCTTCGCCAGAGCCATGTCCATGTACTCGAAGTACCACATTATCGAGGCCCGCGGCATATCGCTGATAGTTTCCAGGCGCGGTATATAGTTCCCCTCCGCGAAGGGCATCGGCACGAGGCCTTCATTAATGAGCCCGAGGAGCACCTTTTTAAAACTCGGCCAGTAAAATTTCTCGAACTGTTGCTGGGACATGAATGTCTTATCACCTTTATGAAGCGGCATGATAATCACCGGCGATATCGAATTTTCAGCAACTTTAACCGCCTCGTCAACGACGATGGGGGTAATCCTGTCCGCCGCCTCGATAATTTTCTCCGGCTGCCGGAACATGTCCATGATGATGCCCGTCGTGCCGCGGCACATATCGGTTAGCATATCGAACGGGGCGCCGGACATGCCGCCGGACAGTGGCGGGTAGCCGGCCTTCATGGCCGTGCGGGCGACCTCGCCGGTAATCTTAGACCATTTTACAATCTCGTTGCCGGCTTTCATCATCGTCTTTAAGGCCGATTGTATGGCCCGGTTGCCGAAAGCCGAGAGGTAAAAGATGGGTATGCCGATGAAGGGCGTCAGGTGGGGCAAATCGGCCAGCGGCGCGAAGGCCCCCGCCTCGCGGGGCATGAATGTCCTCAACCAGAAATCGGTGGGGTCTTTGATGAGCTTATCGTACTCATCGGCTTTGATGTATTCGCCTTCGACGAACTGATACATCGCCACGTCATCGCCGACACCGTGCCCGGGCCACTTGTGCATCTTGTGATCGATTATTTCCAGCGCGGGAGCAGGCAAGATCAGTCCCGGGCTGCTGAAGGAGTCCATATCGCCGAAGTCGCGCATGAACTTGAGCCAGGCGTCCCGCTGTTTAACGTAATCGTACATGACCGTCTTGAGGTCATAACCGGCATAGTAGGCCGGGAAATAGCCGACGGGCAGCATGCAGGGCACGCGGTCGCCCTCCTCGAGCCTGATGGCGTTGATAAACCGGGTCACCCTGGCCCGGTATTGTTTTTTAGCTTCGGGGCTGTCAAATCTGACTCCCGGCGCGTTTAGCCACCTTTTAAAGCGCTCCTCTTGCCTTTGCCTCGGTGTTAGTTCCTTCCAGTTCTTCACGCTTTCCATTTTCAGCCTCTATGATTTTTTATTTATAGCGCCCGTATTCCTCGACGGCTTCCATCATGACGCGCAGGTTCTCGGGCGGGCATTTATCGATGCCGGCCCCGCCGCTTAAAATATAGCCGCCGCCCGGGCCGCAGTCCTCGATGAGTTTGCGGCAGCTTTCCTTGACGAGCTGCTTCGTGCCGGTGACGATTATCGATGATGGCACGTTGCCGATGATGCAGGAGACGTTGCCCAGAGTGCGCTTGGCCTCCTTCATATCCGTCTGGTCAAAGTACCAGACCACGCCGCTCTTTGGCATGTCGGTAATCTGCTTGAGGCGATTGTTATATTTGCCCTCGGCGAAGGGGAAAGGGACAAGGCCTTCATTAATCATAGCCAGGAGCATCTTCCGGTAAGTCGGCCAGTAAAATTTCTCGAACTGTTTATCGGACATAAAGACATCGTCGCCTTTGTGCAGGGGCATGCTGATGACCGGGCAGTCCAGATTATCCGCCATCTGGATGGTCTGCTCTATCATCTGCGGGGTGATAGCCTCCACATAGGCGATGATTTTCTCCGGCTGGCGGAACATGTCTACGGAAATGCCCTGCGTGCCCCGCAGCATGTCCGCGAGCGTATCGAACGGCGCGCCCGCCATGCCGCCGCGCATGTTAGGCAGTCCCTCGGCCAGCGCCGTCTGGCTCACCTCCGTGACTACCGCCTGCCATTTCTGGTATTCCTTGCCCAGGTCGATCATTTTCTGGAAAGCGCGGCGTATATCCGGGTCGGCCAGGGCGGGCACCAGGCCCAGGCGGTTGCCCTGCAGCGAGCGGAGGGGAGGCAGCTTGTCAAAAGATGCGAAGATACCCGCCGTGCGCGGAAGATTGACCCTGAAAGTATAGTCGGAGGGGTCGCGGATAAGGCGGTCATATTCATCGGCCTTCATATATTCGCCCTCGATGAACTGGTAGTACCAGGCTTCCTCGCCCAGGCCGTGGCCGGGCCATTTCATGTTCTTGATGTCCAGGCCGTCCAGTATCCGGCCGGGCATGACCAGAGCGGGGCCGTTCACGGAATCCGCATCTTTAAAATCGTGGATGAATTTGAGCCAGGAGCGCTTGAGCTCGGCGTAGTCGTACATAATCGTCCGGAAAGTTACCCCGGCGTAATAGGCCGGGAAATAGCCCATCGGCAGGATGCACGGCACGCGGTCGGGTTCTTCCATTTTTATCGCCTTGATGAACCGGGTCACACGCGCTTTGTAAAGCTTTTCGGCCTCTCTAGAGACGAACTTTACGTTCTTCGGGGAGAGCCATCGCTTGAAACGCTCCTCGCGTTTTTCCTGCCAGGTCATTTCTTCCCATTTTTTCATCGCGTTCTCCTTGGCCCGCGCCATCGGGGTCTTTTACTCTAGGACTTTTTATAGACCCCGTACTCGTAAGCGGCTTCCATCATCGCCTTGAAGTTCTCGAACTTGCCTTTGTCGACGCTGGCGCCGCCAGCCAGGATGTAGCCGCCGCCGGGAGCGCAGGTCTCGATGAGCTTGCGGCAGGTCTCTTTGACCTGCTCTTTGGTGCCTGTTTTAACAATTGATGTGGGTACGTTGCCGATAATACAGGCGATACCGCCGAGGTATTTTTTAGCTTCGGCCATATCCGTCTGGTCGAACCACCAGATGACGCCGCTCTTTGGCGTGTCTGTAATCTGTTTCAGCCGCCTGGTGTACCTGCCCTCGGCGAAGGGCATGGGCACAAGACCTTCTTCAATCATGGCGATGAAAATCTTGCGCAGGTAAGGCCAGTAAAACTCCTCGAACTGTTTATCGGACATGAAAGTATCGTCGCCCTTGTGCAGGGCGATGAAGCACACCGGCGAACTGCCAACCGGGACATTCTTAATATTAGCCAGCTCCAATTGAAGCTGATGTTCCATCGCCTCATGTAACTTCTTGGGCTGGCGATACATATCCAGGACAATGCCGTGCGTGGCCCGGAGCAAATCGGCATAGTGGTCGAAAGGCGCGCCGGCCATGACATTCATGCCGCGGAAGCTGGGGTAGCCGCGGCTTAGGGCGGTCATGGCAATCTGCGCCTGGGCGGCCATGAACTTTTTCTGCTCGTCACCGAGATCCATCAGGGTCTGAAACGTTTTGCGTATATCCGGATCGGAAAGCGCGGCAATCCATTGAGCAGCTTGGGAGTTGCGGAGAGTCGGCAGCTTCGCAAACGACTCGAAAAGACCCATCGTGCGGGGCATCGTAACTCTCATATAATAGTCAGACGGGTCCATCATGAGCCGGTCATACTCGTCGGCTTTCATGTATTCGCCTTCGCAAATGTTGTGCATCGAGGCGTCTTTAGGCAGGCCGATGCCGGGCACTTTAATTACCCTTGATTGCAAGGCTTCGGCGATTGGCCCGGAGCTAATCATATGTGTGGGGCTCATGTCCATGTCACCGAAGTCGTCCATGAACTTTATCCAGGCCTTTTTCAGCTTATCATAGTCGTAAGATACCTCGTAGTAGCTGGAGCCGGCGTAATAGGCCGGGAAATTGCCGGTGGGCAACATCACCGGCACGCGGTCCGGCTCCTCCAGCTTGATAGCCTTGATGAGCCGCGTGACCCGTTGTTGGTACAGCTTTTCGGCCTCGGGGCTGATGAATTTCACCATGGACGGGTTGAGCCATTTCTTAAAGCGCTCCTCGCGTTTTTCCTGCCAGGTCATCTCTTCCCATTTTTTCTCTATCGCCATGTGAAATACCCCTTCCTTTTTTAATTGAGTCGGCGTTCCCCGGCAACCGCAGCGCTGAATAACGCACTGGCCTGTTATGGCGGTCGAAGTCGGGAACGGGAGCACAAATATAGCCGCCGGACGAAAGATATAAAAAGATACCAGGTATGAGACTGTCTGGTATCCGTAATGCCGGAGCGTTATTTATTATAGGTTCCGTATTCTTTAGCGGCCGCCATCATAGCGCGCAGGTTATCCGGATTTCCTTCATCGATATTGGCTCCGCCGGCCAGGATGTAACCGCCGTCTTTACCGCAGACCTCGATGAGCTTGCGGCAGTGTGCTTTCACGCCCTGTGGTTTGCCGGTCATGAGGAGAGATGTAGGCACGTTGCCGATGAGGCAGTACTTATCGCCGATTTCCTTTTTCGCGCGGAAGATATCCGTCTGGTCGAAATACCATGCCACCGAACCTTTAGGCATGTCCTGGATGACGTCTAGGCGTTTGTTGTAACTCCCTTCCGCGAATAGCACCGGCAGGATGCCTTCGTTAACCAGCGCCAGGAGCACCTTTTTCAGCGTGGGCCAGTAAAACGTCTCGAACTGCTTGACGGACATAAAACCATCAGCACCTTTGTGCAGCGGGAAAAATATCAATGGAGTATTGGAAAAGTCCGCCGCCGCAACGGCCGAATCGATAACCAGGGGGACGAGCCTCTCCATGGCGGCCTGCACTTTATCCGGACGGCGGAAGATATCCATCATAATCCCCTGGGTGCCCCTCAACGTGTCTCCCAGAGTATCGAACGGCGCTTTAGCCAGGCCCCCCGCCATGCCGGGATAACCGGCCGCCATCGCCGCATTGCCGACCTCTATGACCACCGCCAGCCATTTCATGCTTTCCCGCCCGGCCTCCAGCAGGGCTTGGAAAGATGCCTGTACGTCCGGCAAGCCGAACGGAACGAAGGAAACGGTAGCGATTTCCTGGAAGCTCATCAGGGAAGGGATTTGAGTAAAGCCTTCGAAAGCGCCGCAGATACGCGGCAAGAAGATACGGAGCCAGAAATCGGTAGGGTCTTTAATCAGGGCATCATATTCGCTGGCTTTCATGTACTCGCCCTCGACGGCCTGGTAAGAGAGCGCGTTGGGACCGAGGCCATGCCCCGGCCAGCGGTAGAGCTTATAGTCGACAGCGTCCAGCGCCCTGCCCGGGGGCACCATGCCGGGGCTCAAGAACGTATCTGCATCAAACTCGTTGAGGAATTTCAGCCAGGCCCGTTTTAGCTCTGCATAGTCGTACATAACAGTGCGCAGGTTCGTCCCGGCGTAAGACGCGGCGAAAAACTCGGCTGGCAGGAAAACGGGGACTCTATCCGGCACCTGGAGCTGGAGGGCCCGCGCCAGCCTGGTCGTCCTTTCCTTGTAGGCTTTAGCAGACTGCGGACTGGCAAAACTGACGCCCGGCGGAGAAATCCACCGCTTGAAACGCTCCTCCCTTTTTTCAGACGGGGTAAGTTCCGCCCATTGTTTGGTCATCTTAATTCACGCCAAACCACTTTTTCGAAAGGGATACGGCCGCCATAGCATCTTTGCCGTAAGCATCGGCCTTGGCATATTTCCTTACTTCGTCATCCATCTGGCCGCCGCCGATCATAATCTTGAGATTCTTCCTTAAGCCGGCTTTCTCCAGCGCTTCAACGGTCTCTTTCATCGCATCGAAGGCCGGAGTCAAGAACCCGCTTAGACCGAGGACGGGCGCCTTGGTCTGCTTGACGGCTTCGACGAATTTCTCTTTAGGAACATCGACGCCCAGGTTGGTAACATCGAACCCGTTGACATCCAACATAAAATCGACGATATTGAGGCCGATATCGTGGATATCGCCGGCCACGGTACCGATAACCACCTTACCGATTTTCTTGGACGCGGCTTTTCCGGCGCCCAGCTTCGGTTTCAATAAGGCGTTTACCTGCTTGAGGACCTCGCCGGAATAAACAAGCTCCGGAAGGAAATATTCGCCGCCGGCAAAACGTTTGCCTACAATCGCCATACCCTTGCTGGTCTCATCCAGGATTTTATAAGGGTCGTCACCGGCGTCCAGTCTCTTTTTTACCTGCGCCAGGACTTCCTCTTCCTTCAAATCAGCCAGCAGGTTGACCAGATCTTCGGACATTAGATTATCCTCCTTAAAAATAATGTTAGATAAATCGAATTTCACCGGACGTCACCGGTGAAGCCATTAGACTCATGGCGAGTATAACAATGCTTACATAAAAAGTCAAATACATTATTGGTAGCTAATATTAGAAGTATGGCACAAATAAATGTTATTTTAAATACCCTGAACAGGGTATTTACTTTACAATATCCTATCTATGAGATAAAATAATATCGCTCGTGCGGGAGTAGTGCAGTGGTAGCATATCTGCTTCCCAAGCAGAGGGTCGCGGGTTCGAATCCCGTCTCCCGCTCCAGTTTTAGAAGCACCGCAACACATGTGATACGCCGTTTTATTTGAAATCGGGATAACACGGTTATCCGGTCGTGTCCGGCTGAATGTCACCGGCATGATGTACGTTTCCCTCGCGGCGCTGGTAACGGGGGACGGCTCCCCCCAGCGCTTCCACGCGGCCATCCGGAAAGACTTTTATCGCGGTGCCGGAAGGAAGGCCATATCCTTCCGTACCGTCTTTCTCCAGCGCCAGCAGCGCCTTTAACTCTTCCCAGTCATCTCCCTCGGCGTGAGTATCGCAGATAACCGGTGCGATGCCTAGGCAGGGGAAAATTTCCGCGGAGGTATCATCATCGGGGTCGCGCCAGCGTATCCACTCGCGCGCCAGCATAATCGAGCCGGCGGAAATGCCGAAAAACGGCTTTCCCTCCTGATATAGCCCGGTGATAAAACCTGTCATCCCCTTCTCATTGAGGATGTCCATGCCTGCTTCCACGTCACCGCCGCTGAAAAAGACGATATCGGCATCTTCCATCTGGCTTTTAGCTTTTTTAAGGTCGGCCTTCTCGGGGGCCATCACGGCGTGGTCTATTTTTCCCGCTCCTGCCTCCCTTAACATCGCGGTAATCATGCCGAAGAAGCTGCGGTCATCGCCGCTGGCAACGCCGACGTAGGCAATCGAGGGTGAGCCGATACCGAACTCCTGAAAGACCGCCTGGAGAAGAGGGTCGGGCGATGGACGGCGCTGGCCCCGCCCACCGGCGATTAAAAAAACGGGTTTCCTTTGTTCCTTCATGTTAATATTTTACACCGTGAGGCTGTCCGTATCCAGATAGTCCTTGATATCCAGCGGGAAAAATGTCTTGGCGAGGCTGTATTTCCCGGAATCTTCGGGGGTAAGAAAATCTTCATGCACAATGGATATCTCGGCGGTTTTACCATAAAGCTTGCGCAGGACTGCCGCAGCCTCTTTATCCAGCTTGCTCTGGTCCCGTCGCTGGCTGGCCAGATGCAGGACATAGATTCCCCGCGCCGGCTGTTCCAGGCGGTACTCTTCGAGTCCGTCCAGCACGCTTAGCGCCTCATCGAGTTTGCGTAAGGCAATTAAACGGCCGTCACAGGTCAACGTCGCATTTATGAGACGTCCCTCTATGGAGGCGGCGATAAGGCCGGAATCGCGGCCGCAGGCGCATTTTTGTTCCTCGTCTAGGCGGACGAGGTCGCCGACATCGAAGCGGAGCATGTAATACCACGGATTATTAAAGGTAGTCACCAGAAGACTGCCTGTTTTAGGGCCGCCGTGTTCCGATTTCAAAGGCTGAAAATCAACCCGGCAGGAGTCGCTGTTCTGGTGGAATTTGCCGGCCTCGCACTGCATGAAAACGTAGCCGGTCTCGGTAGTGCCGTAAGAGCTGGCGGTGGGCGCCTTGAAGACCTTGCGGATTTGCCGGTAATGCAATATCGAGGGGTACTCGTAAGTAAAGACAATCAGGCCGGGCTGAAAGATATTTCTTGGCTTCGCCGCAGCGTAGCGGGACAGCCTGGCCAGTAGAGAGGGATTGGCTTCTAGTATGACTGGTTGATATATATTCAATTCGTCAATCATCCTGTCCATGAGCTGCGGCGACCATTCCGCCGGGTTGGTCTTTTCGTTGAGGTAGAGGAACCGGGATAGGCGTCTTTTCTCGAAAGGAAGGTCGACCTCGTTCGAGATAAATCCGACATTGCGTGCGTTGGCCAGGATGGCTTCCGGGTGGTTGCCGGTGGCGAGACTCGCCGCATAGGAATTAAGCTTCCAGGAGGCCCTTTCTGATGCGTCCCACCATGCCTGGTTCCAGATATTGGTCACCCTGATGGCATCACTGGAACCGCTGGTGCTGACTACCTGGATTTCACCGCGGCCGAGGGCTTCCTCTATATTGCGGCCGGGCGGCACGAAGCCCTGCGGGAAATGTTCGCGGATATCGCGTTTGGTGAGGACAGGCAGGGCGGCATAGCGCTTGTCGATGTCAAAGGAAGGACCGGGGTCGAAGGTCCGCCAGGACCGGTAGGCGCCAAGCTGGCCCAGCGATGTTTCCAGGATATCCACCGAGTTTTGATAATATTCCGGCGGGAAACGGTGGTTGTGATTCATTTAATGCCTTTCGAGTTAAGCAATAAGCGCAGAGCGCGTAAAGTGACCCACTTGTTTGGTCGCTTTTTTAGGCCGAAATCCTCCCAGGTCTTGCCGGCATAGTCGTATTCCAATAGCCAGCGTCCCTGGCTATCCTGTTTCTCACTGATGAGCTTAAGCGTGTTGGCCAGACGCGGGTCTCCGCCGTAACCGAGGCCGACCAGAGCTTCGGCGATTTGCAGGATATCGGTCACATAAAAAACCGGAAAGCCGAATTTACACCAATTGCCGCTCGGCTTTGTACTATAGCCGCTGGGATAATCCGCATTCGCCGGGTCCCGGCTGAAAAAGAAGTCTACACCCGCTTTAATCGCTCTATCTATCAGCGGCGTCCTTTTAGCCCCGGGAAGTCTGGAGAAGGCCAGCATTACCTTGGTCGCACCCCAGGCGCAGGGCAGCTTGTTATTGGCGCCGCAGGCGAACTTAGGGCCGCATTTTCCGGCGTAATAGCGTAACGGGGCCTTTTTATCTGAAACCGGGGCCAGACCTTCGCCGGTGACGGTACGGGCCATCCAGTCGAAGGCTTTATCCAGGCGCGGGTCAACGCATTCCATATCGAGAAGGGCAGCGCAGAGGTTGCCCTGCATGCAGTCCACCGTCCCCGAGGGATGACCATTTATGCTGAAAATGCCATCTTTCGTCAGGCTGTGCTCCAGGACATAAGAGCAGGCGGTGGCGACGCGAGGGTCAGTCTGCGGAGAAGCGCCGAGCTGGGCGAGAAGAATCACCGACCACACCGTGCTGGTATACTTCGGGTCGTAACCGGCCCCGGCCTTTTCCCAGTAGCCCTCCACATGCATGTTGGCCAGCACGCGGGCGATAGCTCCTTCTTTATGGGCGGCTTTTTGCGCCGCCAGCAGTTCTTTGCCATCGGCTTGGATAAGGTCGCGCATGGCCAGGTATCTCACGCCGATGTTTTCAGGTTCCAGCAGCCAGTCAAGAGGAGCTGTTTTTACATTACCATCTTTCATTGATGCTATCCTCCTGAAATGGTTTAATGGGCTATCCAGCCGCGCCGCTGTGGCCGGTCTTTTCCAACTCGGGGAGCCGGGCCAAAGATAGCGCCTTATTTTTATTTTCCCGGGCGGCCTCTTTACGGAACTCGTTGATGACGGGCGTCATGACGAAGACTACCAGTAAAAAGGTCAACGTATCAGCCGTGGGAAGCGACAGGAAAACGCCATTCAGCTTGAAGAGGCGTGACATGACCAAAACGGCCGGAATAAGAAAGACGACCGGCCGCACAATCGCTGCGATAAATGACTTGGCAGCGCGCCCGATGGCCTGGAAAATCATCTGGCTTACCATCACCAGCCCCATCAATGGTATGGACAGGAATGCGAGTCGGGCGGCATAGATGCCCGTATTAACCAGGTCCACATCGCTGCTGAAAATCCTCAACAGAGGTCCCGGGAATAGATAGACCAGACCAAAGGTAAGGATACACAAAACAGTCGAAGAACCGTAAGCCAGGTAAATTCCTTTCAGGCCGAGGCCGAAGCGCCTGGCCCCGTAGTTGAAGCCGAGTATCGGCTGGAGACCCTGGCCGATAACCAGCGCGGGCATATTAGCAAACATCATGATGCGCTGGATAATGCCGAAGGCCGAAAGGGCGATATCGCCGCCGTAAGCGATGACGCTGTGAAGCAGTATCATGGAGGAAATGCTGGTGCCGGTGGTCTGAACGAAAGATGCGCTCCCGATAGAGAGCATCGCTTTCATTATTTTAGAATCCGGCGCGAAGTTGGCGGGGTGGATTTTCAGATAACTCTTGCCGGACAGGTAGTAGCTTAAAAGGTACAACATCGATGTTATCTGGGCGATTACGGTGCCCATGGCGGCCCCTCTTACCCCCATTTTCAGCCAGATGATAAGTATCGAGTCCAGCATGATGTTGAGCAGGGCGCCCAGTATCATGGCCGTCATGCCGACGCGGGTGTTCCCTTCGGCCCGCACCAGGCTGAAAAGCGCCATACCCAGGGTATTGAAAACGGCGCCGCTGATGATAATCGTCAGGTAGGTGTGGGCGTAGGGCAGCACCTCCGCCGAGGCGCCGATGAGCTTGAGCCAGAAGTCCACGAAGGGCAGAATAATAAGCATCAAGACCAAAGAAAGCGCCAGGCTGGCGGTGAAGCTGTTACCCAGGGCGCGTTCGGCACGGGGCCGGTTGTCTTGGCCGATGCTTCTGGATATCACCGATAGGCCGCCGACGCCCACCATCATTCCCAGACCCATGGCCATCATCTGCAGCGGAAAGACGATGGAAAGCCCGGCGATGGCTTCTGTCCCCACGAAATGGCCGATGAAAATAGTATTGACCACGTTATAGGTAGTCTGCACGAACATGCCGATGAAGGCCGGTGTGGCCATTTTCACCAGCAACCAGCCGATACGTTCGGAATCCAGCCGGGTTTTATTTTGATGCTGGGTAGGGTCTGGCATTTAAGTCGTTCACTCTTTCCTGTTATTTTACGCGGCCATGTTCCTGGCTACTGCATTTTGAACAATGTATCCCGGAGGTTCAGTAAGGAGCCGGAGAACGTTTCCAGTTCTTTATCTGATAATGATGCCATGTTATCCCGCACGGCATTAAAGATGAGCAGGTCCTGTTCTCCCATGAATTTCCGGCCTCTGGCGGTGAGGGAAATATTCATCGTCCGTCTATCGGCGGGGCATATCTCCCTTTCGACAAAGCCCAGCTCTACGAGTTTGTCGATGAGGTGAGTCATCTGGGCTTTGGCGATGAGGAGTTTTTCGCCGATTTTAGCGACGTGCATCGTGCCCTCTTCCTTTAAAACCTTCATAATTTCAAAATGGAGGAGTTTAAAATTCACATCGGTTTCAGCCAGGGTCGTCATGACCAGCTTGCGGCGGATAAGTCTGAAAATGAGGGGCGGCACGGAGAGCAAGTCCAGGGCGACCCGGCTCATGGTTTCATTGCGCATATGTTCCTCCGGGGCAAACGTATTAGTATATTAAATAGATAATATATTTAATATATAGTTTATATTATATACTAATATTTGCATAGAATCAAGTGCGGTCATGGGGGGAGGCCGAATGAGCTATTTCCCTAACACCGTCGGGCTCTTGCCGGGCGTGGCAAACCGCCTGATGGCTTTCTCGTTCAACTCCACGCCGAAGCCGGGGCCTGAAGGCGGATAGAGAAACCCCTTCTCATAGCGGGGCACTTTGACGGCGAGGTCGTTCTTCAGGGGGGTGGTAACCGTATCGGGGATGTTGTAGAGATTCAGGGGGCCGATGGCTTCCTGTTCGATTTTACCCATCCACTCCGTGGCGGCCAGGAAATGAGCCTCGACAGCGGCGCCGAGACCGGAGTCAATCATGCAGCCGCACATCACCGGCAGGTTGGCCGCCTGGGCGATGGCTACCCATTTCTGCGATTTAAGTATACCGCCGGCTTTGGGCACCTTGAGGAAAAAGCCGTCGGCGGCCTCGCGCTCGATTATCTTGATGAGGTCATTCAGCTCGACGGCGGACTCATCGGGGAAGATGGGCACGTCAACTTTGCGGCGGAGCCTCGCCAGGCCATCGATGTCCCACCACGGCATGGGCTGCTCCGCGACGAAGATATCATATCTGGCCACTTTTTTCAGTACGTAAAGCGCCTGGTGGTAAAGCCAGCCGCCGTTAGCGTCAATCATGACTTTAACTTTATTTCCCACCGCTTCTCTTAACGCGCCAATCATTTCAATATCTTCATCGGGGGTGCGGGCACCCACCTTCAACTTCAGGCCTTTGAACCCGGCTTTGACCAAGGCTTTACCTTCCGCGCCCACTGCCTCCGCCGTCCCTGAAGACATCACGAAGGCCAGCGGGATTTTCTCATTAACGAGGCCGCCCAGGAGCTTGTAAACGGGGACCCCGAGCGCCTTGCCCATAATATCATGCAGGGCATAATCGATGACCGCCTTGGACTGGTTATTCCCTTTAGCGGCTTTATCCATCCGCGCCACGATTTTCTCGATGTTAAAAGGGT
Source organism: Dehalococcoidales bacterium (assembly GCA_050014355.1). Lineage (GTDB taxonomy): Bacteria > Chloroflexota > Dehalococcoidia > Dehalococcoidales > RBG-16-60-22 > Fen-1077. Next base: position 6,678 of record JBEKDL010000026.1, on the reverse strand, counting down.
CCTCGCCGAGGAGTATGCCTGGCCCATAGACTTTATTAATATTGTGCATGATGGAGTCCTGGCTTTCGCCCATGTACCAGGGAGAGGTGCCGCCGGTCTCGGAGATGCCGGTGATGCCTTCGTCCGTGTGTATTTTCACGACGACGACATGGGAGGCTGCTTCCGCCCCGCCGGACATCACCACCGGCTTGGCGAACTTCAGCGAAACGGGTATGCATTCGATTTTAGTGATTTTCATCGGCTATCCCTCCCGATTATTTTTTAGCTCAATGGGCTAATTCCTGTATAGCACTTTCCTCAACGATAAGTCAAACCGTCTTGAAAAATCTCTGTGATAAAAGTCATAGCACCAGACAGGATTGAAAGATATAATAGCGTTGTATGAATAGCAAATGTCCGGGACAGGATATCAGGAACCTCCGCGCGGCGATGTATAAATGCCCGAATTGCGGCGCCGAAGTGGAAATGTTCTCCGACGAACTTAAAATAAAGTGTAAGAAGTGCGGCGCGTACGTTTATAAAGAGCAGACGCCGTCCTGCATCGAGTGGTGCCCTTCGGCGCGCCAGTGCCTGGGTGAAGAGCGCTGGAAGGCGCTGAAAGGCGAGAGCTAGGTGTTAATGAAGAGGTGACCCCTTGGATTCGAAATTAAGTCAGGATAAATCGAAAACGCGTAAAAGAGCAAAAAGCGATTATAACAGGTGCATTACCTGCCGAAAGCCCTGCAGCATGTCCGGGCTATGTATGAGGCCCTGGCCGGAGTTTACGGCTCCCTGATTGAAGGGAGTTAAAAATAATGGAAAAGACAATGAGAAAGATAGTAAAAATCGATGAAGAAAAATGTGATGGCTGCGGCGCGTGTGTCATATCCTGCGCCGAAGGGGCGCTGAAGATAATCGACGGCAAGGCGAAGCTGGTCAGCGAGAAATACTGCGACGGCCTCGGCAACTGCCTGGACTGCCCACAGGGGGCTATTACCATCGAGGAACGTGAGGCGGAGGATTTCGATGAATCAGCCGTAGAAGCGCATTTACACGGGGAAGAGGTTGAAGAAAAGATGCCCTGCGGTTGCCCTTCCGCCAATATCGCGCGGTTTGTGAGAGAGCCCGCGACCGCAATTAAAACGGAAGCGAGACCTCAAGCTGCCGTCGCTTCCAGACTCGGCCACTGGCCGGTGCAGCTTGCGCTCGTCCCGCCGACTGCTCCGTTCTTAAAAGGGGCGGACGTGGTGCTTTCCGCGCATTGCGTGCCTTTCGCTTACGCTGGTTTCCACCAGGACTTCCTCGATGAGAGCACCGCGCTGCTGGTGGCCTGCCCCAAGCTGGATGATTTCCAGGCCCATCAAAAGAAGCTGGATGAGATACTGAAGCAGTCCGGCATTAAAAGCCTGACGGTGGTGCACATGGAAGTGCCATGTTGCTCCGGGCTGGTGCACATGGCCAAGCAGGCGATTCTTACCAGCGGCAATGTCGTCCCTTTCCGCGATATCACCATCAGCATCCGGGGCGAGCGCAAGACAGGCTAAATAGCAGCCAGTTTCTTACCCAGTTCATAGGCGGCGGCCAGATAGTCGGGGTGGTCTTGAATCTCGCCTTTTTTGTCGATGCCTCTTATCAACAACTGGCTGGTATATTCGGCGTTAATCGCCTTGAAGAAATAGCTGATGGTCAGCTTCGGACCGTCAAAAAGCCTGGTACCTCTGGTTGCCCCGACAGCGATGAAAGCCCCTTTTTTCGCCGGAACATTGAGGTTTTTCAGGACATATTTCCTCGCCCAGAGCGCCTGACAGCGGCTGATAAGCAGGAGCAGCGGAGCGCTGACCGTATAGAAAAAGATGGGCGTAGCAACGATGATACCATCCGCGGCAAGTATTCTGGGGTAAACGCCATCCATTTCATCGCGGATGACGCATTTGCCATCTTTAAGGCAGCCGTAATATTCGCGGCAGGGCGCTATCTTGAGCTTATCTGCGATTATCTTCTCGACTTCCGCCCCCCCGCTCTGCGCCCCTCTTAATGCCTCGTCGAGCAGCAGGTCGGTGTTGCCCTTAAGCCTCGGGCTGCCCATGATTCCCAGGACTTTCAAAAAGACCTCCGAAACGGTTACTTATTATCGCACAATAAAATCCCGCCATCGGCGAAATTTTCCCGTTTTAAGTCTATGATATTAATATGCACAGCTGACGGCGGACACCCGATGTTTTTTACAATCGCCGCGGTCACGTCTTTTACCATGCCGCGTTTTTGTTCAACGGTTCTTCCTTCGACGATTTTAATACTTACCACCGGCATAGGCTTTCCTCCGTGCATGAAAATCTAAAAAAAGTTTAATGCTTTGTCCGAGGCGAGTCAAATCTAAAAGCGCTTTATCTTGAGGACTATCGCCAGGACGATGACCAGGGACAGGAAGACCGTCACCAACAAGCTGAATATCAGGTAGATTACCCAGGCGGGCATGTTCAGGGACTGGCTGAAAGAAGGAAGCGCGGAAATAGAAGGGGGCGGGGAAGAGGTGGGAGCGGGTTTTATCGGCGCCGTGGACGGTAAGACCGGCACGGGCGCCGTAGGCATCGAAGCAGACGTCTTCGCCAGCTCACTCGTCGACGATTGTAACAGCATGACCGAGGCAGCGTCCGGCGCACCGGTCGGCTCCAGTTCGGTGGTAAAAATACCCGTGGCGCTCCAGGCGCTAATCGTGCTCTGGCTAACGGCCCTGACTCTCCAGTAATAGGTCGTGAGGTAATCCAGGCTGACATCGCATTGCCAGGCATTAGTAGGGATGTCGTAGCTTCCCGTCCGGACGATAACCGGATGGTCGAAATCGGTATTGGTGGCCACCAGCAGTTCATAGGCGGATGCACCGGTGATAGCGGTCCACTGAAAAGTCGGTTTCACCGGTACCTGTCCGGCACCGGCCGCCGGGCTTTCCGTCTTGAGCGCGACAGCCTCGGTATCGAGGCCGGTAGTAAAGATACGTTTCTCTGACCAGGGGCTCAATACGGGTGCGCTGGCCCGCACGCGCCAGTAATAGGTGGTGGCCGGCTCAAGGGACGGCAGACGCACGGAGCTGGCTGAAGTGGTGCCTTCGAGGGAGGAGGGGACGGAGGCGAACTCCGCACTATAATCGCACTGCCACTGGTAGCTCGTGGCGCCTTCGAGCGTTGCCCAGTCAAGGACGATATTTTTAACCGCATGGTCGTTTAAGCTGCCCAGCCCGGAAGCCAGGTTTACCGGCGTATTTTGCCCGGCCGGGGCCGTTAAAGTATCATGGAAAGCCAGCAGCCTGATATTAGTGGTGTCAATCGTCCATAAATAATGGTCGCATTGCCAGAGTCCGGACATAGTCGCGCCTTCGGGGAGATAGCGGGTTACGCTTTCGAATGCCGAATTAGTATTGGAAGCGGGGGAAAGGCAGCGCTCCATCCCGCCGTTGGCCTTAAAGTTGGCGGCGTACAGCGTGCCTTCGCTGGAAATGGCGAGACGGTCAATCATCGACCCGGCGGGCAGAGCGGCATCAATACTGGACCATTCCTGGCCGGACGGGACGGTGAAACTGAAAATGCCGCCATTACTATCATCACTGGATGCATATACTGTATGGTTTTTATCGAAACGCGGGTCGAAAGCCACGGCGACCGAACCGCTAAAGGGAGGGGAGGTGGCGCCGCCCGGGAGTGGCCGGTAAGAATTATTGTTATCAGTCGATATGTAAACCCAGCCGCCGTTATTTCCGGCGAGAATAGTGCCATCCTGTTTAAAGAAAGGCGAGACTGCCAGCGAAGTAAGCTGCTGGTTGCCCGCCGGCGTCCCATCATGGTAAACGAACCCGGCGGTGGTCGTCGGATAAACGATACTCCGGCTGCCATCGTAGCTGCCGACAAAGAAGGAGTTTTCATCGGTCACAACCCAGGCGTCTATTGTGAAAGCGGCGCCGGTGTCAGGGTCGCGGGTCAGCCGGCAACGGTAGCTCTGCCCATCATCAGCCGATTGCCATACCGCAGGTTTGCCGTTACTAGCCCCGGCCACAAACACGGTACTGCTGTCATTGCCGTACTGGGGCGGCAAGCTGACCAGCTTCAGCTCATCCACGCTTCCCGGGCGGTAAGCAAATATCCTTTCCCAGCTGTCGCCGCTGTTCCGGCTGCGCCAGAGACTGGGACCACCGCCGTAAGTGAGCATAAAAAGAGTGTTGTCTCTGGTATAACGCGGCGAGGGCGCCATATCAATGATGTTATCCATAGTTGTATCGATAAGGCTAAGCTGGTTCCAGGTCACGCCGGCATCACGGGTCACCGAAAAAGCGCTGTTGACGCCGCTGGTCACAATATATACCCGGCCGGACTTAGCAAAGTCAGGGGCAGCCAGCATGCCGGTCGCGATATCGCCGGTGGGTTCTTTCCGGGTCTTGGTCCAGGTGCGGCCGCCGTCGATGCTGGTGTAAGTCCTGGCGGTATGGGCCTCGCCGGCGATGAGAACGGCAGCGGGATAATCGCCTGCGGCAACGAGCCCCGCAACATCTATATCATTGTATCCGTAAAGCTGGCCCGCATTAAGGTCTGTCGCGGTGGTTCCGGTAGAAGCACCCGAGAAATCTACCTTATAAACATCTCCAAAATTATTGCCGGTATTGATACCCGCGTAAAAGGTGCTTTTTTCCGCGGACGGGTCGGCGCTGTAGGCGCGGGGGAAAGCGATGGTCGCCGAGCCCGCCAGAGCGACGGACGCCGGGGGGTAAGAGTTGTCCCGGTTCAGCTTTACCCGGTCCGTGACGGCATTCCACCCGGCATCACCGATTTTACTCGCAATAAAAGTATCTGTTTCATTGGTGGTCACCGCGATAAGCTGCCGGTCTGAAGCGTAGTTAGGCGAGAAAGACACAGCAAAGACATCATAGCTGCCGATACCGGTATCTATCCAGGCGGGAACGGCGTTACTTTCATCCAGGATGTAGACGCCGCCATATTTAGCGCTATCGGTATCCCGGATGCCGACGGCGATGATACTCTCGTTGAGGCTGGCAACATCCACGGAAGTAATTTCTTTGTGGCCCGTACCGGCGCCCCCGGGGCTGGCCGGCAGCGCCGCGAAGGTCTTGCCGCCATTGACGGAACGGTAGACCGCCGATTTCGTAGCATAATAAATTCTTTTAGCGTCGCGGGGTGATACAGCGATGCCCACAATCACATCAGACACATTCCCGATAGAAGCCCAGCTAAGACCGCCATCGGTAGACCGGTACAAGGAGTTGGTCAGACCCTGGACGCCGGCATAAAGGGTGCCATCGCTGGCTAAAGCCAGGTGCTTAACATCGGAGCCGCTTGCCAGCACCCAGTTGCCCGCTTCACCGCCGGCGGGAATATTGACTTTAATCCAGCGGAGCGGTTCCTGTGACGCTGAAACGGGAGGGACGATAGCGCCGACGCACAGCAGTAAAGCCAGCAGAATAAGGGGAATTGCACTTGCCGTAAGATGCAACCTGCGGGGATTTATTTTTGACACATGGCGAATTTTACTCTCAAGGTAACATAAAGTCAATACCGCTTTAAGGGTATTTTTTATTTGAATCTGGCTGCAGGGGCAGTATATACTGGGATTAACACAATCTAGCAGAAAGTTTATTATGAAGACCGATTCTAATGAGATTGATGAAGGTACCGACTACGTCGGTTTTCGAGAGGCTCTGGATATTGTCGGCGGCAGCGTTTGGCCCGTGGGGGACGAAGAGGTTTCGCTCGAACAATGCGTCGGCAGGATTGCCGCGGCCGACCTGACGGCGCTGGTAAGCTATCCGTCGGCAGACGTCTCTCTCAAAGATGGGTTTGCGGTTAAGTCTGCAGATATAGCTTATGCCGAGAGACAAAAACCTGTATGTCTGGAGGTGCTCGGTAGCGCGTTCGCCGGCGTTAAGTTCGAGGGCAGCGTAAAAAGCGGCGGCGCGGTGAAGATATGCTCCGGAGCGCCGATACCGGACGGAGCGGATGCAGTGGTCTCCGGCGAGTTCTGCGAGGAAACACCGGCAGGTGAGGTCTGTGTCACAGCGGATGCCGGCCCGGGGCGTAATATATTGCGTGCCGGCGGCGAGGTGCAGGCGGGGGCCGCCATCGTCAGAAAGGGCGAAAAACTCTTACCCGGTTCCCTGGGACTGGCGGCCGCGGCGGGCATCAGTAAGGTACGGGTTTACCGCCGGCCTCACGTGGCGGTTATCTGTGTCGGTGATGAGGTGGTGGCGCCGGGAGAAAAGCTGCGTCCCGGGCAGCTTTATGCCAGCAATATGGTCACCATGGAGGCTTGGCTGGCTTCTTATGGTATTTCCTATGTAAATTCCGTGGTGGCGGATAATGAAGAGGCTATCAAGAAGGAACTATTGAAGTATCAGCACAGCGTCGATTCTGTTATAACCAGCGGCGGAGCGTGGGGAAGCGAACGCGACCTGGTTATCGGGGCGCTGAATAAACTGGGCTGGAGCGAGCTATTCCACCATGTGCGCATGGGCCCTGGTAAGGGTATGGCCTTCGGGTTATGGGAAAAGACACCGGTCTTTTGCCTGCCCGGCGGTCCGGCCAGTAATGAAATGGCCTTCCTGCAGCTGGCATTGCCCGGGTTGCTGCGCATGGCCGGGGAAACCAGGCATCCTTTACAGACGGTGCCCGCCGGGCTGACCGAGAATGTGAAAAGCCGCCA
>JBEKDL010000025.1:0-25978 GCA_050014355.1 Dehalococcoidales bacterium | reverse complement strand
AGCTGCCTATGTGTATATTCTTTCGGTTTTTCTTCTCTTCTTTTCTTAGCCACGTAACTTTCCTTCTAGAAACAAATTGGGTTAACTCACTCCATATTATTTATAATGCAAATGCCCCTTAATATTCAAATTACCAGGATTATTTCAGTTAATAATAAAAAAGCCCGGGGAAATTACCCGGGCTCCAAGCGCGTCTCCTTTTTATTGGCTAATATCTCTTAACCTTCGAACCGGAGACACGATGAGCCCTTCCGGGCGTAGTAGTCCGTATGGATTTCATGACCGATGGTATCCTGCAGTTGTTAAGGGCCAATTTACTCTCCTTCTTGGAAAGGATAAAGCGATTATATAGCGAATATCAGCTTATGTCAAGAGGTTTCATTTCCGCCAAACGATATGGCACTGCCACCTGGGGGAGGTCTGTGGGAAATCCGAGCGGAAATGGGCGCCACGGCTTTCCTCCCTCATGAAGGCAGCTTCCGTCAGCAGACGGCCGGTCAGCACCAGGCTGACTAGCTCGTAGGAAGGCTGGTCGGTGGGGCGGGGGAGGCAGTTCTGCCAGGCCGCCAGTACGCCGGCCGCCTGGTTCAGGCCCTCTTTATCGCGGATGATGCCGGCCTTTTCCCAAAGCGTCTGCTGTAAAACAGCCAGGCCCGGGGCCGGTACCGCTTTATTCACCGGCCGCTGGCCGAGCGACGCATACAAATCTTTAATCTTTGGTGCGAGAGCCTTTTCTCTAGACTTACTTTTCGTCCTCTCAATAATCCTCTTACTGAAGACGATAGCTTCCAGGAGCGAGTTGGAAGCAAGACGGTTGGCGCCGTGGACGCCGGTGCAGGCTACTTCCCCGGTGGCGAACAGCCCGGCGATATTCGTCTCCCCCCAGCTATTGGTCCTGACGCCGCCAATCGTATAGTGGGCGGCCGGAGCTACCGGTATCTGGTCCCGGGTGATATCCAGGCCACGGTCGATGCAGAAGCGGAAGATGTGCGGGAAGCGTGTCGTTATTAGCTGGGGTGGCAAATGGGTAACATCAAGATAGACCCTGTCCGAACCGGTCTTTTTCATCTCGTTCACGATGCTGCGGGCGACGATGTCCCGGGGCGCTAAATCGCCTTTCTCATGGTAGTCCGGCATGAAGCGGTATCCTCTGGAGTTGCGCAGCATACCCCCTTCTCCGCGGACCGCCTCCGAGATGAGAAACGGGGGCACGCCGGGCATGCGCAAAGCTGTGGGATGGAACTGGAAAAATTCCATGTCGGTTATCTCGGCGCCGGCGTTAAAAGCCAGGACGATGCCATCGCCGGTGGCTATACTCGAGTTGGTGTTGTATTTAAACAGCTGCCCGGCACCGCCGGTGGCCAAAATAAGATAACGGCACTCGAACTCCTCGGTGGAACCCGTTCGGTAATCGAGCGCCCTGATACCGGAGACCCTGTCCTTCTCCACCAGAATTTCCGTTACCAGAAAATTTTCCAAAACTGTAATCTGCCGTCCTACCGAGCGCACGTCCTTGCTTAGCGTTTCTTCGATGTACTCACCGGTAGCGTCGCCGCCGGCATGAAGGACGCGGGGTACGCTGTGCGCCGCTTCCATGGTCAGGGCAATCTCGCCGTTAAGCGTATCGAAAGGCACCCGGAAATTTACGAGGTCGGCGATGCGGGCGGGCGCCTCGCTGGTGAGGATGCGCACCGCTTCTTCATCGGACAGGCCGCCGCCGGCATTCAGAGTGTCTTCCAGATGAAGCTGCGGGGTATCGTCTTTGCCAATGGCCGCCGCGATGCCTCCCTGGGCGTGCCGCGTATTGCAGTCTTCAATGCTGCCCTTGGTGATAACGAGCACGCTGCCGTTTTCCCGGGCGAGCAGGGCGGTATAAAGCCCGCCGATACCGCTCCCCACGATGATGTAGTCGTACTGGTTCATAATATGCCTGCCGTGTTTATTTTAAACCTCTGGTAACATCCGCCGCTATGATGTTCCTCTGCCTTTCCATGGCAAACTCCACCGCGTTGGCTTCCAGGGCGCGGCGGCAGAGCCTTTCCAAGGGTAGCCCGGCCAGATAAGGCGGCCCGTTAAAGATATGGGCGACCCTATCAGCGACGGTATTGAGCATCTGGGTGGTATATAGTTTGACCATGGCCGAGGCACACCGTACCGGTTTGCCGACATCTATTGCGCAGGCGGCTTCCTGCACCATGAGCCTGGCCGCGTGGATATGCACGGCCATATCGGCGAGGGCTGCCTGGACGTTAGTGCGCTTTATGATAGACCTGCCGAACGTTTCAACAGAACCAGCCTGGGTAGCCGCTTCCTCAAGCAGACGGCGCGCGGCGCCCACGCAACGCGCCCCCCGGACAATACGGCGCTGCGGAAGCCATTTTTTGCCGAGTTGAAATGCCCGGCCTTCTTCTCCCAACATATTTGCCGCCGACACCCGGCAGTTCTTAAAAAAGAGAGACATCGGCTCTCGTATCCGGGAAAGCCAGCCGGTTTTTTCGGTGTTGCCGTTGACCATAAATCCCGGAGTGCCTTTATCCACCAGGAAACAGGAAACGCCCCTATCGGTAGCGGCAAAAGCCACGGCAAAATAGTCCTCTCCGGGCCGTGAGAGCGATAGCTTTTGCCCGTTAAGGACGAAGTATCCGTCCGCTCTTTCCGCCTTCGTTCGCATGGAGGGAATGTCTGCGGCGCTGTCCGTTTCCAGCAATGCCACGTAAGGTCGTTTTTGATAGTTTAATGCCGGCAGCAGAAATTTTTCTTTTTGCTCGGGCGTACATTCGAAAAGAACGGGATTAACATCGCCGAAGCGGAAGGGGACGACCGTGCGCCCGAGTTCCTCTTCTACCAGGCAGACCCCCAAAGCGCTCAAACCGGCGCCTCCCAATTCGCCGGGCACTCCGATACCCCACAATCCCATTTCCCTGACCATTTTAACGAGGGCTTCCTCTTTTTCAGGGGTGAGATAGGCGCGCGCGTCGGAAAGGTCGGCGGCACGCCCAAGGATATCCCTTTCCAGCGGTTTGAGCCGCTCATCGACAAAGTCCCTGGCCAGACTCTGTATCATTTTCAGTTCTTCCGACAGCTCGAAGTCCATTCAAATACCTTATCCGTTCAATCCGTATCCAGAGCCTCTTCCAGGAACAAGTCTAAATCAGGCTCATCTTCATCGCCGATTCTCCCCTCGATGCGGGACATCGCCTCGACCATGCGGTGGTTGACGATATAGCTTTTAATAGTTGTATCCACCTGGGGGCAGACAAGGACGCAGGCATCGCATAGGTCGCAGTCCTCCCCAACGATACTTTCCAGAGCCATGGAGGTGCGCTGCTCTGTTTTTTCGCGGCGTGACGGCTCGCGGGATAAAAAGGGGCAGATATCGACGCAGTTGCCGCAGCCGAGGCACTCCTTGTGCCCACTGATATTTTCGCTAATGTTCAGCGCGTGGGCCATGCCGAAACCGCTGGAAAGCAGGCGGCACCGGCCAACCGGCGGGCACCTGGTATTCAGGACTTCATTAAGGATGGCTTCAATTTCTTGGATATCACGCTGTACGGGCATCGGCATGGTGTTTTCTCCAGATATATGATATTGCTTAATTCTTATATACCTGCACCAGGCCGGCGCGCTGTAGCTCTTTCTGCCAGCGGCGCACGTGCTCGAGCGTGGGGCTGCCCCTCTTGACCTCTTTAGCGTAGCTGGCCGCCGCCCGTCCAGCCCTCCGCCCGAAGACAAAAAGCTCCAGCGTGGAGTTACCGATGAGGCGGTTGCGCCCGTGTACGCCCCCGGTGCATTCGCCGGCCGCGAACAGGCCGGGCACTTTGGTGGCCCCTTCAGTGTTAATCTTAATGCCGCCGTTCTGATAATGCAGTGTGGGATAGACCAGAATCGGCTCTCTGGTAATATCGATGTTGAAGCGGCGGTACTGCCGCACCATGGCGGGCAGCTCGCGGGCTATCGTCCCTTCGCCGCGGGAGATATCAATCATCGGCGAGTCCAGCCAGACGCCCAACTCGCCGTGGGGCGTCCGCAGCCCCAGCTGGCGTTCCTGGCATTCCCGTATGATGGCCGAAGTCACGACATCCCGGGGCTCCAGAGGCATGATAAACTGGTCGCCGTTGGCATTGACGAGCTGCGCGCCCAGCGTCCTGACTTTTTCAGTAACCAGCTGGCCGAGAATCGGCAGCGGAAAAACCGCGCCGGTAGGGTGGTACTGCATGGTGTCGATAAAAATCAGTTCAGCGCCGACGCGGTAAGCCAGCACCAGTCCGTCAGCCGTGGCGCCGTAGTGGTTGGTGGTAGGGAAGTCCTGAATGTGCAGCCGCCCGATGCCGCCGGTAGCCATGATTACCGCCCTCGCCCGGACGACGCTTAGCTCCCCGGTTTCCAGGTTAAGCAGGATAGCGCCGGCAATCTGCCCTTTATCGTCGAGTATAAGCTCGATGGCCGGGGCGAACTCGATGTAGTCGATTTTCCGGTTCTGCAGCTCGTCGCGCAGGACGCGCATTTCCTCCAGCCCGGTATAGTCCCGCGCGGAATGCAACCGCCGTATCGAGGTGCCGCCGCCGGAGAGTTCGTGCATCGAGCCGTCAGGCGTCTTGTCCCAGATTACCCCGAGCTTTTCCAGCCAGTTTATGGCCGAGGGAGCATCTTTGACCAGTGTTTCCACGAGCTCCGGAATATTCTCGTAATGGCCGCCACCCATGGTATCCAGGTAGTGGAGCGCCGGGGAATCGTTAGGCCGGTCAGCGGCCTGCGTCCCCGCTTGCGCCCCGACCGTATTGGCATCGCCCAGGCGCAACTTGGTAGCGATGAGGACCCTGGCCCCGTTCTCCTGGGCCAGTAAAGCCGCCGAAGCTCCCGCCCCGCCGCAGCCCACGACCAATACATCGACATTATAATCGGGTTTGGAGGGGTCGATTTTGTCCGGGTCGACCCGGCTGTTGCCTTCCAGCAAGTCCGCCAGCTCGATGGGGGTGGCATCGCCTTTGTTGACGCCCACCTTGAGTTTGCGCATGCTACTCGCGATGAAGTCCGGGTGGTACCGGTGAAGCAGGTCGGTTTTTTCATCTTCACCAAGGCGCGGTATGGTCTCGATAAGGCGCCTCACCCTCTTATCTTCGACAAGATGGATGTTTTCTTCCAGATAAGCCGGATACATGGTTACTTCCCTTTTATTCCCACTGCTGTTCCCGGGCCGGTTCGATATCACGCCTGGCATACTTCTGCCGCAGCTCTTTTTTCCCGGCTTTCTTAAGCTCTTCTATCTCCGCATCGAACTTGCCGGACTCAATTTCCGCGATTCTTTTTTCAACGTGTTCGGAAACGGGGGAAAGATAGCGGCCGTACAGCCGGCGGCAGAGTAGGGCCACGTTATAAGGCACCAGCCCCTGCGGACAGCGGGCGGCGCACAGGCCACACATCACGCAATCGAAAGACCTATCCGCGACGGCTTTAATATCGCCCCTTAAAGCGTCGGCCATAAACCACATGACCTCGAGCTCCTGCGGGCAGGTCTTGGTGCAGGTATTGCAGCCGAAGCATTTTACGATATCCGGGTAAAGCGCCTTGATTTTTTCGGCGTCGGCTTTCATTTTCTCTAAATCATAAAGAGCTTTCCGGGCGGGGAAGTAGGGTATCTGCACCAGGCACATACCCGGCTCAACGGTCTTCTGGCAGGCGAGGTCGTACCTTAGCTGGGGGTCGTGGCGGAAATTATAGATGGTGGCGCAGGCGCCGCAGAAGCCGGCCCGGCAGCCGCAGCCGCGCACCAGCCGGTAGCCGCTGTACTCCAGCGCCGTGAGGATGGTAAGCCCTTCCGGCACCTGGCAGCGCCGCCCCATGATGTAAATATCGACTAACCGAGCCTGTTCGGCCATTTAATTCCCGCGTTAAAAGCGATTAGTTATGTCAAAAACTATATCAGAAACAGGCGAGGGAGGCAAATCGGCATTTTAAAAAGTTGTATATCACAGGGGCTGTGTCTATTTCATACCCCGTCCATTCTGGTGCCGAGGCGGAGATTTGAACTCCGACGCGCTTACGCGCACCACCCCCTCAAGATGGCGTGTCTACCAGATTCCACCACCTCGGCATTTCTAAACGTGGCAGGGGTGGCAGGACTCGAACCCACGACCGGCGGTTTTGGAGACCGCTGCTCTACCAGCTGAGCTACACCCCTGCGAAGCTATTTTCTATGGCTTACTAGACATAATGGAAATATCTGGCGTTAAATTGGCGTCATTTTTTCGAAACGTCCCATTTTTCCCCGCCGGTAACACTTCATCCAATAGCGCCATAGCATCCGATTGCATCCCCTCAATTATATGAGAATAAACATCCATTGTAAAGGCTACTGAGCTATGCCCCAGGGCCTCGCTGATCACCTTCGGCTTGGCTCCGCGGAGTAACATCAAGCTGGCAAAGGTATGTCTCAGGTCATGAAATCGGATGCTCCCCAAGTCGGCGCCCCTGGCCAGTCTCTTGAAAGAGTGGCTGAGAACACCCGGGTCGATCGGCTCACCTTCTTCACTGGCAAATACCAGGTCGTCTAAGGTAAACTGCTTTCCGAGCTCCATATAAAGCAACTGGCGGTCCTCGAGATAGTCCTTGAGAAATAATGCCAGCTTAGGTGTCATGGCCACCAGGCGCCGGCTATGCTCCGTCTTAGGTTCTTTAAACTGGCAGACACCACGGCGCTTATAGAGCACCTGGCTAACCGAAAGAGACAGCAGGTCAAGGTCGACATCACGCCACCTTAAACCTAATAGTTCGGCTTGTCTCAGGCCGGTACTGACGGCAGTATAAATAATCGGGTAGTAGTAGTTATTCTCCGCGTGCTCTAAAAGGGCCTGGACCTCAAAGGGGGTCAAGGTGCGCATGGTCTTCTTCTGCGGCACCGGAGGATCTACCAGTTCGGCGGGGTTATGCCCGAGATATCCCTGGCGGACGGCATATTTTAAGGATTGAGATAACACCCGGTGCTGATGGTGAACTGTCCGGGCCGACAGCTCCCCACAGGCCCGGCCATAGTAAGCCTGTATCATCTGGGGATGAAGGTTCTTTAGCTGGATGTGTCCCAGTGCGGGTACCAGGTGTCGTTCAATGATGCTCTGATAACCATCCAGGGTGCGCTGCGAGCAGTTAGTCCTGACATACCCCTCAAGCCACTGGTGGAGGTGCTGTGCCACTGTGAGCCTTCCCGGAGGAGTATAGACGCCCTTATCGATGCTGGCCAGGAGCTCGGTCAGCCGGCGCTGCGCGTCTCCCTTGCGACCACGGACAGTCTCGAAGTGACGGCGCGGTTTACCATCGGGACCGGTGCCGGTATATATTTGAATCTGCCAGGATTTACCCTTTTGCCTTATTGAACCTCTCATTTTCCACCTCTATTCTCAATAAATTGCCGAGAATCGCGCGACCAATATAAGCTCTAAAGTCATATTCCCCGAAGGGTGGGCTCGCAAGTAAATTATCGAGTTCTGCAGGATCAAAGTCGTAGCCTAGAAATTTATAAACTTTTTCTTTTCCGGAATATTGATAAGCACAGTAGTAGAGGCTCTCGGTATCCTTATAAATTGCCGAGAATCGCGCAGCCCATTTCGCATCTCGAATGGTGAAAGTTGGCATCTTTCCCTGACGGAATTTCCACACTTTGAGAACTGAAGCAAGTGCCTCTGGTAGTATAGGATAATCATCTAATGTGGCTGTGCTCCAGGGCTTGTCTTCTTCGAGGGGATTTTGTATCTTTTCTATTATTTCCGGCAGCCATTTTCGAAGTGTCTTTTCAGTAGTTGAGACCTGTGATTGATTCTTTTTAAGATATGTCAGAAGTTCGGGAATGAGCTCTTTTCGACCTTTCTGCCCTTCAATCAATTCCTTTCTATTAGATTCCGCCCATTGAAGCATATATGGTAAAAGCAGTTCCTTTTTTTGGGGTCTCCCCCTCTTTTTTTTAATATTTTCCATTAATTCTTATTCCTGGCTATAATAAATTCCCAACAAAGCCGAGATAAAGTATTGTAAGATTAAAACATCTGTATATATTATATAGGTAAACATACAAAAGTCAATAACCCGAGGGAGGAAAATGAGAAATTTTATCAGGAAAAAGAGGACAGATCTGAATATGAGCCAAGTTAAGCTTAGTGTTCTTACCGGCTTACCGAATAGCGCTATCAGCGACCTGGAACTCGGTAAGCGGGAACCCTGGCCCCGGGCACGTAAAGCTCTCGCCAAGGCCTTGGGTGTTCCAGAAGCCGAACTCTTCCCCGCTGAAGAGGTTAGGAGCGTCTGATGCATGCTTTTGAGACTGGAGGGGTTGAATGATTGAAGAGCGCTTAACTTTTACACTCCCGGAGGCCTGCCGGCTGCTCGGCATTAGCCGGAATCTTGGTTATGACCTGGCCCGGCGGGGAGAGTTTCCCGGCCAGATCCATCTCGGGCAAAAGAGAGTTGTCGTATCCCGGGTCCAGCTCGAGGCTTTCCTGGCCGGTAAAAATAGAGTTGAGGCTGGCTGCCATGCCGGGTAGAGCACAGAGCGCCGTCTACAACGCTCACAAAGACCATCTTAAACAGCGCGATGGCCCTTACTGTATAGCCTGCTTCGTTGAGCATGGTCAAAAACGCGGCGAGCCGGCTATAAAATTAGAAATCGACCATGCCGATAATAACTATAGAAATTGGAACCCGGAAAACATCCATCTGACCTGTAAAACGCACAATCTCCGGTTCCGGTCGCTCAGCGTAAAAGAGCACATTTCACTCATGGCGACCTATAGTGCTAAGAATACACATACGCGCGCACACACAGGGCTGACAGTGCCTAAAACCTTGGTCGATTACATGCAGGGTAGCCCGGAGATGCAGGTTAACTCTATCTGCGAGATTCGTTGGCTTGATTTCATGCACCAGGAGATTACCCGCTTGGGTAGCATCCCCAGGGAAATAGCAATTGCCGGAGGCGCACAGGTAGCACAATGCTCAACCCATGCTGTTAGAACCAATTACCTCGTTAAGGGTATCTCACCCTGGGGGCCTTTCAAGGAAGTAAAAGAGAGTGGGGAGAAACTGATTGTCTATCGAGAAGAAAAGAGAGATAAAAAGTGACTCGAAAAGGGTATATATTTAAAATTCTTGATGAACGAATTAAAGAAAAAATTGAAATCATGCCTAATGGTTGTTGGCGATGGACAGGATTTCTTGATAAAGCCGGATATGCACGTGTTCACGGGGCAGGACGTGATAGTGAAGTCTTATTAGTTCATAGATGGATGTATGAAAAATTAAAAGAAAAAATTCCAGATGGATTAACCATAGACCATCTTTGTAGAAATCGTTGGTGTGTTAATCCTGAACATCTAGAAGCCGTGACTCGGAAAGAAAACAGTCTGCGAGGAAAAGCACCAACTATAATATTACATAAACTGGGTTTATGTAAAAGAGGTCACGAACAAAATGAAGAGAATAAATATATTGAAAAAGATGGACATGCTCAATGTAGAATCTGCAGACGTGAAAAGCGTTTTAGAGAAAGACTTTCAAGAGCAAATAACGACAGCAGCCGGTCGGACTGGGCGGCCGCATCATCTTCATCGAGGTCAAGACGGATATCAACCCAGACCACCGCTGCACAGCTCGCCTTGCCATGGCCACCAGGCGCAGCGCCAGCGGCTTCTGGACGCCCCCGCCGGAAAACTGCGCGCCGCGGCCGGTGGCGGGAATCCAGCACGATGAATGCCGTCGACTGTGGAACTGGATGGCTGGACGGTCCGGCGGCTCCGGCCGGCGCCGTCGGCTTCCCCAGTACCGCTTTCCAGGAATAACCCGGCCGGTGTTTCCCAACCTGTGAGCCCAAGCTGGCCAGCTGGAACTAGTCCCTTGAGAAAGCCGGTAAGCCCCCGTAAAGCCTGGAAATGCCCCCGGTGTGAAAAGCGGCTGCCATCTAAAAAGTAGCCTAGTAGCTTCAGGGATGGGCGGTTAGAACTGACCGTTCGCCCCTGGCTGCCCCCAGGATTGAAATTTAGGCTGATGAAAGCCACCTCGCCGATATCCAGGACTCGCTGATGCCGCCGCTGCCTTCGGGCCCGTCGCCCGGGGACTGCGAGCCTTCTATTTACCGCGGGAATGAAAGGCTTTAACCGGATCCCCCCTGGCCTTGAGTTTCCAATGTCCAAGCTGGCCCAGCTCATCTTTGAGGACTTTGTAGAGGGCCTGGTGCCGATTAAGCTGGCGTATCTCGCGCCGGAGTTGTTCTAAATCTACCTTAGGCATGGTTTCCCCGCGTGTTCCGGGCAATAATCCTTTACCCCCATGTTGAAACGGCACCGGCCACACAGCGGCGCGTCGCAGGTCTTACCGGTCTCAATCTCGTAATCACAATAAAAAGGCGCGAAAGCACCGCAGACGATGCACCTCGGCAACCCGCGGGAGTCGAATATTGTTTTTCCCTGGACTTCATACGGCATAAATAAATATTACCATTTAGAGCACTAAACGTCAATTTAACACTTGAAATTTGCCTAAAAATAGTGTATATAATATGGCGATGAGGATAAAAAGTGGCTGAATCGCTGGTCACCGAGAAAGATATCCGGCTCATCATCAAGCACCTGGAGCCGGTAAAGCGCGCCGGCTGGGGCGAAGTTTTGATTTCTGTCTCAGATTATGCTATCGTATATCTAAAGCACAGTGAAGGAGAAAAGGTAAAAATCAAGCAGTAAAAAACACAACTTAAGGCACTGACTCAAAAGGAGAGAGGTGTATTTCGCGGGAATGGTCCCCCGATACACCTTTTTTTATTTTACGTGAAATGAATAATAATAATTTTTAAAAAGGAGAAGACGAATGGTAGAAGAAGCAACGAAACGCACCGAAGACGACAAAATAGCGCAGGCGCCGCTGGAGCTCATCCTGGGCGGCCAGAAATACCTGGTCAAGCTGCTGGTAATCAAGGAGTCGCGGGCATGGCGGCAGAAACTCATCAAAATCCTCGCCAAAATTCCAAAGGCAATCACAAATAACCCCGATGAGTTCAGGGAGACCTTGAATGCTACGCTGGTGGTTATGCCTGACCAGATAGTCGACCTGGTCTTTGATTATGCCCGGGAACTGAACCGGGAGGAAATCCTAGCCCAGGCATCTGACATGGAAATGGCCACGGCTTTCTGGCAGATAGTCGAGGTGGCCTTCCCTTTGGTAACCAGCCTCGCCAAATCCATGAAGCGGATAGCTCCCAGACCGGAACAATAGGAGATGTCTTCGAGTTCATTCTGGCCGAGTGGCACCTGCCGCCGGACTACATCGTCAACAACTGGACCGACGAGCTCTTCAATCTCATGCTCGAGAAACTCATCGCCAGAAAGAAGAGGGATCTCGATACGATTAAGAGCGTCGGCAGCGAAGGTGCGCGTAGGGTAACTGATAAAGAGCTTTTCCAACAGGCAGGAATAAAGGTGGAGAAAAAGCGATGAGCATTTCCGTTGGGGACCTTGTAATGAAGATGTCACTGAATGTAAGTGATTACGATTCAGCTCTTAAGGACATACAGGCCAAGACCCTGCAGGCCACGCAGCAGATGACAGATGACATCAAGGCCGGCGCTCTTGCCTGGACAGGCTTGGGAGCGGCCATCACCGGCGCTTTAACTGTATCGGTTTTTGCGGCGGAAAACGCACGAGAAGCGCAGGCACGGCTCGCTCAATCCATGGCGAATATCGGCGTCAGCTACGATTCCGTCAGCGGGCAAATAAGTGCCCTGGTTCAAAATGAGATGTCTTTGACCAGCTATTCTAATAACGATGTCTACAACGCTCTGAACCGCCTGGTGATAATGACGGGAAGTTACTCTGACGCTATGAAAGCCCTGCCGGGAGTTCTCGATTTAGCCGCGGCCGGGAATATGGACGTTACTACTGCCGCCAGATATGCTGCCGATGCCTATGACGGTTTTTCTACACGTTTAAAAACCATGTTCGGTATTGACATTCCCAAAGGCGTTACCGGGATGGAAGCTCTTGAATATGTCTTCGAGAGAGTAAAGGGCGCAGCCGAAGCTACTGCCAACCCCTTCACCCAGTTTAAGAACACAGTTGTCTTGTTATCACAGGATATCGGCGGCGTGCTCTTGCCGCCGGTAACAACAGTGATAAAAAATCTGGAGCTTATCGTCACTGACTTTATGGACTGGCTGAATGAATACCCGGCGGTAAAGGATGCGTTCGTTATCATCGCGACGGTAGCCGGGGCGGCAGCCACGGCCATCGGTCTCACATCGCTGGCGATAACGGCACAGTTAATCCCACGATTAGTCGCAGGAGCTACGGCATTGTGGTCTTATATTTCGGTGCTTTATGCACAGGTAGCGGCGCAGGTAGCCGTTTACGTGGTTATGGGCCCGGCAGGTTGGGCTATCCTCGCGGGTATGGCGGCCGCCACGGTTCTGGCCGGCGTTGCAGTTAAGGACCTGATTGGTAATTTAACCAATGAAGCAACGGCGGCAAATAACGCCAATGCAGCGATACAAAATTTAGGAAGTAGTTCCCCGGCCGCTTTTACCGGGATGGAAACTGCCGCTGAAATAAGCATCAAAAACATCACCTGGGGGCTGGAGCAGTTGGGTGCTGATGCTGATACAATACATCAAAAGCTTGTAGATTTAGGATTAGCGGCGCCCACAACAGAGACTCCGGGCACACCTGCGTCATCTCCCTCATCTCAATCATGGTGGGATGGTTTTGTCGCTTATTTAAAAAAGCAATTCGTCACTGAATCATATCTTCCACAGGGTACGACTTACGACACCGGCGGCCTGATAACCGAACCGACGCTTCTGACCAGGCTTTCCACGATGCAGCCGTATGCCGTAGCCGCGGCGAACGGCCAGCCGGAGAGAATTTCACCGGCCGGCACCGGCGGCAATATCACGCAGCATTTCCATATCGCGCAGCTCACGGTCCGGGATGAGTCTGACGTCAACAAGATAGCCAAACAGCTCTACTATCTTCAGAAGACCAAAGCGCGTGTCCTGGGGGTAACTTAAAAGGAGGTTGGAAGAATGAAGAATTACAAAATAGGTGAAAATGGAAAGCTAATCCTCATCAGTGAAGTAGGAAGTGATTCCGGGGTTAGCAATGTGAGAATCCGCGAATTCTACCCCCTTGAATCACCGGTGAAAAGTCAACTTGAAGCCTCCTCGAGGAAGACGGCTATTGACAGCCAACTCAAAGAAGCCTTTCGGCGAATGCACCCGGAATGGACCGAGCGCGAGTTAGAAATCGCAGTTACCGGCGAGTGGAGGGAGTCGAATCCTGTCATAGGGGATCCTGGAGCTGGTGCCAAGCCGAAGATTTTAACGGTTGGAGATATCCAGATGCTTATTGCGAAGCTGAAATATCCTTGTGTAAAGGCTCAGATATTGGACTGCGCCAAAGCAGCGAACGCGCCGCCCGAAGCAATAAGGTCTCTCGAGAGGATTACAGACGAAAAACCTTATAACACGCTTCAAGAGGTAATTGTAGCGCTGCAGGTGAGGTAAAAAGGGAGCTCCAGCCTTGGTAGGGAGGCTTTGGCAAAATACCCGGGTCCTCTCCTACCCAGTATGAGCCTCTTCGGAAAGCTCTTCCTGCTAAGGCTGTCTTCGTAAAATAAATAAAGGCAAGAGACATGGCCTTTCTGGTGGCAGTTTAGAGGGCGGAATCGTTCGCCGCCCTATGCTTCCTGCGCTGCCACCAGGGGCCACCAATTTTCGGAGGTGAGACAAAAATGACAACGATCGCAGAGATAGAAAAGAAAATAGTTAAGGCGCTCGAAACAGGTCAGGACCCGGCACCTCTTTTAAAGGAAGAGGCAGAATTGCAAGCCCAGATTGGTATGGATGAAAGACGTGAGCAGCTTCAAAAGATAGCGGATGAAAGGCAGAAGTTAAGAGACAAAGCTGCCAAAATCAAGGAAAAAGTAAAACAGCAGAATGAAGCAATAGACGCTTTCTTGAAGGCGAGAGACAGCATCGTAGAGGCTCTGACGCTTATTCTGGAGAGGGCAAAGGAACTTCCCAAGCTCCAGGAGAACTGCTATGCCGGTTTCAGCGATATCCAGAATTTTGCCTGGAACGTGAGAGGTACTCCCGCCGATTATCTGGGTAGTGACTTCGTAGGCTGTCCCTTCTTACGTATGAAGGATGGAACGGTCTCTTCAGATGACATGGCTGCCCGGGCTTTTATCAATTTGAAGTGGGCCCGTGGTATTTTGGCGGACATGGAAAAGGGACTGCCCCAGTTGCCGCTTCGTAAAGCTGAAGGGCTCCTGGTATTAGAGGATGATCCTGAAATCGAGGTAGGGACCTGCTGTGTCTGCTCTCATGCCGATGTTGAGACAATAAACGGATTACTGAAAAACGGTAAGCCTTTACGCGATATTGAGAGTCAGTTTAGCGTGTCCCGGAGTTCGCTTTCCAGACATAAGAAAAATTGCCTTAACCAGGCGCAATAAAAGTGAAATTTCTCATGAAATAATCCTCGCGCGCGATATTAATGTAATTTTCCTTTGAAAAATGGACAAAGTGGACAGGTAAAGAAAGCTGGAAAAACACGCTGCAAGATGGACCTGCTAGAAAATTCATCTCTGTTGACCTGCAAAAGATGCGGCGGAAGGCTCTTTATTGATGAAGATGAACTTGCTTGCCTCCAATGCGGGGCTAGAAGTGAAATGCCCGCAGTAGCGCACCGGCATCCGGCCGTCGATTCGCAGGCACCTCCGGCGCAATCACCGGATATTCCCTGGTTCGCTCCACGCTATATACGGTTCACTTATGAGCAAATGATTTTCCTGCTCATTCACCTTCCAATGCTACGGGCCGGCCATTATCCCCCGGACCCGAAAAATAGCGGCTATGTCGATAGTCCGGTAGTGCAAACAGGCATTCAAAGAACCAGTGCGTATTTTACCAAGTCTGCAGAACTGGCCGCCGAGATAGACAGTCGACTCACCCGCTGTGGCCTTGACAGATACCTCGTCGAAGATTATTACTGCAGAAGCATACCGGAAGAAGATCTCGCGCGCCATCTGGATATTGAAGTTCCTAAAATCAGGCGCTGCATCAAATCGGCCGTAAGCTACATTAGCAGCGGGCCATGCCCGCGGTGGCTGAACTGCCTGGACTGTGGGAAATATCAGTCCTGCCATTATAAAAAGCACGTCGGTACAACCTACAAGAACTGGAAGAGGAACCGGAGAAAGACACTCTCTGAAAAGGCCCCCGCAAAGGAATCGCTCCCAGCCCCGTCTCTGGCGTGCCAGGCTGGATGAGATGAGGCTGGGAGCGATTAAAAAAGACTAAGCCTTGTTCCGTGTTTGGATTCCCCTGAGATATCCTTCGTAGAAGGAAGAGGCCTCACCTTCTATAATCGTCATCGTATACTCACCGGGTTCCTCTTTGATTAACTCTACCATATATTTCCTGGTTGCTTCTCGCGCTTCCAGTTCATCTTTGCCGCCATCCTCCCCCAGCCCCATATCATCCAGCAGCGGCTCGATCAATGCCGGCGTGGCCGGGTCATCTTTATCCCAGTGTAACTGATAGCTTCTTTTCGTTGTCATGTTTTTTATCCCTTCTTTCTTTTTACTTCTCAAGCTGGGAAGATTATTTCCCCAGTCTTACTTTTTACTTCTCAAGCTGGGAAGATTATTTCCCCAGTCTTACTTTCTCCAAGAGCTCGGTCAGGCGATGCTTCGCGTCAGACTCGCAGCCTTTCGCCGTCTCGAGGTGCCGCCGGCGCTTTCTGTCGGGCCCTTATAAACCTGGAGCCGCCAGCCCTCTTATCATTGTTGAGAAGATTTAGGCTGGGACATGCCGTCTTCAAATCCTTCGGAGTAGGTAGAAGCAGATATTGAAAGCTCATCGACTCCAATATCGAGCATCATCGGGTCACTATCGATCATAGCAATAAGGTGCTTACGGGTTGCTTCCCGGGATTCTCCCGAAAGGCCAATATCATCTAAGATTGAATTAAGAATCTTCTCCCTGTGCCCTTCCGGTTCCTCCCATGTTACTTTGAATTGTAGACCACTCTGATTAATATATCCTTCTGTTTTGGTAACCATTTTCGATTCCCTCCTTAAAATCCTTATTATACATGGGACAGCCCGCATTGGTCATTCTCTCAAAATTTACCCCCCTTTCAATGCTTTCTTCAGCCAGGCGTCTCTCAATATAAGCAACTCTGTCCGGACGGTCTTGCCGGCAGCCTCCAGGTCAGTGATCGCTTTGACCGCGACCTGGGCCTCGATGCTGGCCCGCTCAATCCTGATTTCCTCCGGGGACTTTCCCCAGGCACGGCCGGTACCGGCTTTCTTGATAACCGGCTGGCCATCGATGTAGAGTTGCATGATCCGGCGGCTGACATAGTGCTCACCGCCCGGGTCCGTCTTATCGGATATCTTCGTCTCTATCTCGGCATCGATGACGGCACCTTTCTTGATGTACTCGTAGAGTATCTTAGTCCAGGCACCGTACTTCAGGGTCTTATTTCCAGGGTCGCCGGTAGCCAGGAACTCCAGGACTTCAGCCTGCCCCACCTGGCGCGGCTCTTTGACTTCGATAACTTTCAACTTACATCGCTCTGCCATGTCTCACCTCCCTGGCCTGAATTTCTTTGATAGCTGGTGTGTCTTCAAATCCGTTAGTCTTGTCCCAACGGGCCCAGCAGGCGACTTCATCAGCACAGCAAGTCCGGGTAACATATCCCTGGCCGCCCACATATTCCGTAATCGTGATAACATCCTCCCCGGTATATCCACAGTGTTGGCAGGTAAGAATCTCGGTTGTCTGGGTCTGGGGTTTTCTTTCCGCTATTAAGGCTGTCATTTCCGTATCCCCCTCTCACTTATCTACCATCATTCTACTACTTATCTGCCAGTTTGTCAATAGTTTAGTAGTATATATTTGGTAGTTTATATTGACATTTCTAGTAGTATGTGCTATTCTGGTGATATGAATTTAAGAGAAGCGCGGTCCCGAAAGTTACTCACTGTCCAGGAACTGGCAAAACAAAGCGGTGTGTCTGCGAGCACGATCAACAAGATAGAGCAGGGAGCCTGGCTGCCATCACTAAGAACAATACGAAAACTTGCAGATATCTTGAAGGCAGAGCCCGGAGACGTGGAGGAATTCAAGGCAGCGATAGATAAAAGCGCCGGGCACTAGCGAATCTACAATAAAGATTCACCGGCTCCGCTGGTGGGACAATTTGGCGTTATTTTGGCGTTAAACTGTTTGGGACTGATGGTAATACAAAGGTATATTAGCTTCAAAACAGGATTTTGACGATTAACACAGTAGTTCTAATTCAAACGTAAAATGACACTTTGGGACGTTTAACCTCGAATTTGGAGACCGCTGCTCTACCAGCTGAGCTACACCCCTGCGCCAAGAGAAATTATAGATTATTATAGCGTCGGAAGCAAGATGGACCGTAGAATTGTTGTGCATCGAGAGCTACTAGTAATAAATACTTATTGACAATAACCGTTTAAATTGTTATAATATATAACAGTCGGCAGGGCTGCTAGCTAAGCCCGTTGGGATGCAAATCTCAGCTGACTGCTTCTACTCCTCAAAGGAAAGATAAGTATTTACATACTATATCTTGATGAGTCGGGTGTTAGCGGTACAGAGGCCAGTTACTTTGTGTTAGCTGGCCTCGCTGCTTTTGAGAGAGAAATTCATTGGTTTAGTCAGGACTTAGACCAGGTTCAAGCCAAATATTTCCCGGACGAAAAGGGGCATATCCATTTTCATGCCACTAAATTACACGCTCGACCTTCCGCACAATTAGATCCACCATGGAATCAACTGACGGTTGAGCAACGACGCGAAATCAAGACAAGATTCTGGGAAATCATTTGCGCTCGGCGAGGAATCTTGTTTGGTTGTGCAATTGAGCGTAGATATGCCGAATTACGCCATCAAGACCCATATGAGATTGCCTTTGAGGATGTAGTAAGTCGTTTTGATATGTTCTTATCCCGTTGTAACCGTACAGCTCAGACAGATGGTACAGAGGAGCAGCGCGGTCTCATAGTCTTGGCTCAATCTGGATACCAGAAGACATTGGCTCTTTTAGCCCAACGCATTCGAGAAACAGGTACGCGTTGGGGGCAACTTCATAATGTCACTGATGTTCCTTACTTTGCCCCTGCTCAGGATTCTCGTATGTTACAATTTGCTGATTTCATAGCAAATGCAATTTACGGACGTTATCACGCTGGCATGACAATGGACTTCGACCGAATTGCCTCTAAATTTGATGCAGAGAACAATGTGGTTCATGGATTGGCTCATCTTAGCCTGAATTCTTCTTGTTCTTGTCTTGCCTGTTTCAGTCGCAAAGGTAGGCAACCACCAATGATTACTATTTAACTTAGCATAAGTCAGACTTTGCACCTTTCATATTAATACATTACCAAAATTTACACCCCCTTTACCCCCTCCCTCTTTTCTGTTATAATCTCTAAAAGAAACGTTAAAAGGAGCACAACCGAACCTTTAAGCCAGTCCGGTGAGGCTGGCAAGGGGAATCAATAGAACACACATACCCGTACCTCTTGCCAGCCGGAGCAAGAGGTTTTTTATGCCTGAAAAAATCGTCATGACGGCGGAGGACATCCGGCGCACGCTCGCCCGCATCGCCCACGAGATTATCGAGCGCAATAAAGGCACCGGCGAGCTGATTCTCGTTGGGCTGCGCACCCGCGGATATCCCCTGGCTAAGCGCCTGGCCGATAGTATTGAGCAATACGAGAAATCCAGACTCAAAGTGGGCGCTTTGGACTTCTCCCGCTACCGCGACGACCTCAATGGCAACGGCGCGCAAAACGTACCGCGCACCGACATCCCATCGGATATCAATGGCAAACCCGTGCTGCTCGTCGACGATGTGCTGCACACCGGCCGCAGCATCCGCGCCGCCATGGACGCCCTCATCGACCTGGGGCGCCCTCGCTCCATACAGCTGGCGGTCCTCATCGACCGCGGCCACCGCGAGATGCCCATCCGCGCTGATTACGTCGGCAAAAACATCCCCAGCGCTCGCCACGAAGATATCCAGGTGCGTCTGGTGGAGACCGACGGCCGGGACGAAGTGGCCATCGTCAGCGCACCTACCGGGAATAACGGTGCCAGCGCGGCAGGAAAAACCGAGCCCCCGATAAAATCGGGAAGGGAGGAACTGATATGACACTGGTGAAGAGAAACCTGGTGACCATTGACGACCTCTCCAACGGAGAAATTCTGGCACTCTTTTCCCTGGCCGACGAAATGTCGGCGAACATGAAAGCGCAGCACGGCCTTTGCCAGGGCATGATTATGGCCAGCCTCTTCTTCGAGCCGAGCACCCGGACCAGGCTTTCGTTCGAGGCGGCCATGCACCGTCTCGGCGGCGCGGTCATCACCGCCTCGGATGTCGGGGCGAGCTCATTGGCCAAAGGCGAGAGCATCGCGGACACGGCCAGGATAGTCGGCAGCTATGCCGATATCATCGTCATCCGCCACCCGTGGGAAGGCGCGGCGAAGGTCGTCGCCGATTACGCGGGCATCCCGGTGATTAACGCGGGCGACGGCGGACACCAGCACCCCACCCAGACACTGCTGGATTTATATACCATTATCAAGGAGCGGCATACCATCAAAGGACTTAAAATAGCCCTCTGGGGCGACCTCAAATACGGGCGGACCACCCACTCCCTGATTTTCGCCCTGGCGCGGTTCGGGGCGGACATCCTTTTCTGCCCCAGCCCGGGACTGGAAGTACCCCAGCACGTCATCGATAAACTCGTTACCGAGTACGGCGGCGAGGTGGAAAGGCTGGAAGCTGCCGAGCAGAAGAATAAAGACAACCTCTTCCCAATCGACGCCATTTATACCACGCCGAACAGCCCCCACCAGCTGGCGATGATGGCAGACTTCAGCGTCCAGGTAGAGCTGAAAGGTGGCGTGGACGCGCTTTACGTGACCCGGCCGCAGAAAGAGCGCTTTACCGCCAGCGAGCAGGGACAGTCTTTAAAGGAGAAATACCCGGTGGTGGATAAAAAGCTGCTCCAGGGCAAGGCTTTCCGGAAAACGATGGTCATGCATCCTTTGCCCAGGGTTGATGAGCTGGCTTACGAGGTGGATGCTGACGAGCGCAGCATGTATTTCAAACAGGCCGCCGGCGGCGTCCCGGTCAGGATGGCGCTGATGGCGCTGCTGCTGGGCGTTAAAGAGGTCACGGTGCCGGAAGTGGAGACACCTCCCCCGACTGCCTACCCCCTCTATCAGCAGGAACCGAGTCCGGCATGTCCCAATCCGAGGTGCGTCTCGATTCAGGCAACCGAGACAAAATACCTGAAGCCGGAGTTTAAAATTGTGAATACTAATCCTTTAACCCTACGCTGCGCTTACTGCGAGCACGGCTTCGAGCCGAAGTTCGTGGCCAGTTCGGAGCCGCATGAAGATAAAGTGGAGTCTAAAAAATACCACAGCGCCGGTAGTCACTGGGCCAAAGACATCCGGCCGGAAAACCTGATTGTTTTCAATACCGAAGAGGAAGCCGCGGCCTGCGGCTTCAAGCCAAGTCATTATTTAGGAGGGCATCACTAGAGCGATGTCAGACATATTGCTTATCCGGGGCGGGCGCGTTATCGACCCCTCGCAGGAAATCGATAAGACCGCCGACCTGATGATAAAAGACGGAAAAATCCTCTGGCTGGGCGATGGCGCCCCGCCCGAGGAAAAGTACGCCATACTTAACGCCGATGGTCTCATCGTTTGCCCGGGCTTCATCGACCTGCATTGTCACCTCCGGCAGCCGGGCTACGAGGACAAAGAGACCATCGCCACGGGGTCGCTGGCGGCGGCGCGGGGCGGCTTTACGACCATCTGCTGCATGCCCAACACCAACCCGCCGCTGGACAGTGAAGCCATGATTAGCTATGTCAGGACAATCGCGGCGAGAGAGGCGTCTGCCCGCGTGCTGCCCATCGGCTGCGTTACCCGGGAGCGTAAAGGCCAAGAGCTGGTAGACATGGGCGAACTGGAGATGGCCGGCGCCATTGCTTTCAGTGACGACGGTTCGCCGGTGAGTAATTCGGAAATAATGCGCCGCGCTCTGGAATACAGCCGTGACTTCAACCGGCCGATAATCGACCACTGCGAAAATTTATTAATGACCCAGGGCGGCCAGGTGGACGAAGGCGTCGTCTCTCTGAAGACAGGTTTGCGCGGCATGCCGGTCGCGGCCGAGGAGGAGATGGTCAAACGCGATCTCGACCTGGCGAAAGAGACCGGCGGGCACATCCACATCGCGCACGTCAGCACGGCGGGCTCGGCGGAGCTTATCCGCGAAGCTAAAGAGCAGGGCGTGCCGGTGACGGCGGAAGTCACGCCCCACCACCTCACCCTGACCGATAGAGATGTTTTGAAATACGGCGCGCTCGCCAAGGTGAACCCGCCGCTGCGGACGAAGCAGGACACGATAGCGCTGCTCCGCGCTTTAAACGACGGCGTCATCGATATCGTGGCTACGGACCACGCCCCACACACCGCCGCCGAAAAAAACTGCGATTTCTCGCAGGCGGCCTTCGGCATCAGCGGCTTCGAGACGGCGCTGGGCAGCCTGGTCGGCCTAGTCTTTAAAAGCGACCTAACCTTAAACAACCTGATAGCGGCGCTGACCTACGGGCCGGCGCACGTCCTCGGCTATGAAAAGCTGGGCACACTTGAGGTGGGCGCGCCGGCGGACATCTGTATTTTCGACCTGCACAAAGAGTGGGTGGTCGACCCGGCGCAGTTTGCTTCCAAGGGGAAGAACACGCCGCTGGCGGGTCAGACGCTCAAGGGCAAGGTCATGGCGACCCTTTACCTGGGGATGCCGGTCTACGCGGATAAATCGATGAAAATAGAGGTGAAATGATTATTGTCATTGCGAGGAGCGTTAGCGACGTGGCAATCTCAATCATCGGTTTGAATGCTTTATGGAGATTGCAGCGCCCCGATAAAATCGGGGCTCGCAATGACAGATAGAAAAAGGATAAAGAACAATCATGCCTAAGACAACGTTATTAGTCCTGGCGGACGGCTCTACTTACGAAGGATTTTCCTTCGGCGTCGAAACGGACGCCATCGGCGAGACGGTCTTTAACACGAGCATGGCCGGCTATCAGGAAATGCTCACCGACCCGTCCTACGCCGGGCAGATTTTAATCCCCACCTATCCCCTCATTGGCAACTACGGCACGAACGCGGAAGACGATGAGTCGCGGCGCATTCAGGTGAAGGGCTTCGTCGTGCGGGAGGAATGCGACCTGCCCAGTCATTATCTAAAAAACAAGACAATACACGAGTACCTCACGG
Organism: Dehalococcoidales bacterium; assembly: GCA_050014355.1. Taxonomy (GTDB): domain Bacteria; phylum Chloroflexota; class Dehalococcoidia; order Dehalococcoidales; family RBG-16-60-22; genus Fen-1077. The sequence continues at coordinate 3,597 of JBEKDL010000025.1, read as the reverse complement.
CGGGCGGCATACCGGGGATTTGGGGCGTCGATACCCGCGCCATCACCCGGCGCTTACGCTCGTCGGGGGTCATGATGGGCATGATTACTTCGTCGAAAACGCCCGCCCAGGCTTTAAAGGAAATTAAAAAGGCGCCCGACTACGGCGATATCGATTTCGTCAAAGGCGTGACCACGGATAAACAGTACGAGTGGAAAGACGGCGATAAAGCGCTGTACCACGTCGTCGCCCTCGACTGCGGGCTAAAATACAATATCCTGCGCCTGCTGGCCGGCCACGGCTGCCGCACGACCATCGTCCCCTGCACTACCAGCGCGGAGGAAATTTTAAAGTTAAAGCCGGACGGCATCCTGCTTTCGCCCGGCCCCGGCGACCCGGATAAGCTCGACTACCTCGTGGCGACGGTGCAAAAGCTCGTCGGGAAAAAGCCTATCATGGGCATCTGCCTCGGCAACCAGCTTATCCACCGCGCTTTCGGGGGGAAACACTTTAAATTGAAGTTCGGCCACCGCGGCGGCAACCACCCGGTGCGCGACCTGGCGACCGGCCGCGTCTATATCACCGCGCAGAACCACGGCTACGCCGCCGACCCGTCCACGGTGAGCAAGGAGCTGGAGGTGACGCACATTAATTTGAACGACGGCACGGTGGAGGGGCTGAAGCACAAGGAGCTGCCCCTCTTCGCTATCCAGTACCACTCCGAGGCGTCGCCGGGCCCGCTGGACAACGTGTACCTGTTCGAGAAGTTCGTGGGGATGATGGAGGAGAGTAATAAATGATAATTTGTCATTGCGAGGAGCGAAGCGACGAAGCAATCTCAACCATCGGTTTAAATGCATCACGGAGATTGCCGCGCCTCCCGACTGCGGTCGGGATGGCTCGCAATGACAGGTGAGCGGAGGGTCTAAGGGAGGCGGGGCCTCCATATAAGAGGAGTTAGAGGGGCGTAGCCCCTCAACCATATCCCTCCCCCTCTCCGCAGGCGGAGAGGGGGAACGAGGGGGTGAAAGGTGAAGATGACTAAAGAGAAATTAGAAGATTGGGAAATGGAGCTTATCGGAGAAGTTAATAATTTCCGCCAAATTGTAATAGAAGTGGCCGATGAGATTAAATTGGATGGATATTTTATGGAAGCAAGGTTAGATAATCCAAATGATGTAAATTATGCATATTTCAACATTTTTTCCGCAGCATATAATAATCAGTCTTATAAAGTTCCCATAGGTGTTTTAACCTTGAATTTAATTGGTTCTGCGCGAACAATTCTACGAATACCTCCTCGCTCACAATGGAGTCAGAGAATTATTGAGCCGAGGGGGTTGTTATTGATGGGTGAGATTAACAATAATCCAGATATCCAGTCATTATATGATGCGCAATTCGCTAAATATATTAAACACTTACAAGCAAGATTAAAACGATATGGTTTAAAATTAACTTGGTATCTACGCTTCTGTTATGGGTCGAAAGACTTTGTAGCGAGCATAATAGCAAAGTTCGTAGCAGAAAAAACGAAGTAGTTTATCAAGGAGCATAAATCTTGACACTTAAACCATCTAAAGTCTTAATCATCGGCTCGGGGCCCATCATCATCGGGCAGGCGGCGGAGTTCGACTACGCCGGCGCGCAGGCCTGCAAAGCCATGCGCGAGGAGGGCGTCACCTCCGTGCTGGTCAACTCCAATCCCGCCACCATCATGACCGATGAAGACATCGCCGATATCGTCTACATCGAGCCGCTCACGGTGGAAATGCTCACCCGCATTATCGAAAGAGAGCGCCCGGACGGCCTTTTACCAACCCTCGGCGGGCAGACTGGCCTCACTTTAGCCCATGAGCTGGCCGAGGCCGGCGTGCTCGAAAAATATAAAGTGCGCTCGCTCGGCACCTCGATAGATACCATCCGCAACGCGTCCAACCGCGAGCTGTTTAAAAAACTAATGGACTCCATCGGCGAGCCCATGCTCGATAGCGCCAGCGTCAATAACCTGCCCGAGGCTAAAAAAGCAGCTAAAACGCTTGGCCTGCCCCTCATTATCCGCCCCTCCTTCACTTTAGGGGGGACGGGGGGCGGGGTGGCCTATAACCTGGAAGAGCTTACCGAGAAAGCGGGCATCGGCCTGGGAGCCAGTCCCATCCACCAGATTCTGCTCGAGCAATGGGTGGGCGGCTGGAAGGAAATCGAGTACGAGGTCATGCGCGACGCCGCCGACAACTGCATTACCGTGTGCAACATGGAAAACTTCGACCCCATGGGCGTGCACACCGGCGATAGCATCGTTATCGCCCCCAGCCAGACCCTCACCGATAACGAGTACCAGATGCTGCGCTCGGCCAGCCTCAACATTATCCGCGCCCTGAAAATCGAAGGCGGCTGCAACATCCAGCTCGCCCTCGACCCCAACAGCGAAAAATACTACGTCATCGAGGTCAACCCGCGCGTCAGCCGTAGCTCCGCCCTCGCCTCTAAAGCCACCGGCTACCCCATCGCGCGCGTCGCCGCCAAGATAGCCGCCGGTAAAACGCTCGACCAGATTAAAAACGCCGTCACCGGCAAGACGATGGCCTCGTTCGAGCCCGCTCTCGACTACGTCGTCGTCAAGATACCGCGCTGGCCGTTCGATAAGTTCGCCTCCGGCGACCGCGTCATCGGCACGCAGATGAAAGCCACCGGCGAGGTCATGGCCATCGACCGCACCTTCGAGGCGGCCCTGCAGAAAGCCGTCCGCTCGCTGGAGTTCGGCAAGAAGACGCTCCTCTGGGAAGACCCCGCCTGGGAGCGCGGGCACGACCTCAAGACCTACCCGCTCATGCCCGCCAACGACCTGCGTCTCTGGGCCATCATGGCGGCCTTGCGCCGGGGCATCACGCCGCAGGCCATCGCCGATTACACGAAAATTGACCTCTGGTTCCTGGACAAGCTGCAGAACATTGTCAATATGGAAAAGACGCTGCTTTCCGAGCCCCTGGGCCCCGACCTCCTCCGCCGGGCCAAGCGCCTCGGCTTTAGCGACGGGCAAATCGGCACGCTGGGAGATAGGCTCCCCGACCAGGTGCGTCAGATGCGCGCGGAATGGAAAATCAAGCCCGTTTATAAGATGGTAGACACCTGCGCCGCTGAATTCGACGCCGCCACCCCCTATTTTTACAGCACCTACGAGCAGGAAAACGAGGCCCTGCCGGAAAACGTCAAAAAAGCCGTCGTCATCGGTAGCGGGCCAATCCGCATTGGCCAGGGCATCGAGTTCGATTACTGCTCGGTGCATTCCGCCTGGGCGCTCCAGGGCGCCGGCTATAAGAGCATCATGATTAACTCCAACCCGGAGACCGTCTCTACCGACTTCGATACATCGGATAGACTTTACTTCGAGGCACTCGACGAAGAAAGCGTGCGGGACATCCTGGAAAACGAAGGCGGCGATAACAGCGCCCCGCCCTCCATTGTCCAGTTCGGCGGGCAGACGGCCATCAACTTGTCGCAGCCCCTCTCCCGCGCCGGCCTGCCCATTATCGGCTCCAGCGCCGACGCCATCGACCTCGCCAGCGACCGCCGCCGCTTCGAGCTTTTCCTCGAGCAGATGTCCATACCCCAGCCGCC
>JBEKDL010000024.1:0-41397 GCA_050014355.1 Dehalococcoidales bacterium | reverse complement strand
CGTAAGGGCTCCTATAACCGGGCGCTCCTCCGGGCGGCTGGTGAGCTCGTACCGGACAGCGCGAGTCTTGAAACCTTTGAGCTCGACGGCATTCCCCCTTTTAATGCGGATTTCGAGTCTTCATCGCCGGAAAAGGTGAAGGAATTCAAGAAAAGAATTAAAACGGCCGATGCGATATTGATTGTGACTCCGGAATACAACTATTCGGTTCCGGGTGTCCTTAAGAACGCTATCGACTGGGCTTCCAGACCTTACGGCGACAATGCGCTGGAGGGAAAACCTGCGGCGATAATGAGCGCGTCGACAGGCATGCTGGGAGGGGCCAGAGCGCAGTATCACCTGCGGCAATCGCTCGTCTTTCTCAAAATGTTTCCCGTAAATTCGCCGGAGGTGTTTGTTACCTTCGCGGCACAGAAATTCGATGAAAAAGGAAAATTGCTTGACGAGAAAACAAAAGAGTTGATTCGCGGGTTGTTAGATGCCCTGGTTGCCTGGACAAAAAAACTAAAAGCGAAGTAAGCCGTAACCTTAAAAAATTGCCATAATCGGGAATAATCACCTGCCGATAAAAAATCACCACTTATTAAAGCAACAGTATGATATTAATGTTCAAATATTAAAATACTATTTTAAAAATTATTTGAAACCGCTAGCGTTTATAGATTATAATTGCCACGAGTTGTAAATATTCAAATGAAGAAATGAAGGAAGGTTAGCCGTGGCACGAAAATCTTCAACGGGCAGGACTATTCGCGAACCGGCCATGGATGTCAAGGTCTTCCACGAGGCGGACGTGGTAGTGGTCGGCGGCGGGCCGGGTGGCATTGGGGCGGCGCTGTCGGCGGCCAGGAGTGGTGCTAAAACAATCCTGGTAGAAAGGTACGGTCACCTTGGCGGCATGGCCACCGGCGGCCAGGTACTGATGGTCCCGCAGGTGTTCGCCGGTATTGACCCGTGGAAACTGGTGGGAGTCTGCCAGGAGTGGGTGGACAGGTGCGAACCTCTGGACGGCTGCCTGCATCCTGCCAGGGAAGAAGTTGGCTCGACCGACCCGGCAATCATCAAGCGCTGGGCGCTGCGCACGTTCGGCATGATTGCCGATAGGATGAGGTACTCGGTATATTTCGACCAGGAAATGCTCAAGTGCGTTCTGAATGACCTCATTGAAGAGGCCGGGGTAAAGCTTCTGCTGCATTCCTGGGCCAGCCGCGCCATCGTGGAGAAAAACAGAGTGAAGGGTATCACTTTTGAAAGTAAGTCCGGCAGAATGGCGATAATGGGCAAAGTCATCATCGATACTACTGGCGATGGCGACCTTTTCACGTCCGCGGGTGCCGCTTTCGATGATGCCGTCGACCCGAAGTTGAGGAGCTCGCAGCTCGCCTTGGTCTTCCGCGTGGGTAACGTCGATGTCACAAAGTTTACGAGGTTCCGCATGGAGCAGCCGGAAAAACATAAAGAGCTGAAAGAGAAAATGGATGCTATCTGGAGCGACGGGTTCAAAGCGGCTTTGAACCCGGGCATAATGAACCCTTACCACCTCGTCCCCCAGGCCACGCCGCGCGCCGATGTCATCTGGGTGAACAACTGGATTAAAGGACGCAGCCCAACTAATGTCGAAGACCTTACCTGGGTGGAGGTCAACATGAGGAAAGCGATGCGGATATGGCACAAGTTCGTCAAGGCCAACATGCCCGGCTACGATAAAAGCTTTATCATGGACACCGCATCGCAACTGGGCACGAGGGGCAGCCGGCGCCTCTCGGGAGAATACACCCTCACCCGGGATGACCTGTTTTCACCCAAGGTGCATGAAGATACCGTGGTGATGTTCGCGCGTATGGCGCGTCCCGGTGAGACACCGACGGCGGCCTGTTTCCCCTACCGCGCGCTGGTGCCCAAAGAAGTGGACGGCTTCCTTACCGCCGGGCGTAGCTTTTCCTCGGACCCGTTTGCTAATAACATGGCCAACCTTATTCCTCATTGCGTGGCAACGGGACAGGCGGCCGGGACGGCGGCGGCTTTAGCGGTTAAAGCTAAAGTTGAACCGAGGAAAGTTGGCTATAAAGCGCTGCAAAAGGCGCTGAAATCTCAAGGTTTCCCGATGCCTGCAGGCAAATAAAAAAATAGAATAACAAGGTTTCTTTGGGGGGCTGTTATCTGCCGAATGTGGTAAGTATCAGCCCCCGGTTATTTATCTTCACACTAATTTCCGTTTGCGCAGGGGCGATATTGTCATTAATTTGACAAAAAAGAAGGCGAATGCTACTATTTACTAGCCACGGAATACACTTACCATATGTCGTATATTATGTTAAGTGTGTTTATGCCATCCTTTATTCCGGCTCAATGTATGATTTATAAGGCAACTTACTTTTTGCCGTGGCGAAGGTCTGTAACGGGTACATTATACCAGTAAAAATAAAAAAAATACAGGGAAGGGAAAAAGAAGCATGAACCTGCAAAGACCAAATTCCAATGACGCCACCAGGACCGCCAACCGCTCAAGGAACGTCTCGCCGATGAGCGGAATTTGCTCCCGGTGCATCGATGGATGCACCGGTAACTGCGAAGTGTTCAAGGCCACCTTCCGCAGTCGTGAGCTGATTTACCCGGGGCCGTTCGGGGAAATCACGGCCGGAGGCGATAAAGACTATCCCGTCGATTACTCGCACCTCAATATCCAGGGTTATGCGCTCGGCGCCAGGGGGCTGCCCAAAGGCGTTAAGGGCGATTCTGATACTGCCCTGTTCACCAAGGTCAATACACAAACCGAATATGGTTGGAGCAAGAAAGTCAAAATGACCATGCCGATATTCACCGGGGCGCTGGGCTCTACCGAGATTGCCCGTAAGAACTGGGAGCACTTCGCCGTGGGCGCGGCTTTAAGCGGCGTGACCCTGGTCTGCGGTGAAAACGTCTGCGGTATTGACCCGGCGCTGAAGCTCGATAAAAAAGGTAAGATTACCTCCGCGCCGGACATGGACCGCCGCATCGAGATTTACCGGCGCTATCACCGCGGCTTCGGTGAAATCCTCGTTCAGATGAACGTGGAAGACACCAGATTGGGCGTAGCCGAGTACGTCAGCCAGAAACACGGCCTGGACACCATCGAGCTTAAATGGGGCCAGGGCGCTAAATGTATCGGCGGGGAAATAAAAGTCGGCAGCCTTGAGCGCGCGCGGGAGCTCCAGAAGCGCGGCTACATCGTCACCCCCGACCCCTCCAGTCCTGTCAGTCAGGCGGCTTTTAAAGACGGTTCACTGAAAGAGTTCGAGCGCCACAGCCGGCTCGGCTTCATTGATGAAGACGGTTTCTACGCGGAAATCAAGCGGCTGCGCGGTCTGGGTTTTAAGCGCATCACGCTTAAAACGGGCGCTTACAGCCTGCGCGAGCTGGCCATGGCGATTAAATGGGGTGCGAAGGCCAGGGTTGACCTCCTGACCATCGACGGTGCTGGCGGCGGCACCGGCATGAGCCCCTGGCGCATGATGGAGGAGTGGGGCATGCCCAGTCTCTATCTGCACGCGGCCGCTTACGAGTTCTGCCAGAGACTGGCCGATAAAGGCGAGCGCGTGCCGGATATCGCCTTCGGCGGCGGCTTCAGCAGCGAAGACGGCGTTTTCAAGGCGCTGGCCTTGGGCGCACCATTCGCTAAAGCGGTCTGCATGGGGCGCGCGCTGATGATTCCCGGCATGGTAGGCAAGAACATCGGCCAGTGGATTAAGGACGGTAAATTGCCCAATACGGTCGGCCAGTTCGGCTCCACGCCGGAGGAAATCTTCGTCTGCTACGAAGAGGTCAAGGACATGGTTGGCGCTAAAGAAATGAAGAACCTACCTCTTGGCGCGCTGGGCGTCTACAGCTACGCTGAAAAGATAAGGGTGGGACTGCAGCAGATTATGGCCGGCGCCAGGTGCTTTAATGTACCGGTTATCAGCCGTAGCGACCTGATGTCGCTGACCGAGGAGTGCGCTAAAATCACCGATATTCCTTACCTGATGAATGCCTACCGGAAAGAGGCTATAAAAATCCTCGACGGGAAATAGTGTTTTAAGGCTGTAATTCAATACCTGGAAAGCGTTGCGCCGGATATCGTCGGGTCGGTGGAATACCTGCATGATATCCGGTACAATCTATTTAACCGCCGGACCCCGCCCCTGTTCTCCCCTGTTGGCATTGACTTTGTTCTTTATACTATAATAATTTTGGCTGGAGTAACTATCCGCCGGAGGTTACTATGGGATTTGAAACTCAAGATGTCGAACGGAAGGTCTTGGCAATCCTGAATACGCTGCAAGACTCTCGTGAAGCCGTGGGCTCTACGGTTATCGCCAAAAAACTTAAGGACATGGGCATCGGGCTAAGCGAGAGGGCCGTCAGGTATCACCTTAGACTCATGGATGAGAGGGGACTGACACGGCTGGTAGGCCGGAGGGACGGCAGGCTGATTACCGAGCTCGGGGAAGCCGAGCTGAAAAAGGCCATGGTTTCCCATAAAGTGGGGTTGACTCTATCGAGAATTGAAATGCTTGCCTTCCGCACCAACATTGACCTGGACAAACGCGTAGGGATGGTACCCGCCAATCTCTCTTTTTTCCGCAAGGAGGATTTCAATAAGGCGTTGAAGCTGATGAAACCTATTTTCCAGGCGGGGTTGTGCGTCAGCGACCTAGTGGTCGTCGCCAATGAAGGAGAAACCCTGGGCGACCTGGTTGTTCCCCAGGGAAAGACGGCGCTGGCTACTGTTTGCAGCATTATCGTCAACGGCACGCTGTTGAAAGCCGGTGTGCCCATCGACTCTAAATTTGGCGGCATATTGCAGATTCGAAACTACCAGCCGCTGCGATTTGTCGAGCTTATCCACTATGCCGGTAGCTCCCTCGACCCCTCGGAAATATTCATCAGGGCCAATATGACTTCGGTAGCTAAGGTGGCTGCGGAAGGTAACGGCGAGATACTGGCGAACTACCGGGAGATACCCGCCATCTGCGAGCCTGTGGCCAGGGAGGTGGAGGCCAAGTTAAAGCGCGCCAACCTGGGAGGCATCTACATGATTGGAAGTATCAGCGAGCCTGTCTGCGAGGTACCCATCGACCTGAACCGCGTTGGGGTGATATTAATCGGCGGGCTGAATCCGGTGGCCGCGGCGGCGGAGGGCGGCGTCGCCAGTGAAAGTGCCGCGATGAGCATTCTGGTTGACTACCAGAAACTGGTGAAAGTATCCGAGCTTTAGGCTCAATTAGCTTACTTGCGACCGGGGAGAGGTGTCCGACCTGACAGTCAAGGCGGGTGTCAAGGTTATCCGTCTCCATGATGCACGACAAACCCATGCGAGCCTATTATTGAAACAGGGTACCCCAAGGTAGTCCAGGAGCGTCCAGGACATTCAACAGTAGCGATAACGCTAGATACCTACCCATTTTTGTAACCCCCGGACTCCAGGAAGCCGCAGCCAAGCGGTTTGACGAAGCATTACAGGTAAACAACAGTATCCGACAGGAAATATTAAAATAAAAGATTATAAGCTTATTTTTAAGTCAAGGTTTATTTAGTTTTTGGCTTTAATGCCAAGCCTGACAATTAAGCAAATAATTGGGATATACAAGGTAGCAAATTGCCCGATTAAAAAATATTTTGCAATGTTTAGAGGAGCATTGGCAGGAGAATTCAACCAAAACAATGAAGAGCCAATTACTCCAGCTCCGACTAATATAGAAAAAAGTAAAAATAAACAAGAAAAAGTTTCCCAACCTGAAAATTCATCAAAATTTTTCTTTCTAAAACCAAAAGCAAAAAGAATACCAGCAATTGTAATAAAAGCGGCTGATGTAGTCATAATACCTTTTACAAAATCAAGAACAGGTATTGTAGTATTCATTAATACCTCCTCACTAGGAAATTAGTTGCCTGCATTCTAGCACTTTATAAAGCAAAATAAAAACATCGTACCTTCTTTCACCACGATTGACGATACGTCTCCGGTAAGGCATAATGATAGCGTCCATGTTTGAGTTAGTCTCTTTTTAAAGTTCAATAGCGCTTACTTTACCACATTATGTAGCTTGGAGAGGTGTCCGAGTGGTTGATGGTGCCGCTCTCGAAAAGCGGTCTCCGATTATATCGGAGCGTGGGTTCGAATCCCACCCTCTCCGTTTCCCTCTGTAAATGGCAAACCCGTTTCTGCTACAATAGTACCGCGGAGAGGTGCTGGAGTGGTCTAACAGGCACGCCTGGAGAGCGTGTGTAGCCGTAAGGTTACCGTGGGTTCGAATCCCACCCTCTCCGCCACTTTTTTTAATGCCGAACCAAATAGGTAAAACGCTATATGTGGCCAGCCGCCGGGCTTGGCGCTCATGGTTGGCTAAAAACCATGATAAAGAAAAAGAAGTCTGGCTGATTTACTATCGTAAAGAAACTGGTAAGCCGCGTATTCCCTATAATGACGCGGTGGAAGAAGCTCTTTGTTTCGGCTGGATTGATAGCACCGTAAAAAAGCTCGACGCGGAGCGCTTTGCCCAGAGATTCTCGGTGCGGAAAAAGAACAGCAGCCTCTCCCAGGCGAACAAGGAAAGGGTCCTTAAGCTGATTGCTCAAAAAAAGATGACCCGGGCCGGGCTCGATGCAATCGCCCATGTTTTTAAGCCTGCTACGGCAAAGGAAGAAGAGTTTATCATCCCGGCAGAAATATTAAAACCGCTTCAGGCCGATAAACTAGCCTGGGAGAACTTTCAAAGATTCCCGGAAAGCTACCAGCGTGTCCGCATCGCCTATATCTTAAGCCGAAAGCGCCACGGGCAGGAAATGTTTGAAAAAAGCCTCCGGCACTTTATCAAAATGACGGCTAAAAATAAGCGCTTTGGCTTCGTGAAAGTTTAAACAGGTATGACTTGACCCTATCATTATGCCAATCAATCCCCTGTCGTACTTTTATCCTTATCGCAGGCTCAAATTGTCATGGGTCTACCCCTGTGCTAGAATTAAATTACTTTGAACTCTGATATTAAGTACTGGGTCGGCTTTAATAATATCCCCGGCATCGGTCGCGTGAGGCTGGCGCAGCTGGAAAGCTATTTCAATGGGCTGGAAGCGGCCTGGAAGGCCTCGCCCGGCGAGTTGAAACGTGCCGGTCTGGATAGTGTGGCCCTGCGGGCCATCGGGCAGTGGCGCGATAAAATCTCCCCCGATGATGAAATGGCAAAGCTACAGAAGCATCACATCCAGGTGCTCACCTGCAACGATAGCACTTACCCGCGCCGCTTAAAGGAAATCTATGACTACCCGCCCGTGCTCTACGTCCGCGGCGCGTTAATACCAGATGACGAATACTGCCTGGCGGTCGTCGGTACGCGGCGGGCCACTGTCTACGGCAAGCAGGTGACGGAAGAGATTGTCGCGGACCTGGCCAGCAGCAGAATTACCATTGTCAGCGGCCTGGCTCGCGGCATCGATACCATCGCCCACCGCAGCGCCCTGGAAGCCGGAGGGCGCACCATCGCCGTGTTTGCTTCCGGACTGGATACTGTTTACCCGGCGGAAAATGAAAATCTGGCGCGGGATATTATGGAACATGGCGCCCTGCTTAGCGAGTATCCCCTCGGCACACGGCCCCGCGCGGAAAATTTCCCCCGCCGCAACCGGATTTTAAGCGGTTTAAGCCTGGGCGTGCTGGTCACCGAGGCGGACGATGATAGCGGGGCGATGATTACCGCCGCCGATGCCATCGAGCAGGACCGTGAAGTTTTCGCTATTCCCGGGAGCATCCTGTCGCCGGCCAGCCGGGGCGTTAACCGCCTGATTCAAAAAGGTGAGGCCAAGCTGGTGCGCACCTATACCGATATCATGGAAGAGTTGAACCTGATGACGGTCGCCCGGCAAATGGAAATGCGCGAGATACTGCCCGAATCCGAAACGGAATCGTCGTTGTTGAAGCACCTGGGCGCCGAGCCGTCTCATATAGACGAGGTATGCCGTAAAACCGGCCTGCCAGCGGCCACGGTCAGCGGCACGCTGGCGATGATGGAGCTTAAAGGGCTCGTCAAGCAGGTTGGCTCGATGAACTACGTCCTGGCGCGGGAGCTGCGCGAGGAATATCGGGTGAGAGTTGATTGATAAATATGAGTAAAAAACTTGTTATCGTGGAATCGCCAGCCAAGACCAAAACACTGGGGAAAATACTTGGCAAAGGTTATACCATCAAGGCTTCGGTTGGGCACATACGCGACCTGCCCCGCGGGCAGATGGGTGTGGACATCGAGCACGGTTTTACACCGAAATACGTTGTACCCCGGGACAAGACCAAGCTCGTCAACGAGCTCAAGCAGGCCGTTAAAGACGCCTCCGTCGTATTTCTCGCCACCGACCCCGACCGTGAAGGCGAGGCTATTGCCTGGCACCTGGCCGAGGTCACCGGCACCGATAAAAAACCATTTCATCGTGTGGTCTTCCGGGAAATAACGGACGATGCAGTGAAGTCGGCCTTCGAAAGCCCGCGCCAGATAGATATGGAACTCGTGGATGCACAGCAGGCGCGGCGCGTCATGGACCGGCTCGTGGGCTATAAAATCAGCCCGCTGCTCTGGAAAAAGGTCAGAAAGCGTCTTTCCGCCGGCCGGGTGCAGTCGGTAGCGGTCAAGATTATCGTCGACCGAGAGCGGGAAATCGAGAAGTTCGTTGCCGAGGAATACTGGGTCATCGAGGCGGAGCTGGCCAAGATTGATAAAAAGAAGCCATTCAGGGCGACATTGGTGGGGCTTATCGACGGGAAAAAGCTCGATGTCCATACGCAGCAAGAAGCGGCAAAAATAAAGAGCGCTCTGGAAAAAGCAGCATATGGTGTGCTCAAGGTCGCCACGAAGAAAGCCGCGCGCCAGCCGGCCCCGCCTTTCACCACGAGCACCATGCAGCAGGAGGCCTGGCGCAAACTCCGCTTCTCCGCCAAGCAGACGATGGCGGTCGCCCAGCAGCTTTATGAGGGCGTACCGGTCGGCGATGAAGGTAACGTCGGCCTTATTACCTACATGCGCACCGATTCCCCCCGCGTGGCCGATAGCGCTATTGCGGAGGCGCGCCAATATATCCAGCAGAAGTACGGCCAGGAATATCTGCCGCCCCGCGCCCGCGTTTTTGCCGCCCGGACCAGGGGGGCACAGGAAGCCCACGAGGCCATCCGCCCCACCCGCATCCATCGCGAACCGGCGGCGATTAAAAAATACCTTAATGCCAGCCAGCTGCGCCTTTACGACCTCATCTGGAAGCGCATGGTCGCCAGCCAGATGGCCGCGGCGCTGTTTGAAAATACCACCGTGGATATCGAGGCAAAAGACCACCAGGACTATCTATTGAGGACGGCCGCCTCGGTCAATACCTTCCCTGGCTTCATCGCGCTCTACAGCGAAGGCCGGGACGAAGTTGAAGAAGAGGGTAAAGCCATCCTTCCTCACCTGGAAAAGGGTGAAATCTTGAAGCTGCTGGGACTGTTCCCGGAGCAGCGCTTTACCCAGCCCCCGCCCCGCTATACCGAAGCGACGCTGGTCAAGATCCTCGAGCAGTACGGAATTGGCCGGCCGAGCACTTATGCGCCGACGATTTCCACCATCCAGGAAAGGGACTATGTCACCAAGGCGAAGGGTATTTTCCAGCCCACCGAGCTCGGTGTCGCGGTGAACGATTTTCTTGTGCAATATTTCCCGGACATCATCAGCATAAAGTTCACCGCCGATATGGAAAATGAGCTCGACGACATCGCGAGCAAAGAGCGCCGGTGGCCAAGCGTGATACAGGACTTTTACACCCCCTTCGATAAAGACCTTAAAAAAGCGCTCGAGACCGCCGAGAAGGTGAAAATCGAGGACGAAAAGACCGGCGAGGCCTGTCCCAGGTGCGGCAAACCGCTGGTGGTCAAGACGGGGCGCTTTGGTAAATTCGTGGCCTGCAGCGGTTTCCCCGGCTGCAAGTATACGCAGTCGTTCCAGGTCAAGCTGGGCGTCAAGTGCCCCGATTGCGGCGGCGAAATTATCCAGAGGGTAAGTAAAAAGAAGCGCACTTTTTACGGCTGCGGCAATTACCCGAAATGCAAGTTTATCACCAGCTTCAAGCCTTTGCCCCAGCCCTGTCCTCGCTGTAATGGGCTGCTCACCCAGCACGGTAAGCAGGCCTGGTGCACCAAATGTGAATACAAGGGAAAGGTGGAAGAGGCGAAGGCGGAAGAGAAGTCCTAGTCTATTTCACCCTTTCCCCCGAGAGCGGAATAGAAATAATCTATGCAAAACGAGGCAGTCTTCAATAAATACCTCGCCTTCCTGGTGGCGGAGAAGAACGCCTCGCCGTATACTGTCCGCAACTATACCCGCGACCTCATGGAGTTTTTCACCTTCGCCGCCGGCAAACAAATAGAAACTTTGAAAGATGTCAACAAACTGACGTTGCGCGCCTACCTGGCTTACCTCATGGAGCAAAAGTTTGCCAAGTCCAGCATCGCGCGTAAGCTCTCGGCCATACGCTCATTCTACCGCTATCTTATGCGCGAGGAGCTGGTGACGGCCAGTCCGGCGGCCACCACCGTTTCCCCCAGGCTTGACCGCCGCCTGCCCTCTTTTCTCACCGTGGACGAAGCCAAACGCCTTGTGGAATCCCCCGACCTTTCTCAACCCCACGGCCAGCGCGACCGCGCCCTGCTCGAGCTTCTGTATGCCTCCGGCCTGCGCGTCAGCGAGCTGGTCAATATGAACCTCGACCAGATAAACCTGGCCACCAATGAAATCCGTGTCTGGGGCAAGGGCTCTAAAGAGAGGGTCGTGCTGATCGGCACGCCGGCCGCCCGAGCGCTGAACGACTACATCAATCAGGGGCGCCGCGAGCTTCTCGGCGGTAAAAAAAGTAACGCGCTGTTCGTCAACCGCTACGGCGAGCGTATCCTGGCGCGCCGGGTTCAGAAAATCCTGACCAAATATTCACGTAGTATCAATAAAAAAATACACCCGCATATCCTGCGCCACACTTTTGCCACCCATTTACTGGATGGCGGAGCCGACCTTAAAGTGGTGCAGGAGCTGCTCGGCCACGCCGACCTCTCTTCCACGCAGATTTACACCCACGTCACGCGGAGCCAGGCGCGCCGTATCTACCTCGCTGCCCACCCCATGGCGCAGGCAGAAGGCGGCCAGCGTGAATAAGCGGGTATCAAAGCTGCGCCGCCTCTTCGCTAAAAATAAAATCGATTCCATTTTCATCACGCAGGCGGAGAACCGGCGCTACCTCTCCGGCTTTAACGGCACCGCGGGTTACCTGTTTATCACGCCTGATAAAGCGGTGCTGGCCACGGACTTCCGCTACACTGAGCAGGCTGCCCGGGAAGCCCCGGAATTTGAAATATTGCGTATCGGTGGCAACCTGGCCGACTGGTTTCCGGGATTGGTGGCAGATTCACGCGTTAAAAGGTTGGGGTTTGAAAGCGCCGAAATTACGGTCAGCTTCCACCGCCAGCTGCAGGATGCGCTCAAAAAGAAAGGCGTTACCGCGAAGCTGGTGACTGTTACTAACGTGGTGGAGTCCCTCCGTGCTGTCAAAGAACCCGGGGAAATCGGCCTTATCGAACAGGCCTCCGCCATTACGGATGCCGCTTTTAATGTCGTTGCCGCCAGCGTCAAAGCCGGCCTGACCGAGAAACAAATCGCCTGGGAGTTAGAGAAGAACATGCGGGAAAACGGCAGCCAGGCGCTGCCTTTCGAGATTATCACCGCTTCCGGTCCGAACGCTGCCTTGCCTCACCACAGGCCATCCAACCGCGCTGTCAGGGACGGTGAGCCTGTCGTGATAGATATGGGAGCGAAAGTGGGCGGGTATGCCACCGACCTGTCCCGCACCGTCTGCCCCGGGCGGTCGGACGCTCAATTTAAAAAGGTGTACCATATTGTTCTCGAAGCGCAGATGGCGGCCAGCGCTGAAATCCGCGCTGGTATGGCTGGCCTGGAGGCTGACAACATCGCCCGGGAAGTTATCCGGAAAGCCGGCTATGGCGAGGCCTTCGGGCACTCGCTGGGGCACGGCGTCGGCCTTGCCGAGCACGAGTCTCCCCGCCTCGGCCCCGGCTCTAAAGATATACTTTCCGAGGACATGGTTTTTACCATCGAGCCCGGGATTTATTTATCGGGGTGGGGCGGCGTGAGGATTGAAGACACGGTCGTTTTAAAAAATGGAAAAGTAAGACTTATCACCCGGGCGAGCAAAATTAAGTATTAATGGAAAGAGGGGATGTTGCCTTGCTGAAAGCCGACCTTCACATCCATACCCGGTACTCCATGGACTGCCAGACACCCCTGGACAAAATCATCACGCGCTGCCAGGAGTTGGGCGTCAACTGCATCGCCATCGCTGACCACGGCACCGCGGAAGGGGCTCTGGAAATGCAGAAAATCGCCCCTTTTAAAGTCATCGTGGCGGAGGAAATCCTGACCACCCACGGCGAAATCATGGGGATGTTCCTCAAAGAGACTATTCAAGGCGGAATTTCACCGCGCGAAGCGGTAAAGCGCATCCGGGCGCAGGGCGGCCTGGTCAATATCCCCCACCCTTTTGAGACGATACGCGGCTCCGCCCTGAAAGACGAGATTATCAATGAAATCGCCGGGGATATCGACCTCATGGAGGTGCTCAACTCGCGTAGCCCTTTTCCCGCCAATACCGACAAGGCGAAAGCCTTCGCGGCGGAACATCATATTCCGGGCGGCGCCGGCAGTGACGCGCATACCATTCTGGAAATTGGCAACGCCTATATCGAAATGCCGGATTTTGACACGCCACAAGACTTTCTAAAATCTGTCGCCAGCGGCAGGATTTACGGGAAAAGGTCGGGTATCTTCGTGCATTGCTTCAGTGTCTGGGCCAGGCTGAAAAGCAGGATGCGTGTGATAGGGTGAACATGGCCAAACGCTATAAAATCGGCTGGTTTTCCACGGGCCGGGGCCCGGGTTCCAAGGCGCTCCTGAAAACGACCCGGGAGGCCATTGTATCAGGGGAGCTGGACGCCGAAATTGAGTTTGTTTATTGCACTCGCGAGCGCGGCGAGACGGAACCCACCGACCGGTACCTGGATATGGTGCAGGGTTATGGGCTACCCCTGGTAAGTTTTTCATATCAAAAATACCGCGCTATGCGGAGTATGCCTAACCCTGACCTGTCACAGCCCCTGCCGCAGTGGCGTATCGATTACGATAACGAGGTCATCAAGCGGCTGAAGAAGTTTTCCGCCCCGACCTGTGTATCCTGGCCGGCTTTATGCTCGTCACCACGCCGGTCATGTGCAACAGGTACGATATCATCAACCTGCACCCGGCCGCTCCGGGCGGGCCGGCCGGCACCTGGCAGCAGGTGATATGGAAGCTTATCGAAACGGGGGCAAACACACAGGGCATCAAAATGCATGTCGCCATCCCGGAACTGGACATGGGGCCGACGGCTACCTATTGTCTCTTTACGATACGTGGTCAAGTCTTCGATAAATACCGGGACGAGATAAAGGGCAAATCCGTCGAAGATATTAAAAAAGGGCCGGGAGTAGAAAATCTCCTGTTCAAGACCATCCGGGAGCACGGTGCTGTAAGAGAGCTGCCTCTGACAATTGCTACTCTTAAAGTCTTCGCCGAGGGCAAAATCAGGATAACGAAAGACCGGCAGGTCGTTGACACTGCCGGCCATATTATCCCGGGCTATAACCTCACCTCGGAGATAGACGAGAAGGTCAAGGACAAACTAACGGAATAAAGAATCTGTCATTGCGAGGAGTCCCGATGAAATCGGGACGACGCGGCAATCTCCATCAACAGTTTACGAATATCATAGGGATTGCTTCGCTTCGCTCGCAATGACAGAAAAGCGTTACTTCTATTTTTTCTTGCCTTTTTCCTCTTTGGACTCCGGCACCTTACTCAACACCTCGTCAATAAGGCCGTATTCTACCGCTTGCTCCGGGTTAAGATAGAAATCGCGGTCGGTGTCGTGGGTAATCTTATCTAATGCCTGTCCGGTATGTTTCGTCAGGATATCTTTAATGATGTCCTGCTGGCGCATAATTTCGCGGGCGGCAATAACGATGTCCGAAGCCTGTCCCTGCGCCCCGCCGATGGCCTGGTGCATGTGGATGGTGGCATGGGGCAGCGCGTAGCGTTTGCCCTTGGCTCCGGCGCACAGGAGCACCGTGGCCATGCTGGCCGCCATCCCCACGCAGATAGTGGAGACCTGCGGGCGGATGAGCTGCATGGTATCGTAAATAGCCAGCCCGGAGCTGATAACGCCCCCCGGGCTCTGGATGTACATGTTGATGTCCCGGTCGGGGTCTTCCCTCTCCAGGTACAAAAGCTGGGCGATAAGGGTGTTGGCGATAGGGTCGGAGATGGGGGTGAACAGCATGATAATGCGTTCCTTTAACAGCAGGGAATAGATGTCCCACATCCTTTCGCCCCGCGGCCCGCTTTCCACCACGCCGGGGATTATGTTCGATGGCAGATAGTGTATCGGATTGCTTAACGGTTGATTATTCATTTTTGCTCCTCCTTGGCCTCTTTATTGGGCTCTCCGGTATTTTTTGCTATGTCCGCCAGGCGCTCGATGGTCTTGCGCGCCATGAGCGATTGCTTTATTGATGCGCGGGTCTGGGGATTATCGAACAGCTTGCGCATGTCTGCTTTCTTTTCCTCGTCGACGCCCAGCACCATGTTGTCGAGTCGCTGGTCGATATCCGTTTCAGATACTTCGATTTTCTCAACTTCCGAGACCTTGCCCAGCAGCAGGGAAGCCGTTACGTTCTTGGTGGCCGCGGGGCGCAGGTCTTCCTGAAGCTGCTCGGGTGTCTTGTTAATGCTTTTTAAATATTCGTCCATGCCCTTGCCGGTCATCTGGAGCTGTCTGGACTGCTCTTTAACGATACGGTCGATTTCCAGGTCCACCAGCACGGGCGGGTAGCAGATGTTTGCTTTCTCGATGGCGGCATTGATAACCTTCTCCTCGAAGTCCATCCTGGCGCGTTCCTCGGCGCGCTGTTTCAGGTTTTTCGCCGCCTCTTCCCGTAAGGCGGCGACCGTCTTGAGCTCGGCGGATATCTGGCGGGGGAAATCATCGTTGAGCTCCGGTAGCTTTTCTTCTTTTATCTCGTGCAGCTTGACCTTGAAATGGGCTTCCTTCCCGGCTACTTCTTTATTGGGGTAGTCCGCGGGGAAAGGGAGCGTAAACTCCTTTTCCTCCTCCTTTTTCAGGCTGACGAGTTGCGCGGCGAAACCGGGCGCCGGCGAGATGTTTTCAGAGACAACCTGGTACTGCGCCGCGGCCTTTTTAACGTAAGGCTTGTCTTCTACGGTGCCGCTGATATCGATGACCGCCAGGTCATTCAGCGCTAGCGGTCTTTCTACCGGCTCCCAGGTGGCGTGCTGGTGGCGCAGTTGCTCGATGACGGCGTCGATGTCTGCTTCCTTTGTGTTAACCTGTTCCGGGGTCAACCGGATGCTCTTGTAGTCCCCCAACTCCACCGTTGGCGCCAGGGGCACCACCGCTTTGAATATCAGCGGGTCGGCCTGGGTTATCTCCATACTGGGCTGCGCATAAGGCTCGATGGACTGCTCTTTGCAGGCGTTTTGATAGGCTTCGGGTATCAGGTGGTCGATTGCTTCTTCGAGGAGCCGGGCCTTCCCCAGGTACCGCTCGACGACGACGCGCGGCGCTTTACCCTTACGGAACCCGGGTATATTCGCTTTCGTGACCAGGCGACGGTACCCGTCATCCATGCCGTGCTCCATTTCGGCAGGCTCCATCTCGATGGTGATGAAAGCCTGACTGTTCTCAACCTTATCTTTCGTGACTTTCAAATTCCCTCCCGCTACTCTTCTCGCAGACTGATATGCAATTCCTTAAGCTGCTCTTCGGAGACCGGCGAAGGCGCGCCGAAGGTCAGGTCCGTGGCGCTCTGGTTCTTGGGGAAAGCCAGTACGTCCCGGATATTTTCCTCCCCGGTCAGGACCATCATGGTGCGGTCGATACCGGCGCCGAAACCGCCGTGGGGCGGAGCGCCGTAATCGAAGGCCTCCAGCATGTGCCCGAAGAGCTTTTCGATTTTATCATCCGTATAGCCCAGTATCTTGAGTATTTTTCTCTGGAGCTCGGCCCGGTGAATCCGGATGCTGCCGCTGGCCAGCTCGAGACCGTTGCAGGCGAGGTCGTAATTCTTGCCGTGCACCCGGTCCGGGGCGCTGTCCAGCAGCGGAATGTCCTCATCGCGCGGATGGGTGAAGGGGTTATTGACCGCTTCCCACCGCCCGGTATCTTGATTACGGATAATCAGCGGAAAATCGATGATGAAGACGAAGGCTAATTCCTTTGGGTCGGCCAGCTTGAGGCGGCAGGCTATCTCCCGCCGCAGCGCATCCAGCGCTGGATATATTTTGTCCGGCACACCAGCTACTATCATGAGCAAATCGCCCTTCGTCGCTTTACAACGCACAGCGATTTCTTTGACCTGCTCCAGTGTCAGGAACCTGGCTGCCACGGACTTCACCATATCGAGGGCCAGATCTTTAAGTCCGCCGCCGGGTGTCCCCAGCGCGATAGTAAGCAACCCTTTAGCGCCAGCGCTCACTGCCAGCTGGTTCAACTCGTCGAACTGTTTCTTGGTGTACCCGCCGCAGCCGGGCGCCGCGATGACTCTGACTATGCCGCCGTTAGCGATGGCAGTCTTGAACACGCTGAAATTCGTCCGCGCGGCGATATCGGTAATATCGGCTATTTCCAGTCCGTAGCGTATATCGGGCTTGTCCGAGGCATAGCGCGCCATGGTGTCGGCATAAGTCAGCCGCGGGAAAGGTTTTATTATTTTACATTCCGGCTTCAGGATGTGTACTAGGGACGTGTAAAGCTCTTCAATCAGCCGTAGCACGTCTTCCTGCGTTACAAAGCTCATCTCAACATCCAGCTGGGTATGCTCCGGCTGGCGGTCGGCGCGCAGGTCTTCGTCGCGAAAGCAACGGGCCATTTGGTAGTATTTCTCCAGGCCGCCCACCATTAGGAGCTGCTTGAGCTGCTGCGGCGACTGCGGCAGGCCGTAAAACTCGCCCGGATGGATACGGCTGGGTACGAGATAGTCACGCGCGCCTTCCGGCGTACTTTTTATAAAGATAGGCGTTTCCACCTCGGTAAAGCCACGGGCGTCCAGAAAATCGTGCATGAATTTGACGACGCGGTGGCGTAAAAGCAGGTTCTCTTTCATACGTGTACGCCGCAGGTCCAGGTAGCGGTATTTCAGGCGCAGGCTTTCATCGATTTCAATCTCTTCATTGATGTAAAAAGGCGGTGTTTTAGACGTATTTAAAATCTCAATCTCACTGGCAATGACCTCGATACCGCCGGTGGGTATTTTGGCGTTTTCGGTGCCGGCCGGGCGCCCGGTCACTTTACCCTTTACCTGAACCACGTATTCGCTCCGCAGCTCCCCGGCCTTTGGCATCGTCGCGGGCGCAATCGCCGGATTGAAGACTATCTGGACGATGCCTTCCCTATCCCGCAGGTCGATGAAAATAAGTCCGCCGTGGTCGCGGCGGCGGTTTACCCAGCCGGCCAGCGTCACATCAGACCCGACATTTTCCTTCCGGAGTTCGCCACAGCTATGGGTCTTGAGCAAATAAGGTCTCCTTTAGACGGGGTTCACTTTTGATTATAGCTTATATAGCTAGGAGCTTCAACCTTGGAGTTGTATTGCTGGTGATAGCTCTGCTAAAATGTTATGTAAGCCCGTTGATTTGATATTATGAGGCAATAAAATGGCAGTTTCTAAAAAAGTCGTGCTTCGTTTTCCCAAGCGTCTGGTAGACAGGCCGATTATCTACCGTCTGGTCAAGGACTATGACCTGGAATTCAATATCCTCAAGGCTTCCGTGACACCCGAGCAGGAAGGCCTGATGGTGCTGGAGCTCAAGGGAAACCAGCTCGAGTACGATAAAGGCATCGATTTCCTGATTAAAGCCGGGGTGAAAATACAGTCTTTAAGCCAGGATGTGATGCGCAACGAGGAAAAATGCACCAGTTGCGGCGCCTGTATTACTATCTGCCCTACCGGCGCTTTCACGATAGACCTTAAGACCCGGGTGGTACTGTTCGATAACGAAAAATGCATCGCCTGCGGGGCCTGTATTCCCGCCTGCCCGCCCCGGGCGATGGAAGTGCATTTTTAGGCACCTTTGCAGCGTTTTTTTACAGTTCCCACTGATATTCTATGAAAATAGACGCTTACCAGCCGAGGACTTACCGCCACTGGGTTGAAGGTAAAGACCTGG
This sequence comes from Dehalococcoidales bacterium, assembly GCA_050014355.1. Taxonomy (GTDB): domain Bacteria; phylum Chloroflexota; class Dehalococcoidia; order Dehalococcoidales; family RBG-16-60-22; genus Fen-1077. The sequence continues at coordinate 23,086 of JBEKDL010000024.1, read as the reverse complement.
TATCTTTTACGGCCACTGTCAATGAGACCGATTTATACGTTCGCGCCGCCGCCAATCTCCAGCGAAAAACGCTGCGACTGGTAGCAAAATACCGCGGCCAGTTGGAGCGCTACATCGAGAAAAACCCGGAGTTCCTCACCTCTCTTAAGCCCCTCCCCGTCCCTCCCAAAGCGCCGAACATCGTGAAAGACATGGTAAAAGCCAGCAGTCAGGTCGGCGTGGGGCCGATGGCTTCCGTAGCCGGCGCTATTGCCGAATACGTGGGGCGGGAACTGCTGGAGTTTTCGCCGGAGATAATCGTGGAAAATGGCGGCGACATCTTTCTTAAAATTTCCCGGAAAAGGACGGTCGGCATTTACGCCGGAGATTCACCGCTGACGGGAAAAATCGGACTGGAAATAGACCCGCGGGATACGCCGCTGGGGGTTTGCACTTCATCGGGGACGGTGGGGCATTCCTTGAGCTTTGGCCAGGCGGATGCCGTGGTCACGGTGGCCGCCACCGCCACGCTGGCCGACGCCGCGGCGACGGCTATCGGCAATCGCGTTACCCACCCGGGGGATGTTAACGGCGCTATTGAATTCGGCAGGGGCATCATCGGCCTGAACGGTATCGTTATCATTATCGGCAAAAATATCGGCGCGTGGGGAGAGGTCAAGCTCTGCGAGACGACTGTATAAACGCTCGTTAGATTACCTTGAAATATTTAGCTCCAGCCCGGTTAACGCTTTATCCTTGTCCACGCCCTTGAGCGGCTCAATCATACCTTTTACGGTGCTCCTGACAATTTCTTCCACGAAATAGTTGAGCGGTATATTGGCGTTGTTAAGATGTATTTTAACCTGTCCCTCTTTATCGATGGTCAGTTTAATTTTTTTTATCTCGCCCGCACCCTTCAGGCTGCCCAGAATGCCGCCGGTAACGCGGTCGAGGTACCCCGCCACGAAATAGTCCAGTTTAATCGGCGTATCATTGACGGTCAGGCTAATTTCTCTGGTCATAATCGTGTTTCCTCCCGAAAGAATTCGATAACCAGAACCAGTATAGCACAAGGGTTTAAGGGTCAGCTATTTCATCTCTACGGATTTTTGGCCGCCGAAACGGAAAAGCGCCAGGCCGATTAGAATTACCGCGAGCCCGGTCACGACCATGTAAGCGCCGCTACCCATCACTGACTGGGTCAATCCGAAAGCCATGACTGCCATGTACAGGTAGTTTTCCAGGTTCATCGCTTGGGCGTAGCTCACTTCCTTGGGGTTGGTCGGGTCGAACCTGCCTCCCGCCAGCATGTCTTGGTAAGTTGGCGCAATAGCCCGGCGGTCAGCCGCGATTTTATCCGCTACTTTTTGCGCGCTTGCCGCATCGGTAACTTGGGTAAGTTGCTTTGGATTCTTCGGGTCAACCGCAAGCGATACTTTCTCAATCTTCATCCGGTCAACGATTAAATTGTTCTTCGCGATGCCTTGCCAGATAAAGACCCCACCCACCGCCACCCCGATTACTCCCAGAACCGCCACGATTAAGGCCAGTTGGCGTATCATCTTCATAATGTCCCTCCCTCTAGGTCATTTAATAAGATTTTAAAATATTGTCCTGCTCGTGTATGTGATAATAATCACATGTCCCCGGTGATTAGTTGCGCGGTATATGAAACTTTTGTCACATACATCTGGTATGTAGTCCGGTAAAATAAACTCAAAGTTTAGCGGATAATTGACAGCGCGCACTATTTCCATTATAAATACGGGTATAAAGGCAAGGGAGGATTATAATGGCTAAAGAGCAGGAAACCACCGTCGCCGCGCTCAAGACTTCCATACAGATGGAAATAGACGGCAAAGAGTTCTATAAAAAAAGCAGTGAAGCAAGCACCAACGAGCTGGGCAAGCAGCTTTTAAAGCGCCTGTCAGCCGAAGAAGACATCCACCGCAAGGTTTTTGAAGAGATTTATAAAAGCATCAGCTCGAATAAAGGCTGGCTCGATAAAAAAATCACGTTCGACGGAGGCCGTAAGCTTAGGACAATATTTGCCAAAGCCATGGAAGCCATGGCTACAGATACCAAAGCAATACCCACCGAGCTCGGCGCCATCGAGACGGGGATGGAGATGGAAAATAAGACCTATGACTTCTATAAAAAGCGGAGCGGCCTGGCCAGGTACAGTGGAGAAAAAGAGTTCTACGAAGAGGTCGCGGCTCAAGAAAAGGAACACCACCGGGTCCTGCTGGACTACTTTGAGTTTCTGAAAGACCCGGCCGCCTGGTACAAGGTGAAGGAACATCAATTCGTCGATGGCGGTTAGGTTTCAACCAGAATCGAATACGGAGAGTGAACTATGTTGAGGATAAAAGACCTGTCCGTGGCGATTGAAGGCAAAGAAATTATCCACGATGTCAACCTGACGATACATAAAGGCGAAACGCACGTGCTCTTCGGTCCTAACGGCGCCGGGAAAAGCACCCTGCTCATGGCCATCATGGGCTTTCCTAAATACCAGATAACCAAAGGCAGTATTACTTTTAGCGGCAAGGATATTACCCATATGACTCTGGATGAGAGGGCCAGGATGGGCATCGGCATGTCGTTCCAGCGCCCGCCGGTGGTGCGCGGCGTCAAGACCCGGGACATGATGGCCGCCTGCCTTAAAAGTACCGTTGAGAATGTTGAAATCGGCACGCTTGCCGCCAAGGCCGATATGAAGGACTTCCTGGAAAGAGATATCAACTATGGGTTTTCCGGCGGCGAAATCAAGCGCTCCGAGCTGATGCAGCTGCTGGCGCAGAAACCGGAGCTCACATTGCTGGACGAACCGGAATCGGGTGTGGACCTGGTGAACATCGCCCTCATCGGCGAGCTGATGAACGACCTGCTGGAAAAAAACTGCCCGATACAGTACCGTAAGTGCATGGGTCTCATTATCACCCATACCGGCCATATCCTCGATTACGTCAATGCGCGCACCGGCTATGTCATGTGCGACGGCACTATCGGCTGTGTCGGTGACCCTCACGAAATTTTAAATACCATCCGTGAAAGAGGCTACGAGGAGTGCATTAAATGCTATCTGGGGAGATTACCGGTAAATGACTAAAACAAGTGAGTCGAATACATTTAAAGCGAAGGCCAGAGCGGCCATCGATAAGAAAGCGGCTCTGGGCGAAGATATCGACTTGAAGAAGTACACCAGCGCGGAAAGCGAGTATCCCTATCGTAAAGACCCCTCCGAGCTCCCCGCGGTTGTCAAGGAGCGTATGCTCGGCGCCGGTGTCATTCTCGAAGATACCAGCCAGCGGTCGGGTACCTATCTCCAGATGGACAATATTCCGGTCCATAGCTCGACGGTCCAGGAAGGCGTGGAGGTCATGCCGGTCAGCCAGGCGCTGCAAAAATACGACTGGATGCCTGATTACTGGTGGAAAGCTGTGGCCGTAGACCAGGATAAATACACGGCCAACATCGAGCTCAATAACTTTGACGGCTATTTCATCAGGTCGCTGCCCGGGCAAAAAACGGTCTTCCCGGTGCAGGCCTGCCTCTACCTGGCCAGGGAAAAAATGATTCAAAATGTCCATAACATCATCATTGCCGAGGAAGGCTCGGAGCTGCACATCATCACCGGCTGCACCGCTGCCGTGCGCGAGGAGTTCGGGCTGCACCTGGGCGTCTCCGAGTTTTTCATCAAGAAGGGCGCTAAGGTAACCTTCACCATGATACACAGCTGGAACCCGGACACCGCCGTGCGCCCCCGCACCGCCGCCATCATCGAGGACAATGGCCTTTTTATGAGCAATTACCTGCTGATGAAGCCGGTCCGCTCTATCCAGATGTACCCCACCGCCCGGTGCGTGGGAGAAAACTCCACCGTGAGGTATAACAGTATCTTGGTGGCCTTGCCTGGCTCATCGCTAGATATTGGCTCAAGGGTTTTGCTTAATGCCAGGGGCGCTCGGACGGAGATTATATCAAGGGCCATCACGACCGGCGGCAATATTACCGCCCGCGGTTATATTGAGGGCAATGCTCCGGATGTTAAAGGGCACCTCGAGTGCCGCGGCCTGATACTGGGTCAAAAAGGCACTATCTACGCTATCCCGGAGCTAAAAGGCACCTTGGCCGGCATCGACCTCTCTCATGAAGCCGCGGTGGGCAAAATAGCCGAGGAAGAGGTAGAATACCTGATGGCCAGAGGGTTGACAAAGACGGAAGCTACCGCCGCGATTGTACGGGGCTTCCTCCATGTTGATATCCAGGGGCTGCCGCCGCTATTAAACGCCGAGCTCAAGAAGGCGGTTGACGCCAGTGAAAAAGAGGTCATGTAAATTAAGGCGGGTAAATGAATCTAAACGCTCTAAGAAAAATCAGCTATGGCCTCTATATCATCGGTTCATATAGCGGCGATAAACGTAACGGGCAGGTGGCCAACACCGTGATTCAGGTAACTTCGGAACCGCCGACTACCGCCGTAAGCATTAATAAAAACAACCTGACTTATGAGCTTATCAAGGGCACCCGCGTTTTTTCTGCGTCGGTACTGTGCCAGGCGACACCCCTCGCCTTTATCGGCGCGTTTGGCTTCAAATCGGGCCGGGATGTTGACAAACTAAAAGGTGTTGAAGTAAAACAGGGATTGACCGGAGCTCCGATAATCCTCGAACATGCCGTCGCTTATTTTGAGGCGGAGGTAGTCCAGGAAATTGATGTGGGCACGCACACTATTTTTATCGGGAGGGTGCTGGCCGCCGAAGTTATTACCGAAGAAACCTGTATGACTTATGACTACTATCAGCAGGTCAAGCGAGGGACCACTCCCAAAACCGCCCCCAGCTATATCGCTAAAAAAAAGGAGGCGACCGCTAAAATGGATAAGTACGAATGTACCGTTTGCGGTTATATCTATGACCCGGAAATTGGTGACCCCGATGGAGGCATCGCGTCGGGGACACCTTTTGAGAAAATTCCGGATAGCTGGGTCTGCCCGGTCTGCGGGGCCGCTAAGACAGAATTTAAGAAGCTGGAAGGTTAGAAGAAAAGCCTTGCTCCGGCAATTGCGTTAATAGGGCACGCGAAAGGAGGTAATCGGAAGAGAGTTCGTAAAAGGTTTAGAAACTGGCTAATACATGTTAAAATCTGGGTAACAATACAGATAAAATATTTTTAGGAGGTAAAAACAATGCCGGGAAAAAAACTTGGATCGGTTACTAAAGTATCAAAAAAGCTGCTTGACCAGTTGAATGATGCCATCGCCCGGGAAATCCAGGTGGCCATCCAGTACATGTGGCAGCACGTGCAATGGGGCGGCATAAAAGGGTTTGCAGTCCAGAGCGAACTGAAATCCATCGCCGTTGCGGAGATGAAGCACGCCGAGGCCATCGCGGAAAGGCTTTACTACCTGGGCGGCATCCCCACCACCAAACCTAGCCCTATTTTCGTGGGCACCACCCTTAAGCAAATGATTGCCCAGGATGTCAAGGACGAAGAGAATGCCATCAATCTTTACAACAAGATTGTGGAGCAGGCCCGCAAAGAAAAAGACGAGACGACCAACCGGCTTTTCCGCGAGATTCTGCAGCAGGAAGAAGACCATCACGATACTTTCACCACTATGCTGGAAGACCTGTAGAATCTAAACAGAGGCCGGCGCCTGCAAGACACCTGTTGCCGCCAGGCCTGTCAGGACGCGAGGGTTCCGGCCTGAAGCTATGCGGCAAGGAGGCTGGAGATGGGAACGTTTGTGAAAGCGGCCAACACCAGCGAATTCCAGGGCATTAACAAGAAAAAGGTCGAGGTACAGGGCGAGGAAATCATGCTGGCTAAAGTCGGTGACAGCTATTATGCGATTGCCAACCGCTGCGCCCATATGGCCGGCGACCTTTCGGCGGGAACGTTGGAGGGGACGGTTATTACCTGTCCGCGCCACGGCTCACAGTTTGACATCACCGATGGACACAACGTCCGCTGGTTGGGCGGTCCCGGGCTGGTGCCGGCGTTACTTAAACCCTTTAGCTCGGCCAAGCCGGTAAAGTCATACAAAGTCAAAGTTGAAGGCGATGCCGTGATGGTGGAGGTCTAAGACCGGCCGCGGCTGGTAAGTAATCGCCGACAATCGATAAATTATGACTACATCGTTTTCGCCCGGCGAACTGATTAAAATCGCCATCGGCATCGAGAGGAGCGGGATAACGTTCTTCGATATCATGGCCCGGACCACCGATGCCGAGATGGCCAGGGAAATCTTTGAACAATTTGTGCAGATGGAGCGCGAGCACCTTATATTATTTCAGGACATGCAGACGGAAATAGAAGATAACGAGCCTCCTGCGGCTTTAACGCCGGAGGATTCAAGCTATCTCCAGGCGCTTATCGATGACGCCGTCTTTACCAACGATGCGGTTATGAACGAAGCCGTCTCACAGGCGGATAGTGATATCAAGGCGCTGGAGGTGGGCATTAGCGCGGAAAAAGATTCCATCCTGTTTTACCAGGCATTGAAAGACCTAATGCCCCGGCGCACCATCCCGGCGATAGCCGGAATAATATCCGAGGAAAAGTCCCATCTGCAACAGCTGACGGCGATTAAGAAAAAACTGGCAACCGGCGAATAATCAGCAGATTCTCTCCCCTAGGCCCTCTCCGTTTGTGGAGGGGGTTTTATTTTATCAATTTCTATCCGGGCGCTCCGGGTAAATCATGTTTGCCCAAATGTTCCTCTCGGGGTAGAATGAATTAGTATTGAACTGCGCGGCGCGGGAAAAGGAGTTCTCAAAATGACCACCAACCGATTGATTACAGGCGTACTGGTATTGCTGGTGATATTCATCGGAGCTGTCGGCTATTATTCTTTCACGCTCAACCGGCAGGTCGACCGTCTAAGCGAACACCTCGCTACTTTTGAAGGGGAGCAGATGGCGCGCGTCCAGGCCATCACTAATAATATCAGCGCCCTGCAGACTGAAACAGAGAGCGGTTTGGGCGCATTGCAGGGTCAGGTAGCCAGCGCCCGCTCCGATATCAGCGCGCTGAAGACCGATGTGGCCAGCGCTGGGGATAAAATCGGGGCGGTGTCATCGCAGGTAACGGCGCTGGACAAACGCGTCGCCGGGGCCGAGGCAAGCGTGGCCAGCCTGACTAATTCCATCATCGATACCACCGGGGTCTACCAGAAAGCCGTCCGGGCTACGGTCAGGATTACTAACGGGCAGGCGACCAACGGTTCCGGATTTATTTATGATGCCAGCGGCCATGTGGTGACCGCTTATCACGTGGTCAGCAGCCTGGCGCCGATTTATATCATGATGTATGACGGCCGGATTTCCCACGCCTCGGTACAGGGCTATTGCCCGTTCAGCGATGTGGCTGTTTTAAAGCTGGATGTTAACCCGTCCATTGACTCTTTGCCGCTGGGAGATTCCGGTAAAATCCAGATCGGTCAGCCCGTTATGGCCATCGGTAGCCCGAACTTCAGTGATGAGTCTCTTGGCCTTAGAGATACGCTTACATCAGGAATCGTCAGCCAGGTCAACCGGTATGTCACCGTTGAGATTGGTACCTTTGCTAATATCATCCAGATAGATACGCCAATCAACTTCGGGAACTCGGGCGGTCCCCTGATTGATTCCCAGGGTAAGGTTGTTGGCGTGGTCGATTCTAGGATTGACCCTAAAATCGGCGACGGTATTTCTTATGCGATATCATCTAACAAGGTGAAACGCGTTGTCGAAGCGATAATCTCGAAGGGTTCTTTCGCCTATCCCTGGATGGGTGTGAATATTTCCGACCTGACGCCCGAGCAGGTGACGCAGAAATCGCTGGCAACATCTAACGGCGCACTGGTGGTCACGGTGGTAAGCGGCGGCCCGTCCGCTGCGGCCGGCGTGCAGACGGGAGATGTCATCACGTCTATCGATGGGGTTGCCGCCAGAGATATAGCGGACTTTCTGTCTTACCTCGGAGAGTTCAAAAGCCCCGGCGATACCGCCGTGCTGGAGCTAATACGCGGGACCAGCAAGCTAAAGGTATCGGTGACTGTCGGCCTCCGGCCCGCGCAGTAGGCTATTTTAATAAATTTTGCCGCGCCGGATGAAAGAACCGAATTTCCGCCGGGATAGCAACCACACCCCGAACCAGACGATGATTGCCAGGCCGATTATCTCGGAAACGTAAATATAAGGGTTTGATATTATCTCCTTAAGCAGATTACCGAGATAATCGGCGAGCTCATAACGCGGGAAACTGAATCCCACCAAAGGCCAGAAAAGCGTCCCGGGCACCTGCCACATTTCATCCAGGGCCAGGTGCGTAAATGTCCCTGCGGCCAGAGTCATCAGCCAGACCTGTCGGCGGCTTCGATACAGATAGTAGCCCGCGCCAGCCAGCACCAGGAGGAAGAGCAGCGTGTGCGCGTAGATGCGCCCGTTATAAAAGTTCGTCCGGAAGAAATACTGACCGATAGGTTTATCGATGATATCTGGTAGAAGCGAGCCGATGAGAAGCAGCCTGATATCGATATAGCGCGCCAGCGGGGCAAACCACGATATTTTATGAGGCTCGCCCGGCTGACGGCGGTCCAGAGCGCCTGCCGCCATCGCCGCCGCGCCGAGAGTTATTCCTGCATGCCCGAAAAATAGCATCGTATATGAACCAGTATCCTATTCTATCTAAATATAATATAATAAACACGGTTATCAGGGAAATCATCGGTCAAAGGTGCCTTTGTTGAAAATTATCGGGCTTACCGGGGGAATCGGCAGCGGCAAAAGCACAGTGGCGCGCTTTCTCGCGGGGCTGGGGGCGGTCGTTTTAGACCTGGACAGGGTAGGCCACGAAGCGCTGAAGAAAGATAGTGAAGCCTTCCAGAAGGTCGTGGGCGTTTTTGGCGAGCGGATACTGGCGCCAGATGGAGAAATCGACCGCGCTAAGCTGGGGGAAATCGTCTTTAACGACCGCCGGGCATTGTTACGGTTGAACGGCATCACCCATCCCGCCATTGACGCTATTCTGGCGGATAGAATTAAAGAATACCGCCGCCGGGGGGTGAAGGCGGTGGTGCTAGAAGCGGCGGCCATGGTGGATGCCGGTAAGACCGCGCAGGCAGAGGAGTTGTGGGTTACCGCAGCCTCGAAAGATAGGGTAATCAGGCGTCTGAAAGCAAGGTCCGGCTATTCAGAGGCGGAAGCCAAAAGAAGAATAAACGCGCAGATTTCAGATAAAGAACGTATTAAGCAGGCCGATGTAGTTATCGATACGGACTGCACGCTCGAAGAGCTCAAAGCCAGAGTCACCGAGGAATGGGAGAAGCTCCTTAAACGGATTTAAGATGAAAGAAGATATCAAATATATTGTAACTGACCAGCGCGACCTGGATTCGATTGGCTTTTTATGGGAAAAGCTGAACGAACACCACCGCGTTCGCTCTCCGCATCATGCCGGTCATTTCGCCCATATGACTTGGGATGTTAGAAAGAAAGAATTGACCGATAAGTCCAGAAACGGCTTTATGCGCATAGACCTCGCCAGGGATGTTAATAGTGATAAACTCATCGGATATTGCGTGAGCACTGTATCCGAAAAAAAACAGGGTGAGATTGATTCGATTTTTATCGAGAAAGACTACCGCCGGTCTGGTATCGGCGATACTTTCATGGAAAAATCTTTGAAATGGATGGATGGACTCTTGGTAACGAAGAGGATAATCGGAGTTGCAATCGGGAATGAAGAGGTTTTTAGTTTTTACGCCAGGTATAATTTCTACCCCAGGGTCACTATTTTAAGTCAGCTTGATACTAAAAAATAGACACGTTTGCGGCAGTTCGTACGGAAATGTTTGACTGTCAGCTTCAAATCTGGTAAACTTATATTTTGTAAAGTGTAGCCCACAAATAACTTACTAAAACAAGCGAGGCCCAAAATTTACGCGATAATTGAAACAGGCGGCAAACAGTATAAGGTAACCGAAGGCCAGTCCATCGACGTTGAAAAACTAAATGTGGATGTCGGCGGCTCTCTCGAGCTGGATCGCGTGTTGCTTATTGCCGATGGCGATAATATCACCTCTGGCAAACCTGTCGTCGAAGGTGCCCGGGTGCTGGCCACGGTGCAGAAAAACGGCAAAGGTGAAAAGATCATTGTTTTCAAGTTCAAATCAAAGACGCGCTACCGCCGTAAGAACGGGCACCGGCAGCCTTTCACCACGTTAAGCATCGATAAAATACTTCCGCCGGGAGTATCCGCGGAAAAACCCGTGAAGAAGACCACGCGGCGCAAAAAGAAAGAGGAGACAGCAGATGGCGCATAAAAAGGGAGGCGGTACCAGCCGCAACGGGCGGGACAGCCAGAGTCAGCGTCTCGGAGTGAAAAGATTTGCCGGGCAGGCGGTCAGCGCGGGGACCATCCTGGTGCGGCAGCACGGCACACGTGTCCATGCCGGGGATAATGTGGGCGTGGGTAAAGACTTTACCCTTTATGCCCTTATCGACGGAGTCGTTAAGTACGAGCCGACAAGCAATAACCGTAGAAAGGTCAGCGTTCAGGTAGCTAATTGATATGAAAGAGAAAATTCACCCGCAGTATTTCCCTGATGCCGAGGTAATCTGTTCCTGCGGCAACAGGTTCACCACCGGCTCCACGAAAAAACAGCTTAGAGTTGAGGTATGCAGCAAATGCCACCCGTTTTTCACGGGTGAACGCCGGATGCTGGATGCCCAGGGCCGCGTCGAACGCTTTAAGAAACGCTATAAGATTGAGAGCTAATTTGCAAAGGTCCCGGAAAGGCAGGAGTCCCGGCACATTGGGACTCCTTTTTCTTTAGGTTCAAAATGGCCGATAAAAAGAAGTTCAACTACGGAGGCCAGGCGGTCATCGAAGGCGTGATGATACGCGGCCGCAGCGCGGTGGTTACCGCCATACGCCGTCCCGGCGGCGATATCGCTGTTGATACAAAACCGGTGCCTACCATCGAAAAAAGCCGCGTGCGGCGGATGCCTTTTATCCGGGGTGTCGTCGTCCTTATCGAAGCCCTGGTGCTCGGCATCAACAGCCTGATGTATTCCGCTAACGCCGCCATGGAAGAAGAACAGGAAGAGATATCCAATAAGGCGATATGGGGCATGATAGCCTCCGGGGCGCTGCTGGTAGTCGCCATATTTTTTATCGCTCCCCTCTTTCTGACCAAGCTGGTCAATTCGCTTTTACCAAACTCGCTCACCTTCGCGCTCATCGAAGGCATCATCCGCCTGGCGATATTCATTGCCTATCTCAAGGTGATAGGGCTGATGCCCGATGTCAAGCGTGTTTTCACCTACCACGGCGCCGAGCATAAGACGGTCAACGCTTTTGAAGCGGGTGTGCCGATGGAGGTGAATGCCATCAAGGATTACAGCCGCGCCCACGTGCGCTGCGGCACCAGTTTCCTGTTCCTGGTGCTGGTGGTGGCCATCATTGTCTTCTCTTTGGTGGGACGCCAGGTCCTCTGGCTGATGGTACTTTACCGCATCATCCTTATCCCGGTGATTATGGGGGTGGGCTACGAGGTAATCTATTTCGGCTCCAGGCATACCGGCAACTGGTTTGTTAAAATAATCCTGGCCCCCGGCCTCTGGTTGCAGTCGCTGACGACCGGCGAACCGGACGACCGGCAGCTGGAAGTAGCCGTTGCGGCGATGAATAAAGCGGTGGAAATCGACCGGGCGGAAGATGCGGCGCCGGCGGCCGCTTAAGACTTTTCCGGGATATCTTTATCCAGTTCTCTGAAGTAACAGGACTTGTGGCCGGTGTGGCAGGTAGGGCCGGTGGGGCGCGCCTTTACGAGCAGACTGTTATCCTCACAGTTTACCCAGATAGACCGTACCTTGAGCTTATTGCCTGATGTAGCTCCCTTGTGCCAGAGCTCCTGCCGACCGCGGCTGTAAAACCAGGCCTCTTTTTCCGCCAGTGTCCGGCGCAGCGACTCCGCGTTCATATAGCCCAGCATGAGGACATCGCCGGTATCTTCATCCTGCACGACGGCAGGGATAAGCCCATTCTCATCAAAATTAAGATTACTCAACATTATCCGCCTTTTCAGTGTCATTGTGAGACTCGGTCGCCTGGTTGACCTCGGCGATGGCCTGTTTCAGCTTGATATCGCCGGTATACAGCGCCTTGCCGACGACAGCGCCCTCGGCGCCGATTTTAGCTATTATTTTAAGATGATTGACCGAAGAGATACCGCCGGCCGCGGCGACCGGCAGCCTGATATTCTCAATCATCTCGGCAATCGCCGGTATATTGGGCTCGGTCAACGTACCGTCGCGGCTGATATCGGTATAGATAAAGCGTTTTACGCCTATCTGCGCCATGGCCCTGGCCAGCCCCAGCGCTGTCTGTTCGGTATTTTTTACCCAACCCCGCGTGGCGACGTATCCCCCGCGTGCATCGATGGCCACGATGATGGAATCGCTGAAGCGGCGGCAAGCCTCGACCAACAGCGCCGGGTCTTCCACGGCAGCCGTGCCCAGAATTACGCGCTCGATGCCCGATTTAAGCAGGAGCTCAACTGTCTCGATATGCCGGATACCCCCGCCGAGCTGTACCGGGATCAGCATCGCGCGGGCAATGTCCTTGATAATACTCAAATTCCGGATTTCCCCGCTGGCCGCGCCGTCCAGGTCGATGACGTGCAGACGGGGCGCACCCAGGGACTGCCACTTAAAGGCAACGTCGAGGGGGTCATCGGAGAAGACCGTCTCCCGGTTGTAGTTGCCCTGGTAAAGGCGGACGCATTTGCCGTCTTTGATATCAATCGAAGGTATAATTTCTATTTTCGGCCTCTTTTCATAAGGTTGATACGGAGCAATTATAGCATTTAGCTATAAATTAGACAATCTGTGATACGGATGTAAGCTCATTCGTATTGACAAAGCCGGGTATTAAGACTATAATACTAATACCATCGACCAGCAGTGGCGGTGAGTTTAGAGTATTTACCTTAACAAAATATGTCGCTTGGATCGGCAACGACCGAGACGGCAAATAATTGGTTCGATGATTTTTGCCCTCTTGGCCTAGGCCGGGAGGGTTTTTTGTTAAGAGGCAACATGCTCAAAACAGGGTTTATCGGAGCCGGGACCGTGGGCACTGCCCTGGCGGTACTCTTAAGCCGCAAGGACTACCGCGTGACGGTGGTCTATGACCTCAAACAGGAATCTTCCCTGAAGCTGGCGCAAAGAATCGAAGGCTGCCGCGCGGCAGCCAACGCCCGGGAAGTAGCCGATAGCGCCGATATTATTTTCATCACCACTCCTGATGCCGCCATCACCAAAGTGGTTGACCGGGTGACATGGCGCGAGGGAACCGGCGTCATCCATTGCAGCGGCGCCGATTCCACCGATATCCTGGAGCCGGCCCGGAAACTGGGCGCGATGGTAGGCGGTTTCCACCCTCTCCAGAGCTTCGCCAGCGTAGAACAGGCTATCGAAAACCTGCCCGGTTCCACCTTCGCCCTTGAAGCCGAAGGGCCGCTGCTGACTACGCTCAAAACCATGGCCGGGGCTTTAGGCGGGGACTGGATAAAGCTTAAGGCGGGCGATAAGGCAGCCTACCATGCTGCCGCCGTATTTGCCAGCAACTACCTGGTGACGCTGGTCAAAATGGCGACTGACCTCTGGCAAACATTCTCCGTCCCTAACGACCAGGCTACCAAAGCGCTCCTCCCCTTAATACGCGGCACTCTGCACAACATCGAGACCATAGGTATTCCTCAATGCCTTACCGGGCCTATCGCGCGCGGCGATGCCCGGACAGTAGCCAAACACCTCAAGACTATCAAAGAAAAGACCCCGTCCCTGCTGTTTCCTTATAAAGAGCTCGGCCTCCAGACTGTGCCCATTGCCCTTTCTAAAGGTAAAATAAGCCGGAAACAAGCCGGCGAACTGGAAATATTATTAAAAAGCAACTGAAAAAAATACTCTCGGGGGGAAATGCTATGAGAACCATGCTGAAAAGTAAAATCCACCGGGCCCGCGTCACCGACGCCAATATCAATTACGAAGGCAGCATTACCATCGATAAAAAGCTGCTGTCAGCCGCTGATATCCTCCCCTATGAGCAGGTGCATGTGCTCAATATCAATAATGGGGCACGCTTTACCACTTACGCTATCGAGGGAAAGGAAGGCAGCGGCGATATCTGTCTCAACGGCGCCGCGGCACGTATGGGCGTTAAAGGTGATATCGTCATTATCCTTACCTATGCCCAGGTACGCGAAGAGGAATTGCAAAATTACCGGCCGAAGGTTGTCCTGGTCAACAGGAATAACGCTATCGTTACCAAGCTCGATGAAAAAATCTTTGCCTGAAAATTAACGGAAGAACTATTATGGCACAGGTCATTAACAAAGAAGCTAAGTTAGCCGATAAAAAACCCGCCGCGGCCGAAATCCCGCCGGTGCAGGTGGCGCTGGACTTAATCGACCTTCCCCGGGCGCTCCAGATAGCCGAGGAAGCGGTAAAAGGCATCCTGGCTGAAACGGGTGACATTTCCAAAGCGTGGGTGGAGGCCGGCACCCCCTTAATCAAATCGGAGGGAATGAACGCTATCCGCGCCTTACGCAGTAAGTTCCCGGGTCATACTATCGTGGCGGATATGAAGACCATGGATGCCGGCGCCGCGGAAATTGAAATTGCCGCTAAAGCCGGGGCGAATGTTGTTTTAATTCTCGGCTGCTCCCCCGATTCCTGTATCAGCGAGGCGGTCCTCGCCGCAAAGAAATACGGCGTCAAGGTTGGCGCCGACCTGATATCCTGCGCGGACCCGGTCAAGCGCGCCGCCGAGCTGGAAAAAATCGGCGTCGACATTATCAATATCCACGTGGGACTCGACCAGCAGGTGCTGGGCATCAAACCCATCGATTTAGTGCGTAAAGTGGCCGGAGCCGTCTCCAGGAACGTTATAATCGCTGCCGCGGGCGGTCTCAACAGCGAGACGGCGGTGCAGGCCTACGAGGCCGGCGCCGGGATTATTATCATCGGCGGCTCTCTTTACAAAGCCAGGAGCCCTGAAGAATCGGCGCGGAAAATCGTGGCTTCCTTGAAGTCCGGCAGACCTATCAAGACCAGCGAGTTTTTAAAATACGATAACGAACACCTGGCCGAAGCCTTCCTCAAGGTCAGCACCCCTAATATCAGCGACGCGATGCACCGCACCGGGGAACTACGCGGCCTGAAACCGGTCTGGGTCGGAGAACCTGGAAAGCTTAAGTTCGCTGGCCCGGCGGTCACGGTAAGGACTTATAATGGGGACTGGAGTGCCCCTGTCCGCGCTATCGACCAGGCCAAACCCGGTGATGTCATCGTCATCGATGCCTGCCAAGGAGAAATTGCCGTCTGGGGCGAGCTGGCGACACATTCCTGCATTACCCAGGGTGTTGTAGGGGCGGTTATCGACGGCGCGGTGCGTGACATCGATGATATCCGGAAGCTCAAGTTCCCGTTGTTCGCCCGCCATTTCACGCCTACCGCCGGCGAGCCCAAGGGCTTCGGGGAAATCAATGCACCCATCGAGGTATGCCACCGGAAGGTCGAGCCGGGCGACTGGATTATTGGCGATGACAGCGGCGTGGTGGTGGTGCCTAAAGCCGCCGCCATGGAAATGGCCAACCGCTCTATCGATGTAAACGAAAGAGAAAACAGGATTCGAGAAGAGATTAAACGCGGCTCGACCCTGGGCAAAACGACTTACCTCGCCAAGTGGGACGTCAAAAAATAACCTAACAATGAGATAACAGCGGAGAATTTAAGAGGGGCGCCAGCCCCTCTCGTTCTATTAGCTTCGTATGAATAGAGAAACCGAGGGGTAGTAGCGGGAAAGCTCGAAAGGGTGTCAACCCTTTCGATATTGATTCCCCCTTCCTTTTATCCCAAGGGAAGGGGGATATAGGGGGATAGGTCACAAGATGCAAGTCGTTGAAACCATCGCCGCTATGCGCGAGGTGCGCTCCAAGCTGGCGGAGCCGGTTGGTTTTGTCCCGACGATGGGCTACCTGCATAAAGGGCATATCTCGCTGGTCAAGCGTGCTAAAGTGGAAAATGCTTCCGTAGTCGTCAGCATCTTTGTGAACCCCACCCAGTTCGGCCCTAAAGAAGACTTTAAAAACTACCCCCGCGATATACCGCGCGACCTCGCCATACTGAAGCCTTATACCGAAGCAGTTTTCATGCCGTCGGACGCGGAAATGTACCCGGAGAACTACGACACCTGGGTAGAGGTCGAGGGTCTCACGGGGCAGCTCGAAGGCGCTTCGCGGCCCGGTCATTTCCGCGGCGTGAGTACTGTCGTGACCAAGCTCTTTAACATCATCCAGCCGGCGAAGGCCTACTTCGGGCAGAAGGATGCCCAGCAGCTGCTGGTGATTAAAAAAATGGCCGCTGACCTCAACATGCCGCTGGAGGTGGTCGCCTGTCCCACCGTGCGCGAGCCGGACGGCCTGGCGATGAGCAGCCGCAACTCTTATTTGACTCCGGAACAGCGCCGGGCGGCCACCGTCCTGTATAAGGCGCTGTCCCTGGCGCGCGAAATGTGGTCGCAAGGTGAAAAAGACGCTGAAAAGTTGCGGCGGGAAATGAAAGCGCTCATCGGGCAAGAACCACTGGCGGAAATAGTCTATATCAGCATCGCCGATGCCGCTACGCTCAAGGAATTCCCGCGTTCGCTAAAGACACCGGCCCTGGTCTCCATGGCGGTTAAATTCGGCAAGACGAGACTGATTGATAATACAATTCTGGAATGACGTTAGCGTTTTTCCTTGACTAGCACCATTAAGCTAATCATGGCTACAAAAGCCAGTCCCGCTCCCAGATAGAACGGCGTGGACGGGCTGACCACTTCCCACAGCCAGCCGGCCAGCACGCTGGCGGGCAGGAGCAGCGCCCCCACCACCCCCTGGTAATAGCCGTAGGCGGTGCCGCGCCTTTCGGTGGGGACAAGGTCGGCCACGAACGCCTTGCTAACCCCTTCCACAACGCCGTAGTAGACGCCGTAGCAGGCGAAGAGTACCCACATGTGCCAGGCGTTTCTGGACAGGGCAATCCCTAAGTAAACGGCGGCATAAATCAACCAGCCCAGGGCGATGACTCTTTTCCTCCCCAAACGGTCGGAAAGTATGCCCGCCGGCGTGGCCACGAGGGCGTAAGTGACATTGAACAGGACGAGCATCAGCGTGATGTAGATGACCGATGAGCCCAGGTTCTGTGCCCGCAGTATGATAAAGAAGTCGGATGAGTTGCCCAGCGTGAAAATCCCCATGACCAGCAGAAAGAGCTTGAATTGAGTATTGAATTTGATGTCCGCTTTTACGGGTAAAACGCCGTCAGCGGCTATCGCGGCGGCTTTTTGCTTATTTTCGTGGACGAAAAACAGCAGCACCAGGACCGCCAGCACGGCGGGTATAATCCCCACCAGCACCAGCCATTTATAGGTGTGTAATTCGAGCTTTAAATCCCTGCCCTGGAGGTGATAGATAATGAAGGCGGCAATGGCCAGCCCCAGGACCGCTCCAGTCGTGTCCATGGCGCGGTGGATGCCGAAGCTCTTGCCCCTTTGCTCCTTGCCTACAGAGTCAGCCACCAAGGCGTCACGGGGAGAGCTGCGGATGCCCTTGCCCATGCGGTCGCCAAAGCGTACGGCCAGCGCCGCGCCCCAGCTGGTGGCGATGTACATGAAGGGTTTGACGATGGTGGAAAAGCCGTAGCCGAGCACGGCCAGCAGCTTGCGCTTTTGGATGCGGTCGCTGATACGTCCGCTGAAGATGCGGAAAATGGCGTCGAAGCTCTCGGTCAGCCCGCCGATAAACCCGACGACCAGCGCGCCGGAGCCGAGGATGTTCACGACAAAGAGGGGCATGATGGTGAAAATCATCTCGGAGGAGACATCGGTGAAGAGGCTGACCAGCCCTAAAAAGAAAACGTTGGGGTGCAGTCCCCAGATATTACGGCGCGGTTTTTCGGTAACGGTAGATGATTGGATAGACAAGCACGGCTCCTTATTCAAAGCTATAACGATATATCTTTACATAGCTTGAAAAGGTTGTCAAATGGAATTTAGTAAAGCTAAGAGAGGCATATAGTATCACGGGAAAATACAAACCAAGTAAACAATGCACCAGCGGAGCGGTTGGCGCAGCTTTATTGACCAAAGATGGAAACGTCTATACGGGGATATGTATCGATTGCTCTTGCGGCATCGGGTTTTGCGCTGAACATTCAGCCATCGCTGAAATGCTTAAACATAAGGAGTCCGAGATTATAATGCTGGTAGCCGTAAATACGAAAAAAGAAATAGCGCCACCGTGTGGAAGGTGCAGAGAGTTAATGTATCAGGTTAACCGGGCCAACGCGAATACAAAAATCATACTTAATTTGAAAGATACTATCACGTTGAAAAAACTGTTGCCTCTGCATTGGTTGGATATCTGGAAATAAAGACTTAATATATTTATTAGAACTTCAAGAAAACGCTTTGGCCATACATGTGATGCTATTCTCGTAGTTACTTTCCTTGACTGGTATCTCCATCTTAAAGTAAAATATAGCTATCGCCGAGGTAGCTCAGGCGGTAGAGCAGCGGACTGAAAATCCGCGTGTCCCCAGTTCGATTCTGGGCCTCGGCACCATAAAATGGAGCGGGCGGAAGTAGTTCAGTGGTAGAATGCCTCCTTGCCAAGGAGGAAGTCGCGGGTTCGAATCCCGTCTTCCGCTCCATTTCCTCTTAGAAAGTAAATAATTTAGTGTCTCTGTCATTGCGAGGAGCGCAGCGACGCGGCAATCTCTAATTCTGCCACAATAGCACATGGGGATTGCCACGCCTCCGCCTGGGGCGGATGGACTCGCAATGACGAATTGTAATTATTCGAAGAACTCGGCTTTTTGATTTTTCTCTTTTTCCTCCGGCCAGCCGTCCGGGTAGCCACAGATGACCGCCGCCACGATGTTTTTATCGTCGGCGATGTGCAGCTCTTTCATCAGGGTCTCACTGCGCTGTATCAGCCGCGCCAGGCCGATGAAGCACGACCCCAGGTTAATCGAGGTGGCGTAGAGCATGATATTCTGTGCGGCCAGGGCGGCATCGGAAACAGCGAACGTATTTTCCTTGGGCGCGGTGATGATTATCAACAGCGGCGCGCTGTAGAAATAGTTCAACCTCGCATTGGGCGGCATTTTCAGAGAATAACCGCCGCCCTTTATGGCTTCGCTGATGCCGTCGGAGAGCTTCTTAATCAGTGTCTTGTTCGTAATCACCTTGTATTCCAGCGGCATGAGGTTTCTGGCGCTCGGTGCGTACCGGGCGGCATCCATTATATCCGCCACGATGCTTTTGGGCAGAGGTTTGTCCTTATAAGCGCGGACACTCCGGCGCTTTTTGATGATTTCCATGATGCTTTCCATTTTCTTCAGCCCTCCCACTTCTCTATTTCAATCAGGCACGAGTTGGGCGCCATGCCCGGCACATTTTGAGACAGCATCCGCGATGGCGTCAGGATAGACACGCAGCCGCCCTTTTCGATGCTGTCCGGGTTACCCGGCTCCAACGGGTCGTACTTGCCGGAGCCGTAGTAAGAATGCGCCACCCCCGGCCTCATCCTTTCGGTGACCTCGGCGATGCACAGCACCGCGCCGCGGTCGTTATACAGCTTGATAATATCCCCGGTCTCAATGCCCCTGGCGGCGGCATCGGAGGGGTTAAGGCGCGCCGGGTGCCAGTAGTAGCCGTCCTTCCAGACACGGTGCCCCGGTATCTCCCCCAACCAGCTCGTATTGGCGTCGTTTTGCGTGTGGAAGCTGTAACGCGGGTGGGGCGTGATAAGCTGGAGGGGATACTTCTGCCTTAATTCGGAGTTGTAACCCTCCCAGGAGGGGATATACTGCGCCAGGAGAGGCCTCTCTTTATCACCTGGCAGGTGGGCGCGCAGGCTCTCCGAGACGAACTCGATTTTTCCGCTGTAAGTCCCCAACTCTTTACCTTGACTCGTATGGCGCTTGGGATTGAAATGGTCGGGTGTATCGCATTCGCGCCCCTCATAGAACCAGCGCAGCCCGGGCGTGGGCTTATAGACCGTCGGCAGGGGCACGACGAAATACCCTTTTTCCTTAAACTCCTCGAAGGACACGTACCGGGGCAAATCGGATGCATCGTATGTCTTTTCCACCCAGTCTTCCTCGGTATTGCCCTCGGTGAATTCGTTCTGGACGCCGAGCTTGACGGCGAGCTCGGTAAATATCCGGTAATCCGACTTCGATTCGTGCAGCGGTTCGATGCACTTATGCTGGTAAACGACGACCCGGTGGTTGCAGGCGTTGGAGCCGTGCTCGGTATAGCCGCCGGTGTTTGCCCACTCGCCGATATCGTTGCGCTCGAAGTTAGTGCAGGCCGGCAGGATGATGTCGGCCAGGCCGGTCTCCGTGCACCACCAGCAATCCTGGTTCACCACGAACTCCAGCTTGGGGCTCTGGTACATTCTGACCCAGCGGTTGGTTTCCGTCAGCGTACCGATGAAAGAGCCGCCATAGCGATAGAACATCCTCACTTCCGAACACCCGGGTGCCGGATAGGTAAATGGTATAAATTGCTGTTCCAGAGATTGCCCGGCGAAAGTCTCTCCCAGCCAGTGGATGGGCGGATTTAATATAGCCTCCGGCGCCAGCAAGCGGTAGATGCGCTGTTTAATCGGGTTCTCCACCTGGTAGTTAGCCAATCCGTTTAAATATTGAGGCCCGAAAGAGGCATAGCCGGGAAAATCGAACCTGGAGTTGTAAGGCGGCCCCATGGTCGTGCCCCAGATATTGACGCCCGGCTTGCCGAGACCCTGCATCGCCTGGAGCATTACCATCAGCCGCGCCCATTCTGTCCCGTAGGCCTGGCGGCAGATGCCCGACTCGCCGCCCCTCGAGCCACAGGCGAGCATCGTGCGCTGGGACGCCCATGCCCGCGCCACGCTCTTGATGGTGTAGGCCGGCACATCGCAAATCTCGGCCGCCCATTCTGGCGTACGGCCATCGCCGAGAATATGTTTTTCAAACTCATCGAATCCCAGTGTATGCATATCTACGTATTTTTTATCGTAGGTGCCTTCGTTCAGCCAGACGTGGGCGATGGCCTCGGCCATGGCGGCATCGGTGCCGGGGCGGGGCGCAATCCATTTATCGCCCAGGATAGCGGCGGTAAAGTTGCAGAAAGGGTCGATGAAAATCTGTTTCTTGCCGAGGTCTCGCAGCCAGTAGCGCCATTGCACCGATTCCTGGCCGCCGTAGATACCGCGCGTTGAGTCCGGGTCGCTGCCCCAGTGTACCACGAGGTCGGTGTTTTTCAGGGCATCTTCCAGCAGGTCGTATTGCTCGGGCATTCCCATACGCCAGTAGAACCCGAAGGTATGAGTCGCCCCCCAGTGCCATCCCTCCCAGCTATCCGGGTTATCGAGAATATCAGTGAAGCCGATTAGGTTAAAAAACCGCGCCCAGGCGGACATGCGGTATCCGACATTACCCCAGTTATGGTGCGACGACGCCCGGGACATGATAGCCTCCGGCCCGTAGGCGGCCCTGATACGTTTCATCTCGCCGGCGACGATGTCCAGCGCCTTTTCCCAGCTGATACGCCGGTACTTCGATTTGCCCCGGTTTTCGGGGTGTCTTTCGCCTTCAGGGTCGAAGTCTTCCCGGATAAGGGGATATTTGAGACGCCGGTCCGAGTATATCCGCGCCTTTTCGCCCATCGTGAACGGGGAAACGCAGGCCTTGCGCAGCGGCGAAAACGTCTTATTGTCGGCCGTTATCTTCCACGACGGCGTGTCTTCATCTGTGAGCACGAGGGGACGTACTCGCACTATTTTCCCGTCCCTGACATGCACCAGCACCGGGCCGCCGTTAGTGAGGTTGGTAAAAACCTTTTCCAATTCTAATTATCACCTTTCAACTTATTTCTTTATCGCATTTCCGGGCTTAGTGTATTTTCCTCTATATCAAAGTATAATAAATATGAGTGACTCATATCAAACGGGAGACTGGAACATGGGAGAGAAAAAGCTGCTTTGCTGGAACGTCAACGGTATCCGCGCTATCAAGGGAAAGGGGTTTTTCGTGTGGTTACATAAAGAGTCCCCGGAGGTCCTCTGTCTCCAGGAGACCAAAGCCAACCTCGACCAGCTCGACGATGATTTAAAAAAGCCTGAAGGCTATCGCACTTACTGGGCCTATCCGGAGAAGAAGGGGTATGGCGGGGTGGCTGTCTTTTCCAAGGAAGAGCCGTTGGAAGTCCGGTATGACCTCGGCGCTAACGGGTTCGATGTAGAAGGAAGGGTTATTGCCGCGGAGTACCGGGAGTTCACCCTATTAAATATTTACTTCCCCAACGGCAAGAGCGGCCCGGAGCGCTTACGCTACAAGATGGAATTTTACGGCGTGTTTTTAAAATATGCGGATTCTCTTAAAGCCGGAGGGAAGAAGCTGGTCGTCTGCGGCGATGTCAATACCGCGCACAAGGAAATAGACATTGCGCGGCCTAAAGAAAACAGCAAGGTATCCGGCTTTCTCCCCGAGGAACGGGCGTGGATTGACGAGTTCATTTCTCACGGCTATGTGGATACTTTCCGCCGCTTTAATCAAGAGCCGGAACAGTATACCTGGTGGGACCTTAAAACGGGTGCGAGGCAACGGAACAAGGGCTGGAGAATCGATTACTTCTTTATAAGCGATAACCTGCTGCCGGCGCTTAAGAGCGCCTTCATCTTGAAAGACGTCATGGGCTCCGACCACTGCCCGATTGGCATTACCCTGAAAACAAATTAGCCTGATGATAGACTTTCAAGTCCCCGGATAACCTCAAAAAAGTCGTTAAAAGGAATACATGCCAGTTCTTCGGCACGGCAGCGCTTTAAAAGCTGTTCGGTGGCAAAAACATAATTTGCTTGCCGCGAAGGGTAAATATCCGAATCGCCGTTACCCATATAGATTACGCGGTAGCCTTTTTTTACCAGCATTTCGGTATATGCTTCTTTAAATCCGGCCTCCAGCTCTTTCCCGTCCGGCCCGATATAGGCGACCTTCACGCCGCCGGGGAAAAAGTC
>JBEKDL010000023.1:0-23411 GCA_050014355.1 Dehalococcoidales bacterium | reverse complement strand
CGCTATCTAAAACCTCTCCGGGAGGCTTCAGAAACCAGGCAGTAGGACTTAAAACCATCAAGAAAGGTGAGAAGGATTGAAAATAAGTGATTTAACGCCCGTTTTTCAACACCCTGCTAGGGGCGGAAGAGCCAAAGTTAATACCTGCAATACGTCAGGATATCTATCCATTAGCCGCAGCCTGATATCAATTTCACTTAGAGCACGATTAAATACCCACCCTGACAATTGAGAGAAATCAACGTCCCCTTTAGCCTTCTTGCGTAGCGCTTCGAAATACTTCTTCGGCAAAATATGGGCGAAAATATCGATTTTCATTGTTGCCTCCTTTTGAGGGATTATAAGTTACCAAATGTTGTATGTCAATCCACTTATGAAGTTGGAAAACAGAAGGATTATTGCAGACCCAATAAGAGCCAAACGTTGCCAGAGAATTCCAATTCTATCACCCCAGATATCGAGCGGACATTAATCAGGCGACCCGTTTACGGTAAAGAAGAGAAGGTAAGCGCCCATTATTTCACCAGCTCCTTTAAGACTTCTTCATCAGTGATCACGATACGGCGGCGCTGTAGCTTAATGGCTCCCTTCTCCTCCATTGTTTTAAGTGACCTGTTGACTACTACCCGACTGGTGCCCACCATGAACCCCAGCTCCTGTTGTGTAAATCTTGGCAACATACTTTCACCGGCAGCCGCCTGCTTAAGAATAAATTTGGCTAACCGGCTAATAACCTGACCGAATGACAGTACTTCTACCAGTGATGAATCACGGCGAACCCTTGAGGCCAAAACAGTGGCTACATTCCGTGCTATCTTCGAGTTTTCACAAAAGAGAGATTCCATTTCTCTCTGCTTTACGGCATAAAGACGGACAGGCGTCATGGCCAACATATTGGCAGCGCTCCCCTCACCGTCAAAGGTTGCCACATCATTTAATGATTCACCATTGGTAGTTACATTCAGGATTTGTTCTTTACCATTAGCTGATTTCTTGTACACCTTCACCGCCCCGGATACTATAAAGTACATATAGTCTGACCGGTCGCCGTCAAACAGCAAAGTCTCACCTTTTTCGATTATCTTTTCGAAGGCAATACTCTTCTTAACTGTCTGAAGCTCATCGGGGCTTAAGCCAACAAAGTAATGCATTTTAGCTAATTCCTTCAGTGTAACTGCCATCTCCCCGTCTCTCTGATAAAAGATACTGTACTAAGCCATGATGTGATTCTTATGACATTATGTAAGTAATTTAATCAGATTTGTCAAACTGCGGTGAATATTCGATATTACTGCATTACGACAACAATCTGGCCCCGAGATATTAACCTAATAATATTTCAGAAAGGTATTGACAAATAATGAAACCAATGTTACTATGTAACAAAAGTTACATATTGATGAATATCAAATATATATTTATTATTATTACGCATTTCATTATTTAGCAATTCCTTTATATTTATATAATTATTCATATGCGTGATATTAAACCTTATGAGAAAGAAGAGAGAAATACAAAAATGAGATGGGGAATGGTCATAGACTTAAGCAAGTGCATGAGATGCCATGCCTGCATCGTCGCTTGCCGGGCCGAGCATTTCCTACCTCTGGGAATGCTATGGGACAGGCTGATTGCCTGGGAAGAAACTGCCGAGGAAATAACTACATATCCGGTACGCTGTAACCACTGTAAAGAGCCGCCCTGTGTCTATGTCTGTCCTACCGAGGCGTCCCAGAAACGCGAATCAGATGGCATAGTCTGGATTGACCAGAATAAATGCGTCGGCTGCCGCTATTGCACCATCGCCTGTCCTTACCAAAACCGGCAGTTTATGGGTAAGGATAAGGACACGGGCTATTTCCCCGGCTATGCGTTGACCGACTTTGAGAAGGCCGGTAAGCGGCTCTACCCCCACACCATCGGCACCAACGAAAAGTGCAATTTCTGCATGGAAAGGATTGATGCCGGTTTGGCCAAGGGACTTAAACCGGGCGTAGACCGCGACGCCACCCCTGCCTGCGTGAATACCTGCCAGGCTAGAGCCATGACCTTCGGCGACCTGGATGACATCAATAGCGACGTTAGAAGATTGATAAGAGATTACAAAGGTTTCCAGCTTCACCCTGAGTACGATACTGACCCGTCGATATATTACATCGATAAAGGGCGAAGAGGAGTGTAAAAATGGCGTTACGGCAGTGGATGGTCACCCATGAGTGGATGGTCAAACCCACTCCTCAGACAGAGTGGATAGAGCACAGGGGTGTGCTGGTCTGGATTGCCGAGGTCTTCACCTCGCTGGGCGCCGGGCTTTATCTCGTCTCGCTCTTTTTCAACAACTGGTGGGGCATGCTGGCGGCCTGGTTCATCGTCATGTTCCTCAAAGTGCCGCTGCATCTCATCTACTTCGGCAAACCCCTCCGCTTCTGGAGGACGATACCGCCCTTCACCAGCGCCTGGAAAACCTCCTGGTTTACCCGGGGTATCACCTTCTCCATCCTGTTCGGCGGCATTGTATTCATCCAGCTCATCATCACCTATTTCTTCCCCGGCACGGGTTGGGATATTGCGCTCAGGGTATTAGGCGGAATATTTGCCTTTCTCGTTGGCATATACAGTGGTTTTATCATGAGCTACTGCCGGAGCGTCCCGTTCTGGAATTCAGCTTTGTTACCCTTAATTTTGATTTTCGCCGGTATTGCTGACGGGTTCGCCCTAATCATGGCCGTCGGCCTGGGTGATGCTCAGGTTAATATTATGGCCGCCGAGGCGGGTAGCCGCATCCTCCTGTCGGTCAACGCGGTCATTATGGCTGTCTATCTCTGGAATGCAACCTATACCTCCAAAACGTCAAAATACTCGGCCATATTGCTTCTGAAAGGAAGCTTGGCCATGCCTTTCTGGGCGGGTGTCGTCGCCTGTGGCATCATCATACCGTTAGTGGTCTCTGTCTCCACCTTATTTGCCGGGGAAGCTTCAGCCCCGCTATTAATCGTTACCATTGTACTGCATACCATTGGTGCCGTGGCTCTGAAGTACGTCCTGCTCAAGGCCGGCATTCACAATCCCATACTCCCGACTACGACTTCGGCATATCACTAAAAGGGGAAAGGACACAGCGAAGATGGGTGAAAGGAAAATCGTAAGAACCACCTGCAAAGCCTGCCACGGCGGTTGCGGTGTTCTCGTTACCGTTGAGGATGGCGTTATTATTCACGTCGAAGGGGATCCGAATTCTTTAACCGAGGGTACGATGTGCGCCAAGGGCCTGTCTGCTCTGCAGCATATTAACAATCCTTACCGTATTCTGTATCCCATGAAGAGAATGGGGGAAAAAGGGGAGAGCAAGTGGCAGCGGATAAGCTGGGATGAAGCGCTGGGCACTATTGAGGCCAAGGTCAAGGAAGCCCAAGAAAAATGGGGCGCGCATACCATCGCGATATCACAGGGCACAGGAAGAGGCTGCAACCGCTATATTCACCGCCTGGCCAGGTCGGTAGGCTCCGCCAATGCCATCACCCCCGGTTATGTCTGCCACAGCCCGAGAATTGGCATCTATGGTCTGGTGACGGGCTACGGAAGACTCTACTGCGACTATCACGGCTGGGGAGGGGAATACCCCAGGACGCAGATAATCCTGGCCAAACAGCTGGAAATAAGCAGCGCCGATTCCGAAATGGCCTACTGGTTCCTGAAATCCTTAGACCACGTCAAAAACCTGATTGTGATTGACCCCAGGGCCACGGCCATGACTTCCAGGGCCACAGTATGGCTGCAGCCCCGGCCCGGCACCGATGCCGCCTTGCTCCTGGGCATGATGAATGTCATCATCCAGGAAGGCCTTTACAATAAAGAGTTTGTAGAGAAGTGGACCTACGGCTTTGAAGAACTGAAAATGAGAGCGGCGGAGTACCCGCTGGAAAAGGTAGCGCAAATCACCGGGGTTCCCCGGGAAAAGATTGTCCAGGCGGCCCGCCTGTTTGCCATCGACACACCGGGATGTATCCAGGTCGGCAGCTCCCTGGAGAGGCAGGCCAACGCCGGCCAGAACATCAGATGCGTGGTCGACCTGTGCGGCATCACCGGCAACATTGAAAGACCGGGCAGCATGATGAGCTGGGTTTTACCTTCTACCGGCCTGATCGAGGACTTCTTCATGGAAATCCCTATCACCCCCGAAATGAAGAGCAAGATTAAAGGCGGCGAAATACATAAAATGGGCGCCGCCCGTACCGCCCATTCCGATACTGTCATCAAGGAGCTGGTCGAGGGGCACCCTGATAGGATCAGGGTCTGGATTGCTATCGCCGGGCAGCAGCTCGTCCACCTGGCACACACGCAGGACGTGATTAAAGCCTACGAGAGAGAAGACTACTTCCGAGTCCAGATTGACCTCTTCATGGGGCCGGCGGCGGAATACGCTGATATCGTCCTGCCTGCCGCCCATTATCTTGAGCTGGACGATATTTACGACATGCACCCCCGTTTCTTCATCTCAGCCATAAATAAGTGTGTTGAACCTCCCGGTGAAGCCAGGTCTGACGCTCAGATAGCCCTTGATATAGGTAAAAGAGTAGCTCCTCAGTACTGGCCCTGGAAGAATGTGGAGGAGATGCTCGACTACGAGCTACGCCGAGGTAATATCACCTGGAAGCAGTTCAGCAAACAGATGGTCTCCGCCTGCACCGGTAAAGACCAGATTTACTATAAGTACAAGACCGACTATTGGCGAAAAGGGGGCGGCTTCCCCACACCCACCGGCAAGCTGGAGCTGTATTCCACCGTCCTGAAGGATTTAGGCTATGACCCGCTGCCGCAGTTTGTGGAGCCCGGGGAAAGCCCCGTATCCACTCCAGAACTGGCTAAGGAATACCCATATGTCCTCACCAGCGGCTACCGTCAGCCTTTCTACTTCCTCGCCCAGTACCGGAATATCCCCTGGCTGAGGAGCTTCATGGTCTACCCGACGGCTCAGGTGCACCCCGAAACAGCCGCGAAGCACGGTATAAAAGACGGCGACTGGATATGGATTGAGGGGCCCAGGGGCAGAATCAGGCAGCTTGCCCGGGTGTTCCCGGGAATTCTCCCCGGCGTGGTGATGGCGACCGCCAACTGCTTCTATCCCGAGGAACCGGGCCCCCTTCACGGCCTAACGATATCCAGCCCTAACATGCTGACCTCTAACCAGCACTTCGACCCTATGTACGGCGCCCCGGACCTGACCTGCCTGCTGTGCAAGATATACAAGGTAGAGAAAAAGGACATGAAAGACCTTCCCAGAGGGGCTCTCCGCCTACAGGGATACGGAGGTGATATCGGTACAGTACCCTTCGGGCAAGAGGGGAAAATACGTCAAAAGCAGGCGGCCCAAAGGTGAACAATACCGAAAAATTTGATGTTATCGTTGTTGGCGCCGGTCCGGCCGGCACAACCTCTGCCTACGTTCTGGCCAAGGCAGGCGCGGAAGTCCTGCTCGTGGAGCGAGGCTCATACCCCGGCGCAAAAAATGTCTTCGGCGGAATCCTTTATACTCCCATTCTGAACCGGTTGATACCTAACTTCTGGAAAGAGGCCCCTGTGGAGCGCCACATTAAAGGCGTGAAAATATTCCTGATATCCGCTAAAAATGCTGTGTCCATCGGGGTGGAGAGCGAGGTGCACAACCAGCCGCCCTACAATAACAGCTTCACCGTATACCGGTCTAAGTTTGACAGCTGGTACGCCGAAAAGGCGCAGGAGGCCGGGGCGATGCTCATTACCGATACGGTGATTGATGATTTATTATGGGATGGTAACAAGGTTATCGGTGTAAAAGCCAGAGGAGAAAGCGGCGATGTTTACGCCGATTGCGTCATTGTAGCTGATGGCGTTAACTCTCTCTTAGCGGAAAAAGCCGGCCTGCGGAAAGGGTTCAAGCCGCGCCAGGTATCTCTCGGCATGAAAGAGGTTATCGAGCTGCCCCGGGAGGTAATCGAAGAGCGTTTTCACCTCACCGGCATTGAAGGCGTGGAAATTAAGTATATCGCCGGTGACGCCACGCAAGGCATCTGGGGTGGCGGCAATATCTATACTAACCTGGAAACATTATCTGTAGTCAACTGGCTAAGTGTCGACCCGCTGATAGCGAGCCAGTTTAAAGCCGTCGATCTGATGGAGCGATTTAAGGACCATCCCTTTGTTAAAAATTATATCAGGGGTGGCAAGACCATTGAATATCAGGCGCACCTTGCCCCAGACGGTGGCTACGATTTCACCCCCAGATATTATACCAACGGGCTGCTTATAGCCGGTGATGCGGCACGCTTTCTCAATGCCTCGATACACTACGAGGGGACCAACTTTGCCATGGCTTCAGGAGAAGCGGCGGCGAAAGCAGTAATAGAAGCTAAAAAGAAAAGCGACTATTCAGAGAGAAGTCTGTCATATTACCAGAAGCTACTGAATGAAAGTTTCGTTATGAAGGATCTGAAAAGATACCGAAAACTTAACCACTTTGCTGAGGCCTATCCCGAATTTTTTAGCGGCTACTTCGACGCGATAACTCAGATGGCTGTCGACTATTTCACCGTAAATGAGCTACCCAAGCGCCATCAGGAATGGAGAATGCTCAAAACGTTTCGGTCAAATTTAAGCAGATATCACGCCGGTGTGGCAGACGGAAAATTCCGCCACTCCCGGTTGAAGCGGGCCTTTTTAAGAATATGCCCGCTCACCAGATTTATCTGGCTGTGTCTGAAAGGAGCGCTAGCATTCCTATGAATATTGATGATAAGCTGGTCCTGAATTTATTCCACGTCGATAGAGAACCACATATCAAGATAAACCAGGAGATATGCCGCCATTGCCCGCACAAACTTTGTACCTACGTATGCCCGGTGGGAAATTACACGCTAAATGACGATGGTGACGTAGTTTTCTCCTGGGAAGGTTGTCTTGAATGTGGCACCTGCCGCATTGTATGTGACCAGGGAGCGCTGGTCTGGGACTACCCTGCCGGTGGTTATGGCATCAGCTACAGGTTCTGATGATGACTTTACTTAATGAAGGCGTACCAACAAATGTCCGTGAAGGCGCTGCGGGGCTTATCGGCCCGGGCCGGGTATTAGCTGCCAGGCACAAACCCGGCTTAAAGTACCGGGTATCGGGTTTCCTGGCATTAATCCGTCCTCCTTTTTTTGTTTTAACTCCTGTAAACGCCGCCAGCGCCGCCGTGCTGGCACTAAGAGCCTACCCTCCGCTGGCCAGGTGCATCCTCGGTTTTCTGGCCGTAGCCTTTGCCTCGTGCGCGGTTAATGTCTTTAACGATTATACAGACCGGGAAAGAGACAGAGACATTTGGCCGGCCCGTCCGATACCAAGCGGCAGGGTCAGACCCGGGGAGGCCTTGCTGGTGGTAATAGTGTCGCTGGGCATCAGCCTCTCGATAGTATGGCTGGTCTTTAATCCCCTGACCTTCTTGATTCTATTGCTCGCACTCATCCTGGGCGGCCTGTATTCCGTTTACCTTCGGGATAAAATCGGCTACCTGGCATTACCCCCCATTGTCGGTTTGATTTATCTGGGGGGATGGTCAGCTTTCTCCCCGGAAACAATGTTTAGCAGCTGGCTACCCTGGTACCTTTACCTGCTCGGCGTTATCTGGCAGACAGCCCATATCATGGTCTATTACCCCCAGCACCTTGGGCCCGATACTAACCTTAGGGCTCCTTTAGCCTTGTTCTTCGGACCGTCGCCACGGGTCGCCGTAAAAATTGGCGTAATTTTCACCTGCCTGACACTGCTCTCAGGTGCCTTACTGCCTCTGGTGGCCCATCCTTTAGGCCCATTGTACCTTGCTCTGGTAATCGCAGCGGGCATGTATGCCCTGCTTAACGGGCTAAGGCTGCTTAAAGACGTCCTGAACAGGGGCAAGGGCTTGAAGGCCTTTACGTCGCTATCGGTCTTCAGGCTGGTAATCTCGGCGGCGATACTTTTAAGCATTTTACTAGCCCAAATCTAAGACAAAGTACGCGATTGATTGTTCGGAAATGAGATTGTCGTGAACAAGTCAGATTCAATAACCAGGAAGAAAGCTGAGCTCCAGTCCAGGGGTGTTCGCATCCCGCCGGAGTTAATCAGCGAGCTGGAAAAACAGTACAATGCCCCCGCAGTCAGAACCGGGAGAATGGTCCTCTGCCTTGAATCCCCGGCCGGGGACGGCGAATTAATGCCGGTTTTTATCGTCAATGGGAAACGGGCATCAAGTTCACACCTGCATCTTGTCAAAGATAGCATTGGTAAATACGAAATTTGGGTTGACAATGAGAAATATACTGACGTCACCTGGCTGCCTCGCCCGAAGTTCTATGATAAAACCACCGGCCGTGGCATTCCCATGCCTAAACTGGCCGTCATCGTGGGGCCAGGTCATATGCGCTCGGTGATAAATCAAGATTGCTACTATCACCGCACCGGTAAAGCGTGCCGCTTTTGCGCCGTCCAGCACTGGTGGGATGCCAATGTCGAGAAAACTGCTTCGGAAATTGCTGATACCGTTGAGGCCGGAGTAAATGAAGGAGCAGTACAGCATGTATCCCTGACCACGGCCACCCTGAATACTGCGGGCAAGGGTCTGGAGAATCTGGTCGAGACGGCCAGGCGCATCCACCAGAGGGTAATAGTCCCTATCATGCTTGAATTCGAACCATTAGATGACTATTCTCTCCTTACTTCCTTGCTTAAGAAGGCCAGGCATGATGCAGGTGTCACCACCGTCTCCTGTAACATCGAATGCTTTAATGAAAGCCTCCGCCCGCAAATAATGCCGGCGAAGGGCAGGATTCCTGTGACCACGTATATCAAGACCTGGGAGAAATGCCTTGATATCTTTGGTAAGAACGAGGTTTTCACCG
Organism: Dehalococcoidales bacterium; assembly: GCA_050014355.1. Lineage (GTDB taxonomy): Bacteria > Chloroflexota > Dehalococcoidia > Dehalococcoidales > RBG-16-60-22 > Fen-1077. The sequence continues at coordinate 14,517 of JBEKDL010000023.1, read as the reverse complement.
TGGCCATCGCCGGCATCGGTGAAGATGACGAATCGATTCTGAACGGCGTGGAGATGGCGGCTTCTCACGGTGTCATGACCTTCCTGGTTCCGCACAGTCCGGCTATCGGTGCCGCCTATGAGAAAATGGAAGCTCCAGGCGCTGACAGGATGCTTTCACTCTACGAACGAGCGGTAGCCATTTATATCAAAAACGGGCTGGACCTGTGCGCTTCTCGGGCCGGTTGTGTCCGGGGCGGCGGCTTCAGCGCTATTAAGGAAGTGGCCAGATTCGGAGTGTAACCTTACCAGGGGTGTAAAAATAGTAAAACATAATAAGAGGAGGAAGAATTAATTATGGTGAACATGGCGATGGCAACTTACACAGAAGAAGTAGGCGTGCTGGGCAAGATAAAGACCGAACTTCAAACACATGGTGTAATCGTCCCGGCAGCGTTACAGGATGAACTCGAAAGAGAGTGGAACGCCCCGGCGATAAAGAACGGGAGATTTGTTTTCCTTCTGAAGCAACCGGTGACCGGCTTATTTACCACCGTACTTATTATCAATGGCAAGTTTGCCGAGAATTCTCCGTTCCACATGGTCAAGACCAGCTCAGGCCGGTATGAAATCTGGAAGAACAACGGGAAATTCACGAATATAGCCATGATGCCCCGCCCGAAGTACTACGACAGGTTTACCCGTGATGGTGTCCGCATGTCAGATATTGCCGTTATTGGCGAGCCGGACCACCTGCGCTCCGTCCTGAACCAGAGATGCGGCTATCAGATAATGGGTAAAGCCTGCAAGTTTTGCGCCGTAGAGACCTGGTGGGCCGGTTTTACGGCCAAATCTCCTTCTCACGTAGCTGAGGTCGCCGAAGCCGCGTTCAACGAAGGGATGATAAGGCATGTGACTCTCAGTACCGGCACCAAGCTCAGCCGGGGTAAAGGACTGGAGGACCTGGTAGAGACGGCCAGACTTATACATCAGCGAGCCAGCGTTACCATGACACTCAATTTTGAACCCTTGTCCGATTGCTCTCTGCTTGAGTCCCTCCTGCGTGAAGGCAAAGAGGCGGGGGCCACCACCGCCCTGTGCAATATCGAGTGCTTCGATAAGAACCTTAGAGAAGATATCATGCCCATGAAGGGAAAGAACACGATAGAGGACTACATGAGGGTGTGGGACAAATGCGTTAACATCTTTGACCGCAACGAGGTCTATACCATGGTCATCGCCGGGATCGGCGAAGATGATGAATCTATCCTAAGGGGTGTGGAATTGGCCGCCTCCATGGGGGTAGTTGCTTCTATTGTGCCGCACACTCCCATGAGAAAAGCCGTTTACGAGGACATGACACCGCCGAGTGTTGAGAGAATGTTACATCTTTATGCGGAAGCACTGCCCATTTATGAGCGGTACGGCCTAAAGCTTTACGGAGGTACCGGCGGAATCTACACTTCACTGAAAGGCATGTAATATGACTTACGTATACAGCGAAAGGGGAGCCCGGTATGGGTGAAAGAATTCCTCTCTCTGAAGAGCCGATAGCTGGCAGGGATGCTGTAGACCAATATGACAGGGGTGCCAGTCGCTACATGATGCCCGAATATAAATATTTCGTGAGAAAGGTCCTGAGAAAGGGAATAAATAGTGGCAGGGTACTCGACATCGGGACCGGCTCGGGTTTACTGGCTATCGAACTGGCTAAAGTAAAAGGTTGCCATTTTGATATCGTCGCCCTTGACATATCGGAAGACATGATAAGGAAAGCCAGGGAGAATGCCAGGCACGCTGGCGTCAGCGACAAAATAACCTTTATTGTTTCTACGGCAGCGGCGCTCCCCTTCGCAGATGATTCCTTCGACCTGGCAATTAGCTACGCTTCACTCCATCACTGGTTTAAACCTGTGGCTGTATTTAACGAGATAGCCAGGGTAACCAAAGAGACCGGGTTCGTGGTTATCAGGGATAATAAAAGGGTTTACCAGAACCCCGTATGGAAAGCCGCTATCTGGTCTGTTTCCAGATTCATGAACAGGAGACACCGGGAAAACTGGCCCAAGGCCCTGCTGGCCAGCTATACTGTCCCTGAGGTGCGTGAAATTCTCGGTCGGTCAAGGCTCAGCGGCAAGGTAAGCAGTGATTTCGTTTTTATTGACCTGTGTATTGAGTCGCCACGAAAAACTGAGGAAGCGCCGGCCTATGATTGAAAATACGTATTTATGTCGTCAGTGCGGAAACATATTCAGGTTGCCCGCGGACAGTACCCACGCGCCGGGAAAAGAAACAGCATGCCCGCAGTGCGGGAGTTCTCAAATTAGAAAATTAACTTCCTGGGTGCCAGCTGGCTCCGATTTAACCGCGGAACCATCCCTATGGCAATATGAATGCCAGCAATGTAAACATAGATTCAAGTTGCCGGCACCCACCAGCCCATCTCAGGAGAAGAATATCAAATGCCCGGCCTGCGATGGGTGTCATATTCACAAGCTGGTTCTTGCTGGTTTTCAGCCTCTTTATTGTGGCTGATAGCCGACCACCCGAGGCCGTGGGCCTCGTTACTTAAAAGTACGATGGAATCTATCCCTGTAAAACCTAGGAATATCCAGTGCTTCCCAAATTTAGACAGACAAACAAAAGAATATCCGCCCTCGATAACCACGGTTTCATCTATCCACTTCTGTTTATTTCTAGGTCGACCATACCCTTCCCTTTCGCTCCATAACATGGCTGTATATACGAATTCTTGGCGGTTCAGTCAAGATAAGGGGATACATTCCGTTTACCTTTTGTCGTATTTCCGGTGTGTACCAGTCAGTGAATTGTTTACTGCTATGCCAGGTGGCTATCACCAGGATATTACGTTCGTCTTCGGTATTGACCAGGGTCTCGCCGGTTACATATCCTGGCCGTTTTCTAGCTTCATTTGTGAGCTCTCGCATAACCTTAATATATGCTTCGATATCTTTCTTATCTTTTAGGGCGTGATCTACGACAACCCTTACCACAGTTACCTCCTTCGGCATCTCTTGCCTTCCCATTGCTGAATTTTCTGACAAAAGCATAACAAAATTATAGGTAATATACAAATAAGAGAAAGCAGGACAGCCGCCAATTATTCAAACTTCAGCTTTGAATATTTAATAATAGTCCAGTTGTGTAGTCGATGTCACATTTGCTTGTTATGTGCAGTACGAAGCTATCGCTTGCAGTATAAAAAGTTACTCTAGATTCGGTAAACCCTAATTCGGCATCTAGCATCGTTGAATCTACTGATAGTGAGATTTTACCTGACTTACTCTGTTCAGTTTTACCATAACCCAGAAGGTAAGGTCCTTACCCAAGGTATTCCCAGAATAACAGCATGGCAGACACAAATTACTCTAGTAGCTTAAAATATAGGCTGCCATCCTATATCGTGAGGCTAAATTCCGGTTCAAAAGTTCTGCCTATTATCACCCCGGCTCCACCAAAGAGGATTTTTCCACACCAAGATATTGAGACCTTCTTTGAATTAACCATCGCCCGTCCGACTTAGATATTAGGGTATCTGTCCGCCGGTAACAATTTGACGAAATGTGCAGATGTAAAGAAGCTGGCACTTGAGGACGGGGAGACGGGGGAGGGTCGAACTCCCCCTGAAACAAAGGTATTGTGTTTCTTTTAGCTATTTTCTATGAATTCCGTCCTCTTGTTCAACTTCCTATCCAACATTATAATGAACTACTTCTCTGGACAAGTCAATATTAAAATCGGCTCCGTTGGCAGTCTTAGCCACTGGCATCGTGTGGATTTGCTTCTCACGGCTCTGAATCTGCTCGATTCCGGTTACCCGGGACGTTTCCGATTAAAGATCGTAGGGCACGGCGAGGAGTACGCGGGCTTGCGCTCTCTGGAAAAACAGCTAAACCTTGAGGGAAAGGTAGATTGGCTCGGGCCGATGCTGCATGAGAAGGCGTTTGAACAGATAGGTCAATTCGATATTGCTGTTCTCCCCCATACCCTGCCAACGGGTACGCCTATGAAACTATTTGAGTATGCAGCTTTAGCACGTCCGATAATCACCCCCGATCTTCCCAACCTTCGCGACCTCTTTAACGCATACGAAATGTGCTTTGTTGGAACCGGGAGCGCAGAGGGGATTGCCGAGGCGGTTCTCAAACTAACAGAAGAGCCTGAATCGGCACGCCACCTAGGGGAAAAGGCACAGGAACATGTACAGCGATACAGTTGGGAAAGGATCGTTACGCAGTTACTAGAATCTTGGCAAAAGTAACGAATCTAAATTAATTGATTTGTTGCCCAAACTGCTGTATTAAATAGGCGGGTCATCACGATAAGAAGAAGATTGTGATTGCGTATGAATTTACATGCCGAAAAAGACCAAGGAGAACTTCAATGATTTCTAAATAGAAGTAATAGGATGCCTTATCGCCAACTAAGTGAACCAGTGTCCATTTTAATAGATTGTGTATCGTGGGTCACAAACGTCCATAATGTGTGACCAAAATAGTAAGAAAGCCGAGTATCGGTACCGATATCCGGCTTTCTAGCTTCGAAGGACTATATTTTTACGCCTTCCCAATCCTGAATATCTTAGTCCCGCACACCGGACATACACCTTGTGTTGCTGGCCTCTTGTTCTTCAGGGTGACGGCTTGCGGATTCTTTATTTCCCTCTTTGCGCGGTATTTCATACAGTACCCTTGCATCTGTTTGACCTCCTTTTTGCTATGAACAATAGACCATTTCCCCTTCAATGTCAATATGTAGCCACATGGTTCTAAGCTGGACTTGGGAGGCTACATTTGCTCGAAAAGTGACCCGAGACTCGTATTATGGTTCCGTAGCAATGCCGCTGATACGCTTAAAATCCTGCTAGAGTATTCCCACATAGGTGGGGGTGAACCTCCGCCTATCCTAACCCTTGAACTGGCTCAAGGGTTTCCGTGACCATTTCTTGTTTCTTAGTGTATTTTAACCGTTCGGGCTTGGTTGCCTCATCGGGTAATGCCGTTTATGCGGATGATTAATCATCCGCCCAGTCAGTGCCATCATAAAAACAGCCTTCTTATGCTTGCCTAGCTTACCCCTTGCCGTCTTCTCGAAAATCGGTTTGAGCCTCGCAACGCACAGTTCAGGATGAACAAGATGTAAGATTGGAAAGAAGGCTCCTAGATGAAACCTGCTACATGAGCTTACTTGATACGCATTCTCCAGTGACTCTCCCCGGTATGTCGACGGAAATTATTCTTAGTTTTTCTCTTGTCCATCTTCTCTTTTCGAAAAATCGATTTTCCCTTGCCGATATGTTAACATTCGAGGCTAAATGCTCGTGGGGGCTTTGCGTTTTTACTATTAACAAAGGCCACGCCCACATCAGCATCAACCAAACATTCACTTGGCTAATGTCCCGGTGATCCACGTAGTCACTAATAGCGCCGAACAACCTTATCGCTACCCTCTTGTCGGCCTAGCCGCGGAACGACGCCGTTACCCAGCCAAAGTATCAATTTCAGGTCACAAAACAGCTAATGTGAATTAACCTGATTTCTCAGGTCAATCGGGTTTCAGGGTACTCCTGGACATGGATTGTGTCAGCCGGTCTGCCTCAGCTTGTGCCTGACCAGTTTCTAATTCCCAGTTCTCTCTACCCCAGACCTCGAAATAGTCATCGGGACCTATAACAACTACAACTTCGTCTTCAATACGGGCTGCCTTTCGTAACTTCGACGGTAGAGTAACCCGGCCTCTTCTATCCACCGGTAATCCACTTGCTGATGGCAGGCCAGCCACACAACCCGCTTCGAGAAGTAGGAATTCAACCCCGGCAGTAAAGAACCATCGCGCCTTGGGTGGGATTGTTAGCCTTCCCTGACTCGCTCTATAATGATACTCCCCATACATCATATGGCACCGATCCTTATTCCTCTCTCTGGCTGTTCCCTTACCCTTGATTATAATATTCCTTATGCGGGCACTCAAACTGTCTCAATGTCACCGTCCAGAAATAATATCAGGCGGATCGTTACATTCATTGCCCGGACGCTTGTCAAACGTGACGAATGAAAAATCGGGAGTGCCGAGGCTACAGTACCGAGGGCCAAAGAGCACTTCGAGAAGGGTGGCAAGAGGTAAGCCAGGCAAGCATAAAATGCTTGTTTTTACGATGGCGGCGCATGATGCGCTGATTAAACAACACAAAAAAGCATTACTCGATAAAGACGACCAAACTTGGAGGTGCTGCGCTTCATAAGGGAGCGGGAAATTGTTACGGCTTGCGACTTGATGGAGAAGTTCCTTGCTTGCCATCCTTCCTTCCCGCCCGGATACCAGAGTAGCGAACTGATTCCCCCTCATTCATCTCAGAAAATAATACCGGGACGTGGCCACCGTTCGGCTGGAAAGTTGCAATGTTAACATAGGCGCTAGCAATTTTCAAGCGTAATATCAACATGAAAATGCGGTAATGTTAACATGAAGTGTTTAAAAAATATACGACAAAACTCCAGCGAAGGTGATAGGGATGTTGACAGGAATCCAGCTAGTGGAACAAGGCGTCACAGGCCGCTCAAAACCCGCCACTTTTCATCGTTATGAACTCGGGGAAATGGATACCGGAGACCGCAACTCGTCCTAAATTGAACAATTATGGATTTAGGCTGAAGGAAAGTTCAAAAGTTCTGCGTATTGTACACGGTGGCCCACCAAACATCACTTTTGCAAAGTCGTTTTGCTGCCTCTCTCCAACTACTTTCTTTAGATTTAATCTACAAACAATACGCCTGGACTTCAAATCCTCGGCTGGATAGATCTTGATGCCGAGCATGGCTACCAGATCAACCCTCTCCTCAAAGGTAGCTTTTTTCAGGTTCCGCTCCCGCAGTAGCCTTAGCTCCTGCCTTAACACCTGGGCATCACCCCGGCTAAAGCCCTGCGTGTCCACCTGTGCCTGCAGGTGCGAAATCTCCTGTCTTTCCTTCTCGATGGTGCTCTGATAGTTAAGCTTCTTTTTCCTCGCCTCCTCCAAAGAATAGAGGCCACCATCAAAGCCTTCCTCAACTTTCCGAATCTTATCTTCAGCCTGTCTTGTCTTAAGCTGGTGAAGCCTGATTTGCTTGTCCAGTCCCTCGTCCCGATGTAAGTCAACTGCCAACTGTTGCTCTATCCAGGCATCGTCCTTCAGCATGACATCAAGTTCATTCCAGATTTGGTCGTCCCAGGTGCCCGGCACGAAACGGTTGTAGCGGCACAGGTCTTTGATCCAGGGGCAATAATGGGCGCGGCAGTAGTAAAAGACGTCGCCCTGCTTGCCTCGCAGGACTGACATGGGCTTCCCGCACCGGGGACAGAACATGCGGGTACGGAATAGCGCCTGGATGGTCTTCCCCTGTTTCCCACGACCCCGACCTCGCTCAGTAATATTCTGATTTGCTTTCTTCCATTGCTCAGTGGTGGTGAGAGGCAGCACCTCAAAGGTTACCCTCTCCTCTTTTGGCTTGGGACTGAGCAGAGTCTTCTTGATGCCCAAAGTCAGGTCACCCAGCGGCCTGTTCGGGTTTGGAACACGCCCATTGACGTTATACTCTGCCTTGCCCGTGTAGCACTTGCGATTCACTATCTTGATCACCGTCTTGGGAGCCCATGATACCCTATCGGGCGGGGGAATCTTCAGCTGATTCAACCTGCTGGCGACCCAGTATGCCGTGCGGTCCTCATCGCCGGTCCAGGTGAACATCTGCATTACCACCCAGGCCGGGCTGCCCCATAGAAATTCGCCATCAGGTTCGATTTCATTTATCTCCCACCAGGCTTTGAGAACTTTGGCTCGGCCACTGCGGGGTTCAAATATCTTCTCGGCACGGTACGTGTAGCCGTATGGCGCCCGGTGGGTGGGACCGAGATTTCCGGCAGCATTTGCTGCAGGCCTCTCTCAAGGCGGGATATCCGCGTATATTCAAATAAGTCTCTGACCCTGATTTAATTTTGCTTTAAATAATCCGCCTTCTTAAATTGCTCTGTGATGTAACTTAAGATAAAATATTGGGGAAAGTTTACATCAACAAGGAGTCATTATGAAAGCACTTGTGTTGAAAGAAAAGAATAAGCTCGCCATTCTTGATATGACTTTTAAAGAAACGCTCGGCCCGGATGATGTACGTATAAAAATGCACACCATCGGCATTTGCGGCAGCGATGTGCATTATTATACTCACGGAAAAATAGGCAACTTCATCGTGAAAGAGCCGATGGTGCTGGGCCACGAGGCAGCCGGTACGGTTATCGAGGTCGGCAAAAATGTGAAATCATTAAAAGCCGGCGACCGGATTTGCATGGAGCCGGGCATACCCGACCTGCGCAGCCGCGCGGTCATGGAAGGCATGTACAACCTCGACCCCGCCGTGGTTTTCTGGGCGACGCCGCCGTATCACGGCTGCTTGAGAGAAACCGTAGTCCATCCCGCCATGTTCTGCTTTAAGTTGCCGGACAATGTTAGCTACGCCGAAGGGGCCCTCGTCGAGCCGCTATCCGTCGGCCTCCAGGCGGTAAAAAAAGCGAATGTTAAACCCGGCGATGTGGCGCTGGTCACTGGTTGCGGGACTATCGGCGTGTTGGCGGGTCTGGCTGCCCTCGCCGGAGGGTGCAGCAAGGTTATTATCACTGATGTCATCCAGCCCAAGCTGGATATAGCTGCCACCTACGGCATGGTTCCGGTCAATATCAAAAAGCAGGACCTGATGGATGTGGTGAAAAAAGAGACCGGCGGCTGGGGCGTCGATATTATCTTCGAAGCCAGCGGTAATGAGGCGGCCATCGCCAGTATTTTCCAGCCTTTATGCCCCGGTGGCAAAGTGGTTTTCATCGGCATGCCGGTCAACCCGGTGCCGGTGGATATCGTCGCCGCGCAGGCTAAAGAAGCCCGCATGGAAACGGTCTTCCGCTACGCTAATATCTACCCGCGGGCGGTTGCCCTCCTGGGGTCGGGGAAAATCGATGTTAAGCCGCTGATAACTGATAGATACAAATTCGCTGACGCCATCAAGGCGTTTGACTACGCAGCCAACCCCCAACCGCGCTCGGTTAAAACCGTCATTGAAATGTAGACGGCAATGCCTGAAAAAAGAAGACTATCTCTCGGCCTGGATGTCAGCACGCAGAGCCTTTCGGCGTCGGTGCTCGATATCGATGAGCGTAAGAAACTCATCGAATTTTCGCTGGACTACCTGAAGGATAGACGGCTTAACACCTTCGGGATTCAGGAGCCGGACTACATTCTCCCTCCCCGCTCCGATGGCGAGGCTGACCAGCCTCCTCTCATGTTCCTGGCCGCCCTCGACGCTATCTTCAGCGATTTAAAGAAATCCATCTCCCTGGAAGACGTCGTCGTTATCAACACTTCCGGCCAGCAGCATGGTCATGTCTATCTTAACAATGCCGCCACCTCCAAATTCTCCTCGCTAAACAAAACCGGCAGCAAGGCATCGAACCTCGTCTCCCTTTTAAAAGACAGCCTTGCTTATGCACGCGCCCCCATCTGGATGACGGCTGATACGGGTAAACAGGCATCCTTTATCAGGAACAACATCGGTGGCAAAGAGAAACTAATCAAGCTTTCCGGCTCTGACGCGCAGCTGAGGTTTACCGGACTTGTTATCAGGCGTACCGCTGAAAGATTCCCAGACATTTACACGCGTACTAGCATTATCCAGCTTATCAGCAGCTTCATCCCGGCCGTCCTGACCGGCAATGCTAACGTTCCCGTCGATTTCGGCAACGCATGTGGCATGTCACTGATGAACTACCATCGGAAAAGGTGGTCGGATACGCTGTTACAGGCCGTTTCCCGCGGCCTGGCGGGCGGAAAAAACGCTTTACGGAAAAAACTGCCAGAAATCGCTGCGCCGGATGCTAACGTAGGGAGGATTGCCGCTTATTTTGTCCAGGAATACGGCTTCAGCCCTTCTTGTCTGGTTGCCGCTGGCTCCGGCGATAATCCGCAATCGAAAGTGCTGGTCAGCGGGGATTTATTGAGCCTGGGTTCCAGCTTCGTTTTTATGGTGGCGACGGACGGAAAAACCATGGACAGGAGCGGCGCCGCTTGCGCCATGTACGATGGCATCGGAAGGCCGTTCATGTTCGGCTGCCGCACCAACGGCGCTCTAGTCTGGGATCAAGTGCGGGCGCTTTACGGTTTGCATAAAGAGGACTACGCACCGGCTGAAGCCTCTCTGAAGCAGTCGCCGGTTGGTCAAAACCTGGTTTTCTGGCAGCCCCGTGACGAATCATTCCCTGCGTCCGGTAAGTTCGGGCTGGCGCAAATCAATGCTCACAGTCCAAACCTGGCCAGTGACTACGCCGGTATTATCGAATCCAGTCTCGTAGCGGTATACTATCATTCGCGAGGGTTTAGCCGTTCTTCCGGAGAGCCGTTATACATCACGGGTGGCGCCGCGGGCAGCCCGGGCATCATGCGCCGCGTCGCGGCCATCTGGAATAGGCCGCTGGCGGTGACGGGAAAAGGTGGCGCCGCCCTTGGCGCGGCCGTAGCCGGCGTCTCCGCTTACTTTAAATCCACGGGTGAGGAGTTCAATGTGGAAGATTACAACGCAGCGGTTTTACCCAGAGTTAAAATAATAGAGCCGACAAGAGAAGACATAGGTGCGTTCCACAATCCAGGCGGATACCTGGACAGATTTGCCAAAGAGGAAGCCAGTTTTATAAAGAAATATCCCCTCGGCTGATTAACGGATTGTATATCCCCCATCCACCACAAGGTCGTGGCCTATCATGTAGCTGGAAGCGTTGGAAGCCAGATAAATGAGCGCCCCCCGCAGTTCCTCCGGCTCTCCGAGCCTGCCGAGTGGCGTCAACGATTCCCATACGGGAAATAGTTTGGACATTGAAGATAACGTCATCTCCGTCTTCATATAGCCCGGGCTGATGGAGTTGACGCGTATGCCGTAAGGTGCCCATTCAACGGCCATCGCCTGCGTCAGCATAATCACCCCTGCTTTAGAAGTATTGTAGACGGCCTGCTTCTGAGGCACGTTGACCGTACGGGCGGATATCGAGCCGATGTTGATAATACTGCCGCTTTTTCGCGGCATCATGAGCCGGGCGGCTTCCTGTGAGCAAAGGAAAACGCCCTTCATGTTGATATCCATGATGCGGTCCCAGTCCTCTTCTGGCATATCCTCCACTGGTTTTTGCATACTTATCCCGGCGTTATTAACGCAAATATCAAGTCGCCCGAAGTCTTTAGCTACGGCTGAAAATGCCTTTTGCACATCCACCTTCCGGGAGACATCACCTTCGAAAATGAGGCTGTGGACACCTAATTTGTCGACGAGCGCAGCTACTTCTTTAAGATTTTTCCGGTGCAGCCCGAATAAAGCGACGTCGCAGCCGGCTTCCGCCAGTGTGAGTGCCAGCACTTTGCCAATCCCCCTCCCTGCCCCTGTCACCAGGGCTTTCCGACCGCTAATATCGAACAAATTTTTAATACTCATCTGGTTCTCCCATAATAAACGTTATCGGCCTAGTGATGCTTCTATTTTCTTTAAATTTTGAAGACCCTTTATCGCCAGTTCCTCGCCAGTATCCGCAAACTTCCTCCAGATGGCGCAGAGGCGGTTCAGCTCTTCGAAATTGGGGTCGAATGACTCAATAGTGAGCGGGCCGCTGTACCCCACCTGCTTAAGAGCGGTAAAAAACTCTTTCCAAGGCACCTGCCCGGTACCGGGTATACCGCGGTTATTCTCGCACACGTGTACATACCCCAGGTATTCTTTATCGCAGGTCTTGACCGCCTCACGGTAGCTCGTCTCCTCGCGTATCATGTGGAAAGAGTCAAGATGGACTTTGATATTACCGGTGCCCACCTCCTTGCAATACTTGACCGCGTCCTCGGCGATGTTGATAAAATGAGTCTCGAAGCGGTTCACCGGCTCGATGGCCAGGATAAGGTCGCTCTTGCTTTTAGCGTAGCGGCAAACTTCTCGCATAGCCTCCACTGACCAGGCCCATTCCTCATCGGTGCGGCATCTGCCGGATAGATAGCCCCATGCCGCATAGAGAACGCCTCCCAGGATTTTTGAACCTATTTCGTTATTGATATCAACCATCAGCTTGAGCGTTTCCACGGCGTGCCGCCGCACCGCGGGTTGGGGGCTTATGGGATTCGAATCGGCGGGCAGACCGATGGTAGTAACCACTTCGATGCCGACTTCTTTAATCCTGTTTTTCACCGCCTTTACGGGAAATCGTTCGGGGTGGCTGACATTGATGTCCATGACTTCAAAACCCAGTTTTTTCGCTTTTTCAATAAGCGGCAGGTCTTTTTCCGTGAACTCTTCCGTCCAGATAAGCGAATCAACGCCGAATTTAAACATTTTTTCTCCTTTCATGGTTGAGCTGACTAGACGATGACGGCTTCAATGCCGAGTAGCTCACAGGCGTTCACCAGCGCACTGGAACAATCGCCGTGAATCAGGCTGGCATGGTGAGTAAATCCTTCTTTAACCAGGGTGGCATAGAGCTTATCGAGGTCGGGCACCTCTACCCAGCTCCAGGAGCCGCGCAGCTTCTGTTGGGAGGCAACGATCTTACCTTCAGCCACCAGCATCTTGAATTTGCCGTCATGTTCCTGCAGACGCGAAAGCGTCACCGCGCCCGGGGCAAGCTGAAATTCCGCTGTGCCCATGGAGCGGTCTATCCCCAGCGAGGGGCCTAGGATGCTGTGATATTTAAGCGAGATATTACCGCCCCGGCAGGCTAACGAGGGCGGTGCATTGCCGCAATGCCATGCTAAGAACACATTTTCTTTTTCCTGGTGTTTTATCGTCCAATCGATGAAATGGGGAACGGTCTCACCCAGCGACGCCAGATATTGCATGAGCATAGTTAGCGCGCCGTAAATATCCACTTCACACGAGGTCATGATACCCTTATCGGTCAAGCACCCCATGGCATAACATGGGGATATGCCGTAAACGCTTTGCATGGCTGTCCAGCATTGCACGCCCAGGGCTGCCAGCCTCTTTTCTGCCGCGAACTGCTCGAGGGCGTATTCCAGTCCGGCAATATTTTGCATCGTAGTTGCAGTAATAGCGGATGAATCGGCCTGGGCTTTGATGTTTTTAACCATCTTTTTTATCGCCGGGGATTCTTTTTGTGAATTGGCCCGGCTCATAATGTCCGCCAAATCTACCGGGATGACCCTTTGCTTGAACGTCCTCATTAGCTGGTCTTCGCTGAAAATACAGGTCTCAAAACGTTCCGGACGCGGGCCCACCAACCCTATCCTCGCCCCGATAAAGCCACGTGAGATGGCGCAAACGCGGAGAAAGTCCATGACTCTGCTTTGAAAGCTATCCTCTTCGGGAAAAATAATGCCGCCAAAGAGGAATGGAATCTGCCGGCGGTGCAGCCCCGAAGATATGGATAAAGTGCCGCAAAAAGAGTCTGACCGGCGGTTGCCGTCCTTCGTGAAGGGGCCTTCCTTTGTCCCGAAGAGAAGGATAGGTTTGTCGTGGAACGCCGAGGCTACGGCGAGGGCCGAGACCTCGTCCCCGAAGGTCATCGTGCCGATTATCAGCCCATCGATTTTCTTTTCTCTGAACAGGGCGATTACTTTTTCCGCTTCGCCATCGTCCCGTACGCTACCTCCCTTGGTCAGCCGTTCGTCCGGCACGATGATTTCCAGTTGGGGGCTGCGGGGAAAAGCGTTCAGGCAGCGGCGGCGCATTTTTGAAGCCCAGTCTTCATCGAATGGTTCGCGGTGGGTGGGAACAAAACCGATCCTTAGTGGTTCCATATAACCTCTTTTCTGAAACGTGGATTTTACTTAAATAACTATATCGCAATGTGGTGAAGTCATTCAAATCCTGTTTTTTGACTCTCTTTTTACCATCGTGCTAAGCTTGCTAATAACACAGCAATGCTCCCGGAGGTGAAGGATGAACCACATTAAGATAGACCCGGAACGCGTTATTGGTATAATCGATCGGAATATATTCGGCGGTTTTGCCGAGCACCTTGGGCGCTGTATTTACGGCGGAATTTACGAACCCGGTTCTTCCCTCGCCGATGAACAAGGTTTCCGTAAGGATGTTTTGGACGCTTTAAAGCGCCTCGGGATAGCCATCGTGCGCTATCCTGGCGGAAATTTCGCTTCCGGCTACCGCTGGCGGGACGGGGTGGGGCCTGTGAGCGAACGTCCTGCCCGCACTGACCTGGCCTGGAACGACATCGAGCCCAACCATTTTGGTACGAACGAGTTTATAGAATTTTGCCGTAAACTAAAGACGGAGCCATATCTGGTGGTCAATTGCGGCGATGGCGACATGCGTGAAGCGAGGGATTGGGTCGAGTACTGCAACGGCACCCACGATACGACCCTGGTAAAGCTGCGCCAAGCTCATGGCTACCCCAAACCTCATAATGTTAAGTACTGGGGCATCGGCAACGAGGTAGATGGTCACTGGCAAATTGGATACAAGACCCCGGAAGAGTATGCCCGCGCTTTCACGGA
>JBEKDL010000022.1:0-23523 GCA_050014355.1 Dehalococcoidales bacterium | reverse complement strand
TATTTCAGCGTCACCGGCCTGGGCATTCCCCATGCCCGGGAAACTTTAGGGTTTAAAAGGTTTGCCATCGTCGATACCGATACCCATCACGCTGACGGCGTCAGGGACATTTTTAAAGACGATGAGGACGTTTTACACATCTGTCTTTGCGGCGGCGGCAGCTGGTGGGACGACGACTATAACAGCAAGCTGACCAGTAAGACCAAGTTCTGCTTTCCTCACGGCGCTTCGGATAAGCAGGAAATTGAAGTCGTCCGCAGAGAAGTGCCCGAAAGAGTCAAAGCGTTCAAACCGGACCTGCTCTACTGGATTTGCGGCATGGACACCCACCAGGACAGCTACGGGACTCAAGCGCTGACCTCGGCATGCTATCCGAAGCTGGCGGAAATTATTAAAGACACCGCGGAACAGGCCTGTAAGGGAAAGCTAATCGTCAAGACCTGCTGCAATGCGCCGCCCCATGCCACCGAATATATCGTGCCGAGAATCGTGGACCTGCTGGCAGAAACGAAAAAACTTTCCAATGAATAGGCTACTATACGTCATTGCGAGGGCGAAGCCCGTGGCAATCTCTGTCATTGGATTAAATACATCAAGGAGATTGCCACGTCGCCTGCGGCTCCTCGCAATGACAAATTAGATACTTGACGTTAGTAGAGCATAATGGTAAATTGTGTTCTATAACCATGGTTAATGACAGGCAACCAACCCCCCAGGACGAAAGCCTCCGCGTATCAACCACCGATGATATCGAGGTCTCGACCTATCTTGAGATTGCCAAGGAAATGGCCGGGCAGCAGCCATCGGCGACCGAGGCCGCTGTCTCCGGCGCGGAACGCGAGGCCATCATTGTCCTGGACTTTGGCTCCCAGTATAACCTTCTTATCGCCCGCCGCGTGCGCGAAAGCCATGTTTACTGCGAGCTGATGCCCCACGACACGCCGTGGGAAAAAATCGCACCCCTCAACCCCAGGGGATTTATCCTTTCCGGCGGCCCTTCCAGCGTCTATGAGGCAGGCGCACCCCTCGCCCCGTCCTATGTCTACGAAAGCGGACTGCCGGTGCTTGGCATCTGCTACGGGATGCAGGCTATCACCAAGCAGCTCGGCGGGCAGGTGACGCCGGGCACGAAACGCGAGTACGGGCACGCTGTCCTGCATATCAGCCAGAGCGATACACCTCTATTCGAAGGACTACCGGAATCGACCACCGTCTGGATGAGCCACGGCGATAAAATCGCCGAGATGCCCCAGGGCTTTAGCGCCCTCGCCTACACGGAAAACTCACCTTACGCCGTCATCGGCAACGGGAAGGGCATTTACGGGTTCCAGTTCCACCCGGAGGTCGTCCATACTCCGGAAGGCAGGACGATGCTCCACAACTTCGTCTATCATATATGCGGCTGCAAGGGCAACTGGACGATGGGGAGCTTTGTCAACGAGAGCCTGACCAGGATTAAAGAGCAGGTAGGCGACGGGCGGGTCATCAGCGCCCTTTCCGGCGGCGTCGACTCATCAGTAGTGGCCACGCTTATCCACCGCGCCATCGGCGACCAGCTTACCTGCATCTTCGTGAATAACGGCCTGCTGCGACGCGAGGAAGTGGAAAGAACGCTCAAGGTCTTTAAAAATAACATGGGCATGAACATTATTTATATCAATGCCTCCGACCGGTTCCTCGACCGGCTGAAAGGCGTCACCGACCCCGAGCAGAAGCGTAAAATCATCGGCGAGGAGTTTATCCGCGTCTTCGAGGAGGAAGCGAATAAAATCGGCAAGGTGGACTTCCTGGCGCAGGGCACGCTTTACCCGGATGTCATCGAGAGCGTTTCCTCCGTGAGCACCGCCTCGGCCAAGATTAAGTCGCACCACAACGTCGGCGGCCTGCCCGCCCGCATGACCTTAAAGCTGCTCGAGCCGCTGCGCTTTCTTTTTAAGGACGAAGTCAGGCTTGTCGGCACACAGCTCGGCCTGACGGAAGACATAGTCTGGCGGCAGCCTTTTCCCGGCCCCGGGCTGGCCATACGCTGTATCGGCGAGGTGACGCGGGAAAAGCTGGAAATCCTGCGCGGCGCCGACTTCATCCTGATGAACGAAATCAAGAAAGCCAAGCTCTACCGCCCACTGTGGCAGACCTTCTGTGTCCTCACTGAAGCGCGCTCGGTGGGGGTCATGGGCGATTTCCGCACCTACGGCTATGCGGTGGCCGTGCGCGCCGTCACCAGCGAAGACGCCATGACGGCAGACTGGGCACGCCTGCCCTACGACCTGCTGGCGCGTATCTCCAACCGCATCGTCAATGAGGTCCCCGGCGTCAACCGCGTTGTCTACGATATTACCTCCAAGCCCCCCTCCACGATAGAGTGGGAGTAAAGAGAAATTTAGTACAGCAAATAGGTAAAATAAATGGTCAGGTCACTTTCAAAAATTTATTTAGACGGTTCTAAACCTCGAAAAAAGCGTTTAGCTTTTGGTTGGTATGGAGGAAAATTTAGTCATCTTGATTGGCTATTACCGCTTCTGCCTGAATGTCATCATTATTGTGAACCATTTGGAGGCTCGGCCGCTGTATTAATCAACCGTCAACCTTCACCAGTGGAATCCTACAACGACATTGATTGCGAAGTTACTAACTTTTTCCGAGTACTTAGAAACAATACTGATGAATTAATAAAAGCCATAGCGCTAACCCCGTTTTCTAGGGAAGAGTTTTACCTTGCCTTGGCGCCGGATATTACACAAATCACGCCTTTAGAACGAGCAAGATTGTTCTTTATTCGCGCACGACAAGCGAGGACTGGTCTCGCGCAGACAGCTTCATTAGGCCGCTGGGCTAACTGTAAAAACACTAGCAGGGCCGGTATGTCCGGCGTAGTATCAAGATGGTTGGGTAGTGTTCCGGATTTACCAGAAATCGCGTTACGTTTACTACGTGTACAAATAGAAAATCGCCCAGCGGCAGATTTCATTAGATTATATGATTCGGCCGGTACTTTATTTTATTGCGACCCACCATATGTACATGAAACCCGTGGTGACGCCAGCGCGTATGCTTTTGAGATGGATGAACAAGCACATCGAGAATTAGCGAAAATTTTACTAACCTGCAAGGGTAAAGTTGCTATTTCCGGATATAGATGTTCACTAATGGATGAACTATATAAAGATTGGCATCGTTTTGATGCACCAATTAAGAACTGTCACTCAGTAAAACAACCGCGGCAAGAAGCTTTGTGGATGAACTACTAATAGGGTGATTTATGGCGTTGGATTATATCAAAGGCCGTAAAATTCTTGAAAATACTTTCGCAGAAGTTGAGATTACTTATTTAAATGGTCAGATACCCAAAATATTAACGACACTTGAAAATAATATTGAGTTAATATTTACCTCAGGAACACAAGCTTATCGCGAAGCTCTTCTAGGTTGTTCCCTCGCAAGGATTCTCGAAAAAAAAGTGAACGTACGGCACCCTTATTCAGACCAAAGTCAAAATGCGTTCAGTGGAAGAACCCTCGATGAAAAAGTTGTCAACCCCTTTCTCCAAAGCAGAAATATTCCTAGTTCCAAAGGTCCATATTTGAGTGTCTTTCGCCGTTCAGTCAAGTTTGAAAAAAAGACAGGAAAAGGGCTTAGGGACGTTAAGGGGTACAACGCCTTTCTTAATCTGATATCCTATCTTGAAAAAACATCTACAAAAACTGATCTTAATAATTTCCTCTTTTACCTTCTTTGCAAGTTTCTTCAATTGCGAGAAGAATCATTAATTAACCTCACAAAATTACAAAGAATAAGCCTTGAACAATTTGATCGTTTGATCACCGGCCTATTATCTTTATCAAGTGGTGGTAGAGTTCCATTAATACTAGTGGTCGCCGCGTTTAATACAATAATAGAATATTTCAATTTAAATTGGGAAATATCCTGGCAAGGTATAAATGTTTCAGATGCAGCATCGGGAGTTGGCGGTGATATTACCATTAAGAATAAAAACGAAACCGTGCTTGCGATTGAAGTAACAGAGAGACCTCTAGACAAAGAGAGAATATTAACTACATTCAATACTAAAATAGCTTCTGCGGGAATAGAAAATTATTTATTCTTATTGAAGAAAGCCGACATTCCTCCTGAAGTCAAACAACAAGCACGCCAGTATTTCGCCCAAGGGAACGAAATAAATTTTGTCGAGATTAAAAACTGGATTCTTATGCTTTTAGCTACCGTAGGCGCTAAGGGTAGAGCTGTATTTAATGAGATGCTCATCAAGATGCTCACTGCTCCTGACATCCCAAAGACATTAAAAGTAAAATGGAATGAACAAATCAAACTCATCACAACTTTATGAGAAATGCAACGGAGGGAGTTTGTGAATATCTTAGTTATCGGCTCCGGTGCCCGGGAGCATACGCTTACCTGGAAACTCGCGCAGAGCCCTAAGGTTAAGGCGCTTTATACCGCCCCCGGTAACGCCGGCATGGCGCGGATATCTCAAACGCTAGATATTAAAGACACGGATACCGAGGCTTTGCTCAAGGCCGCTAAAGAGCTGAAAATCGACCTCACCGTCGTCGGGCCGGAAGCGCCGCTGGCCGCCGGCGTTGTCGACCGCTTTCAGGCCGCCGGCCTGCCGGTCTTCGGCCCCACTAAAGCCGCCGCAGAGATAGAGTGGAGCAAGGTCTTCTCCAAAGACCTCATGCAGCGGCACGGCATTCTCTGCGCCAAAAGCGCCGCTTTCACCGACTTTAAAAAAGCCGGGGATTATATCCGAGGTCAAAAACCCCCCATCGTCATTAAAGCTGACGGCCTGGCGGCGGGAAAAGGGGTCGTCATCGCCGAATCGGTCGATGAAGCCCTGAAAGCGCTGTCCGGCATGATGCAGGCTAAAAACTTCGGCGCGGCGGGCGACCGCGTCGTCATCGAAGAATATTTAAACGGGCGAGAAATGAGCTTCTTCGTCTTCACCGATGGCAAGACTATCGTCCCCACCGTGCCCGCCTGCGACTACAAGCGCATCTTCGACGGGAACAAAGGCCCTAATACCGGCGGCATGGGCAGTTACACCCCGCCTCCGTTTTACAATGCCTTGCTTGGCGACATCGTTATGAAAACCATCATGGAGCCGGCGATAAACGCGCTGGCTGACGAAGGACGCCTTTACAAGGGCACGCTCTATGGCGGCCTGATGATTACATCTAATAATGTTCCGAAAGTCATCGAGTTCAACGCCCGCCTCGGCGACCCGGAGACACAGGTCGTCCTCCCGCGTTTGAAAACCGACCTGCTGGACATCATGCTGTCGGTAGTGGATAATAGACTGGACAAAATGAAGATAGAGTGGAATAATAGCGCCTGTGTGGGTGTGGTGATGGCGTCCGGCGGCTATCCGGGCACCTACAAAACGGGTTTCCCCATCGGAGGCCTGGACGATGTGGATAAGGACATTGTGGTCTTACATGCCGGAACGAAACAGGGGAAGGGCGGGGAGGTGCTGACGAACGGAGGCCGAATCCTGACGGTGGTCGCCATGGGCAAAGACCTCGCCGAAGCGCGGGAAAAAGTCTATAAAAATATCACCAGGATACATTTTGAAGGCAGCTACTTTAGAAAAGATATAGCACTACTTAAGTAAAACCTATGATTGTCATTGCGAGGAGCGCAGCGACGCGGCAATCTCTATTATCGGCTTAAGTCCATCATCAAGATTGCCACGCCTCCCGATTCGCGGGGATTTTTTTGGGCTCATCGGGATGGCTCGCAATGACGGGAGGGTTGGATAGCATGCCACTGGTGGCCGTCATTATGGGTTCTAAATCAGATACGGAAACAATCCAGCCCGCGCTGGAAATTTTAAAGCAGCTCGATATCGAGTATGAAGTGAATATTATTTCCGCTCACCGCACCCCGGAAAAGGCCCGCCAGTACGCCCTCACCGCCCGGGAACGCGGCGTTGAAGTTATCATTGCGGCGGCGGGCATGGCCGCCCATCTCCCCGGCGTCCTGGCCAGCTGGTCCACCCTGCCGGTCATCGGCGTGCCCCTGGCCGGCAGCGAACTCAAAGGCGCGGACGCGCTTTACTCTATCGTCCAGATGCCCGCCGGCATACCGGTCGCCTGTATGGCCATCGGCAGCGCCGGGGTCAAGAACGCCGCTTACTTCGCCGCCGAGATTCTCGGCTTAAAACATGATAAAATAAGGCAAGCCTACGAAAAATACCGGCGCGAATTGCAGTCATAAACAAACTGTGAAGGAGTGGTTGATGATAGAGCGGTATTCCCGACCCGAGATGAAAAGGGTGTGGTCGGACGAGAACAAGTACACCAAGTGGCTCGATGTCGAGATAGCCGTCTGTGACGCCTGGGCCGAGCAGGGCGTTATCCCACGTAACTCCCTGACCAAGATTAAGCTGGCCAAGTGCAACCTCAAACGCATGGAGGAAATCCTCCAGGAGACCCGCCACGATATGACCGCTTTCCTCGGCGCGGTAACTGAAAGCTTGGGTGAAGAGTCGCGTTTCGTGCATCTCGGTCTTACCTCCTCTGATGTCTGGGATACCGCCACCAGCCTGCAGCTTGTCGAAGCTTCCGATATTCTGCTCCAGGATATCAAGGAACTCACGGCTGTCCTCGCGTGGCGCGCCATCGAGCATAAATACACAATAATGATTGGCCGCACTCACGGCGTCCACGCCGAGCCGACCACCTTCGGGCTGAAGCTGGCTCTATGGGTGGACGAGATGAGGCGCAACCTCCACCGGTTGACCGAAGCAAAAAATATTATCAGCGTGGGAAAAATTTCCGGCGCTGTCGGTACTTACGCGACGGTACCTCCCGAGGTTGAGCAGAAAGCCTGCCGCAGACTGGGGCTTAACGCCGCTCCCATATCCAATCAGGTGCTCCAGCGCGACCGCCACGCGCAATTCGTGACCACGCTGGCTATCATGGCCGGCTCCCTGGAGAAGTTCGCCACGGAAATCAGGAACCTCCAAAAGACCGAAGTACGCGAGGTCGAAGAGCCTTTCGGCGGCGGATTCGTTTCCACCGGCTCATCGGCGATGCCGCACAAGCGCAACCCCGAGCTTACCGAGAGGATTTGCGGGCTGGCGCGGCTGGTGCGGGGCTTCGCGTTGACCTCCCTGGAAAACATCGCTTTATGGCACGAGCGTGATATCAGCCATTCTTCCAACGAACGCATCATTCTACCCGATAGCTGTTTGACTCTGGACTATATCCTGGCCCTTTTCACCTCGGTGATGAGAAGGCTTCAGGTCTATCCGCACCGGATGAAAAAGAATCTGGAGCTGACACGGGGACTCGTCTTTTCCCAGAGGGTCATGCTGGCCCTTATCGATAAAGGGCTAAAACGCCAGGAAGCCTATGAAATAGTGCAGAGAAACGCTATGAAAGCTTGGAAAGGCCGCCGCAGTTTCCAGTCCCTTCTTAAAGCCGATGCCGCGCTGGCAAAGATTTTGACCCCCACGGAACTGGAAGCGCTCTTCGATTATCAATTCTATACGCAGCATGTTGATGATATTTTCCAGAGGCTGGGCCTGACCAAGTCCCAATGGCAAGGGGTCATCCCGGAAAACCAACCATCGTAGTCGGGACTGACTACCTGACCCGCCAGCTAGAAAGGTGCGCGAAATGAATAGTAAAATACCGCCCGTGTTGATGCGGGCCGACCTTCCACTGCCGCTTTTCATCCGCGGCAAAGTGCGCGACTCTTATAATCTCGGCAGCCACCTTCTCATCGTGGTAACGGACCGTATCTCTGCCTTTGATGTGGTGCTTCCTTCCGGCATCCCGCTCAAGGGACACGTTTTAAGTCGTCTCTCTTCATTCTGGTTCCGGCGCACCTCAAATATCGTCCCGAACCACATGGCCGAAGCTATCGATGACGTGAACAGCCTGGACTCATATCTCCCTGAAGAAAACCGCTTTCCCTACCCGTCTTATCTCCGCGGCCGCTCAATGGTGGTCAAAAAGGCCAAGCGCCTGCCGGTGGAATGCGTGGTTCGGGGCTACCTGGCAGGGACCGCCTGGATAGAGTATCAAGAGCATGGCACCATCGGCGGTGAAAAAATGGAGGCAGGCTTGCGGGAAAGTCAAAAACTACCTCAAGAGCGCTTTACGCCGACCACCAAGTCTGATGCCGGCCATGATGAGCCGTTGACGAAAGCGCAAATCATCAGGCTGGTGGGGCTCCGTATCGCCCAGGAGATGGAAC
This sequence comes from Dehalococcoidales bacterium, assembly GCA_050014355.1. Classification (GTDB taxonomy): domain Bacteria; phylum Chloroflexota; class Dehalococcoidia; order Dehalococcoidales; family RBG-16-60-22; genus Fen-1077. The sequence continues at coordinate 15,300 of JBEKDL010000022.1, read as the reverse complement.
AAAAAAGCCTGGCGCTCTATCAATTCGCCATGGATTTCGCCTTGAGCAAGGGCATCATCATCGCGGATACCAAGTTCGAGTTCGGTATCGATAATGGGCGACTGATACTGATAGACGAAGTCCTGACGCCCGACTCATCGCGCTTCTGGGATGCCAGCCAGTACAGGGAAGGACAGTCACAGCCCAGCTTCGATAAGCAGCCCGTGCGCGATTGGCTGGTGGCCTCCGGCTGGAACAAAGAGCCCCCCGCCCCCGCCCTGCCGCCCGACGTCATTCAAGCGACATCGCAAAGATACATCCTGGCCTATGAAAAGCTGACCGGCCGCAAGCTGGCCATTCTGGAATAGGCTCACTTTTCCAGCAGTCCTTTGGTGCTGGGCAGTTCCCCGCCGATCCTCGGGTCAATCCTAGTGGCGGTGTCCAGCGCCCGCCCCAGCGCTTTAAAAAGCGCTTCCGCTTTATGATGGTCGTTGCTGCCGTAGACGATTGACGCGTGGAGGTTAATCCTGGCTTCGATGGCGAAGGATTCGAGGAAATGGCTGACAAGGTCAGGCGAAAAGCCGGATATATCTTTCCCGGAGAAGGGCAGGTTCAAGACCGTGTATCCTCTCCCGCCGATGTCTATCGCCAAAGTCACCAGAGTTTCATCCATCGGTACGGCGAAGCTCGCCATGCGGACGATGCCCCGTTTTTCTCCGAGTGCTTCACCGAAAGCTTTACCCAGCGATATGGCTACATCCTCCACGACATGATGCTGGTCATCGCCGGTTGCCCTTAGCTTTATATCAAATAAGCCATGCTTGGCCAGCTGCGATAAGAAATGGTCAAAAATACTTATTCCTGTGTCGATATCGTAACGGCCGCTGCCGTCGATATCCAGCTCCAGGCTGATACTGGTCTCTTTTGTACCGCGTTTGAGGACGGATTTTCTTCCCGCAGGTTTCTCTGAAATCAGCAGCTTCATAGCTCCCTTCAAAAATCTGCCACCGATAGGTATTTTACCGGTGCGCGTGCGCTGGTACAGCGGCCGGCTGCACCCTATTTTCCTTGCCATCAGCTTGTCGGATAAGCCCTGTTTTTGCTGGAGCTGTATTATTCTGGCCAGTATTGCTTCTGATGATTCCATATCTATCCCCTCAAGACAATCCATATATCATTAACATACCTGTTAGTTATTATAACATATACAAGATTATTGTCAATAGTAAAAATAAGAAGATGTGATAATTCTTTAACACATAACTAGATTCTTGATGGCATATTTGAAAAACAAGAGGCAAACACTGAAACAAAAAGTGGATAGGTGACTATTCCAGTTCTCGGAGAGCTTTTAGCAGCGTATCCGTGTGCTCCGGTTTTCCCACGCTGATGCGGATACCGTTCTTTAACAGGGGATTGTCGAAATAACGCACCAGGATGCCCTTACGCTGCAGCTTTTGATAAAGCTGGCTGGCGCTGCCTTTCCGGACTTGGCAGTATATAAAGTTAGACCGCGAAGGGAAAGCCTTCAGATAAGCCACTTTTTGCAGCTCCTCGAAAAGCCTGCCCCTCTCTCTGATAATAGCTTTTACCTTGTCCTGTAAATACTCGATATCCGCGAGTGACTCCTTGACTGCAACCTCGGCGGCCACGCTTACATTGTGGGGTATCTTTATCGCCATCAGGTAGCTAACGATATCGAGCGGGAAAACACCATATCCTACCCTGATTCCGGCCAAACCAGCCCATTTGCTGAAAGAGCGCAGCACGATAAGATTGCTATACTGCCCGATAGACGGCATCATCGTTTCGCCGCTGAACTCGTAGTAAGCTTCGTCAACCACGACGGGGACGCCAGCATCGATGATTTCCAGGATATCCCGCCGGGGAATGATATTCCCGGTGGGATTATTGGGGGTGGCCAGGAACACCAGCTTCGTCTTACGGTTGATAGCCGACTTTATTTTCTTTACATCGATGGCGTAATGTTCATCACGGGTCAGGTTCACCGCGGTGCCGCCGCATATCTCCGTACTGAAACGGTAAATATCGAAGGTTGGCACGCAGTTGATGACCTCGTCGCCCGGCCCCACGAAAAGCCGCACGACGAGGTCGATGAGCGTGTTGCTGCCATGCCCGGCGATAATGCGTCCGGCGGGAGCGCCGGCATATTTAGCCAGCTGCTTGCGTAACTCCTGCTGCCCATCATCAGGGTAAATATTGAAATGGTCGCATTTCGCCAGCGCTTTTAATACCTTCGGAGAACAGCCATAAGGGTTCTCGTTGGCGTTCATCTTGATGACGTTCTCCAGCGGCACGTCTATCTTGCCCTCCAGCGTGTCCGGGGAGGTGCTGGCGCTATAGCCGGTAAACCCCAGCAAATGGGGGCGGATAAATTTCTTAATCCCTTCTGAATCAACCACTTAGTTCCCTCTCTTGCCCATATTTTCGAGTCGCTTGGCCACCGCCCGGGCGTGGGCGTCCAGTCCTTCGGCCATCGCGATGACCGAGGTCGCCTTGCCGAGCCGCCTGATATCTTTTTCATCCAGGTTCACCAGGCTGATAAGTTTCATAAAATCCCCAACGTTCAACCCCGAGCCGAACCGCGCTGTCCCTTCGGTAGGCAAGACATGGCTGGGCCCGGCGGTGTAATCGACCAGCGCCTCGATAGAGTTTTCCCCGATGAACAGGCAGCCAGCGTTTTTTACTTTTTCAATATACGATGCTGCCTTTTCGATATTGAGGCACAGGTGCTCCGGCGCGTACTCGTTAGCGAGCTCGATGGCTTCATCGACCGTATCAACAATAACTATCGCTCCCTGGCTGTCAAGCGACTCTTTAATAACCGTCTTTCGCGTCAGGTCTACAAGCTGGGATTCAATTTCTTTATTGACCTCGCCGGCCAGCTTGCGCGACGTAGTAATCAGGATAGCGGTGGGGCCTGACCCGTGTTCCGCCTGCGCGAGCAGGTCGGCGGCGCAGTAAGCGGGACTGGCCGTATCATCGGCGATAATAATTACCTCGCTCGGCCCGTAAAGTCCATCGATACCGACGTCACCGCTGACGATTCTCTTGGCCAGTGTCACCCAGATATTGCCCGGTCCGCAGATTTTATCTACCCTGGGGACGGACTCCGTGCCGTAAGCCAGCGCGGCAATCGCGTGGGCGCCGCCAACAGAAAAAACACGGTCGATACCGGCAATGGCCGCCGCTGCCAGCGTCACCGGCGCCACCCTACCCTGCTTGCCCGGCGGCGTCGCCATGACAATTTCTTTGACCCCGGCAGCTTTAGCCGGTAGAGCCGTCATCAAGACCGTCGAAGGGAGAGGCGCCTGAAAGCCCGGGGCGTAGACACCGATTTTTTCCAGCGGGCGCATCAGCCAGCCTAGCTTTTTACTTTTACTATCGCGCAGCAGCGCCTTTTTCTGCGCGATGTGGTACGCAGTGATGCGTTGCGCCGCCAGCTTGAGAGCGGCCAGAAGCTCCCTATCTGTTTCCTCCAAAGCGCCATCTATCTGCGCGCGGTCGACTTCCAACTTTTTAAGCTTCACGCCGTCGAACTGCTCGGTATACTTAAAAAGAGCTTTATCACCGTTTTTACGCACATCATCGATAGTTTCACGGACTATCTTTTCCTTTTCATTCACTCCAGATGCGCGCATAGTCTCCCGGCGCGACAGTACCGATTTTGCTTTATCAAAACCTTCAATGATTTTCATTTAGCCACCATCTACGGCCACCCTTAATTTATCGATGAACGCATTGATTAGCCCGCTTTTAGCCGGGTTGGCGACTGTCTGACCTATCAGGCAGCCCGTCGATTCAAAAAGCGTGTCGATTATCTTCAGGTTATGCCGGGCTATCGTCCGGCCGGTCTCTGTATTTTCGATGAGCAGGTCGGCGTCTTCCGGCAGGAAGGCCTCGGTGGCGCCCCACGTAGGAATAACGCGGTAGTGACCCAGGTGGTTGTCACGCGCGTATTTATCGGCGATATTCACATATTCCGAAGCGATGCGGACCGGTTCCCCCCTGGCCTGGACATATTCTCCCAGCTCACTCGCGTTTGCGACGGGCAGTTCCTTGCCGGTTACCGCCACCAGCCTCACTTTGCGTGATTTAAGGTCGATAATTTCCCTGACCGGGCTGGAAGGAAACTGGGCGAGGTGGTCGGCCAGCCAGTCACGCCCGGTTATAGCTAAATCGATATTGCCGTTCGCTACCTGCAAGGGCATGTCCTGTGGCCGGATGACTTTCACCGATACCCCTTTCATGCTAATCCCCGGCCGGCGATTACCCGTTTCCGAGGGATAGTCCACCATCTTGATTCCCGCCCCGTTTAAAAGCTCCACCACCTGCTGCTGCTGGTGACCATCGGGCAGGGCGAGGCGCAACACATCCGCAGCCGCTTTCCCGGTCGGATTCCTAACGATAGGCGCAGTCTTTACGCTTTCTTCTTCAATCGCTTGTTTTTCGGTGTGCGGCACGGCATCACAGATGGATGTTACAATTTTATCGAGGTGTTTCGTTTCCCAGCTGTTCCGGTTAGCGATGAGAAAGGCGCTGAAGTCCAGGACTTTACCTGCTGATATCAACCCGCAGGCAGCCAGCTCATTCTTCACGTAGGTTGAAAGCAGCACCATATCGGCGTTTTCCGGCGGATACACTTCCGCCGCCCCCCAGACCGGAAACACGGCAAACCGCGCCAGTCGAATTTTAAGCGCGTAAGCTTCCGCCAGGTTAGGGTACTCGGTGGCGATACGAACCAGAGCGCCGTCGCCCCTTAACCCTTCGGGCGGTGATGACGCCGCCATGTATAGCGCGCCGCCGCCACACGCCAGGTCTTTAACCTTAACGATATTGCTGCTGGGGTACTTGACCAGTAACTCTTCAATCCAGTCGAGCCCGCAAATACCCAGGTCGTAGTTGCCCATGGCTATCTGGATAGGGATATCCTTCTCATGGAACACCCTGATAAGCAGATCAGGGAACTTCCGCGATGCAGGACGATAAAAGCCGATTCTGGAGTGATATTCGTCCAGTCCCCAATCAGCCTTCTGGAGCATGGCCGCGGTACTGCGCAGCAGTCGCCCTTTAGGCAGGGCTATTTTTATCGCCACTTTACTCCTTAAAGTAACAGAAATCGGTCGTCAAGCACCAGACCCGTCCTCTCAACCCTTTACTTGCTACCTGCTCCGGTTATTATCGTTAAAACTTCATCAACAGACGCGACTTTGAATTCTTTTTTCTTTGCCAGGTTTTTCACCGTAAACGCCGGCGCTTTGTCCCGCACCTCGATGGTCCACATCTCTTCCGCTTTGTTCCCGTCCAGGTCGAGTTCAACGATATTTCCGGCCTGGCGCAGGCGCGCCGCGGCTTTAAAGGCCTCTTTCATTACCCCTTCTGTCAGCGGGCGCACCAGAATCCTGGCCGCTTCCCCTGCTGCGACCGACTCCGGTCTGATATAACTCATCAGGCGGTCGAGATAAAGGGCGAAGCCGGAAGCGGGTACGTTGCCTCCACCCATGGACGGGATAAGGTCATCGTATCGCCCTCCCCCGCCTACTTTCTCTTTACCGATATACATCTGGAATATCAATCCCGTATAATATTCGAAGCCGGACCCCGAGGCGATGTTTATCTTGTATTTCAGCCCCAGCTCATCCAAGATTGCCACCGTTTTCAAGAAATCATTGAGCGGCGGGCCGATTTCTGGCAGGCTCCTGGCCAGGATGGCCCCCTGGTTCCGAAGGAATCCGGTGGTCTGCCCCTCGAGGTTAAGCAATGGACGCAGGTCGTTTTCAATATCCGGCAGGTTCCGGCTGATTTTCGCCAGTGCTTCAGCATCGCCATCGAGAATGCGGTCGAGCATTTTATGCTGCTCTTCCGGGCCCAGGCCGAGTTTTGCCAGCAGCGCTTTAATCAGGCCGGCGTGAGACAGCCTCAAATCGATGTTTTTTAAACCCAGTCTGGCCAGTATTTCTGATGATAGAGCTACCAGTTCGGCGTCTGCCAGGGCAGAACCCGCCCCGATAAGCTCGGCGCCACACTGCCAACGCTCCCGGTTCTTTTCACCCGCTTCTTCAAAAATAAAGATGTTCGTGGCGTAAAAAAGCCTGGCTAGCCCGCTCTGTATGCTCTCCGTGTAAAGCCGGGCAACCGGTATCGTGCCATCAGGGCGCAGCACTACCCTCTCCCCGCTCCAGCCGTCCCAGTCCAGGAACGAGTAGACCTTGCCCAGCATGCCCGGCGTCAGTGTCCCCGCCGAGGTGAACAGGTGCAGGTATTCGATGGTCGGCGTCCGCACCTCGCGGTATCCCCACTTGCTAAAGCATTCGCGGCAAATCCCCTCGGCGAGACGGAAAACCTTCATCTCCGCCGGGGACAGGTCTCGCATGCCTTTACATCTCTGGATTTTCATTTTTTATCCTTAACCAGCTTTAAGCGAATACTTATAATTTACACTAATTGAGGCGACTTGTTCAATTATTGATATTGTCATTGCGAGGGCGACCAAGTTCGCTGAACAAATTCTCTGGCAGGCGAGAGCCCGTGGCAATCTCTGGCTCTGGTTTAAATATATCATAGGGATTGCCACGCTGACGCTCGCAATGACAGCGTTTCAATGACCACAATTGTTTCTAATTGCATTGCGTCTGCGCTACAATTTATAATGAAGAGGCATTTTAAAGCTTATGATGATGCATAAAGCAAGAAGAATCGCTCTGGCATTTATCCTGGTCTTGCTGGCCCTTGCGCTGGCAACCGGCGTCGAGGCGCAAGCGCCGCATATCGATGTAATTACCGTCCAGGGCACGATTAATCCTGTCCTGGTCGATTATGTGAAGCGCGGCATCGAGCATGCCGAGGACAGCAACGCCCAGGCGCTCATTATCCAGCTCGATACCCCCGGCGGGCTGGACACCGCCATGCGCGATATCATCAAGCTTATCGTCAACTCGCGGGTACCAGTCGTCGTTTATATATCTCCCGCCGGCGCCAGGGCCGCCTCGGCAGGAGTCTTTATCACCATGGCCGCCCACGTCGCCGTCATGGCGCCGAACACGGCCATCGGCGCGGCCCACCCGGTTTCCATCGGCAACGGGGGCGAGGTACAAACATCTTCCACGATGGAAGAGAAAGTCCTCAACGATGCCGCCGCCTATATCCGCAGCCTGGCCGAGGCTCATGGACGCAATATGGACTGGGCGGAAAAGGCGGTGAGGGAAAGCGTCTCCGCTACAGAACGCGAGGCGCTGGACCTGAAAATTATCGATATGATAGCGCCGGACCTGCCCACCCTAATCTCCCAGCTCGACGGCCGGCAGGTGACCCTGCTTAATAACCAGCAGGTTACTCTGCAGACACAGGGAGTCACGGTTAACGAAGTCCCCATGAGGACCATAGAGAAGTTCCTGTACACCATCGCATCCCCTGATATCGCCTATATTTTAATGAGCGTGGCCATGCTGGGCATCATGGCGGAAATTTTCAGTCCCGGCCTGATTTTTCCGGGTATCATCGGCGGCATCTGCCTGCTGCTGTCCTTTTACTCGCTGGGCATGCTGCCGGTTAACTATGCCGGGGTCCTCTTTATCGTCCTGGCCTTCGGCCTTTTTATCGGGGAATTGCTGACTCCCGGCTTCGGCCTGTTTTTCGGAGGCGGCATGGTATCGTTGATAATCGGTTCACTGATACTTTTCCAGAGAGCGCCGCCGTTATTCCGGGTAGACTGGTGGCTTATCGCCACGGTCACTATCCTTCTGGCCGGCGGACTGGGCTTTATCATGTACCGGGCTATCAGTATCCATCGCAAGCAGCCTACGACCGGCCGGGAAGAGCTTATGGGCAAGACTGTATTAGTAAAAGTTGCCCTGAACCCGTCCGGTACGGTATTTTATAGAGGCGAGAGGTGGTCGGCCGTTTCCGAGAGCGGCGAGGTCAGGGCCGGGGAAGAGGTAATCATCAACAGGATTGACGGCCTGACCTTATACGTCACGAGAAAACAATCATAATTAAAGTCTGCTTGTATGGTAAATAACAGGTGTCAATATCAGGTATCAAACCCTTAATCATCGATGGTCACTTGTTACCTGTCTTTTGATACTTGCCCTGAAAGGAGGCTCGAATTGTTCTTGCTAACGCTGCTGATTATCCTCATTATCATTTTCCTGGTATTTGTGGTAATCTGGGTGGTGCGCGCCCACCAGAGAAAAGTGGAAGCCGGCTGGGAAGAACTCATCGGCAAAACGGCCACGGTGGAAGTCGCTTTAGCGCCCAAGGGGACAGTGCTCATCGAAGGGGAGCGCTGGACCGCCGTTATCGATAAAGGACGCGCCGAGCCTGAAGAGGAGGTGATTATTACCAGGGTTGATGGTTTAAAACTGATAGTAACCAGAAAACAGTAAAGGAGGTATTTTTATGGGTTACGTGTGGATTATCATCATCGCAGTTGTTGTGATTATTTTCATCGGGATGGCGGTAAAAGTCGTGCCCGAATACGAGCGGGGCGTGCTTTTCCGTCTTGGCCGTCTCGTAGGCGCCAGGGGGCCCGGACTGTTCCTCATCATCCCCTTTGTGGACCGCATGGTCAAGGTCGACCTCCGTGTCGTCACGATGGATGTGCCTTCACAGGAAGTCATCACCAAGGATAACGTCACCGTGCGCGTTAACGCCGTGGTTTTCTTCAGGGTAGTAAATCCGGAAGATTCCGTGGTCAAGGTGCTCGACCATATCCGGTCGACCTCCCAGATAGCGCAGACGACGCTCCGGAACGTCCTGGGACAGTCCGAGCTCGATGAGCTTCTTATCCAGCGTGAAAAGCTCAACCAGATGCTCCAGAAGATTATCGATGAGCACACCGACCCGTGGGGCGTCAAAGTCAGCACCGTAGAAATCAAGGAAGTCGAGTTGACCGAGGAAATGAAGCGCTCGATGGCCGCCCAGGCGGAAGCCGAGCGCGAAAGGCGCGCCAAGATTATTAATGCCGAGGGCGAGCTCCAGGCCTCCGAGAAACTGGCCCAGGCAGCCGCCGTTATCGGCCGGGAGCCAAACGCCATACAGCTCCGCTACCTGTCGACCCTGGCAGAAGTAGCCAGCGGAAAGAGCAATACTATTATCTTCCCGCTGCCAATAGAGATGTTAAAAGCCTTCGGGGTGAGCAAGGAAGATAAGAAGTAATCCTCACAACAATAAGGGAGGGGGCGCTTTGCCCCCTCCTTGTTCCCCTTCCCAAATAGCTACACGACCCCGCCCCTACTTTTCTCTTAACGTCACGTCCCCGGCCACCACTTTAGTAAAAGTACCGTCCGCTAGGCGTATCAGCAACGCACCGCTTTCATCAACAGATTCAGCTACGCCGTGCAGGGTCTCTTCGCCCCATCTGACCGTCACTTTTCTCCCTAAAGTTACCAGCCTGTCCCGCCAGAGTTTGAAGATAGATTCCCCATCCGGAAGTTGAAAATATAACCGCTCGAACTCCAGGAAGAGATTTTTAATAATTTTCTCCCGAGATACCTTTTCCCCCAGTACATCTTCAAGACCCGTGGCTATAGCTGAAATCTCGGAGTTATCGGCAGGCCGTAAAGCCACATTAATGCCGATGCCGATGACGGCATACTCTACTTTATCTCCCTTTATTTCGTTTTCAATAAGAATCCCGGCTACTTTTTTCCCGCCTAAGAGGATATCGTTCGGCCACTTAATACGGGTATCCAGGCCGGTAACGCTTTCGATGCTGTGCGCCGCCGCCAGCGAGGCTATCATAATAAGATAAGGTAAGCCGGATTTATCCGGGTAAAGAACTATAGATAAAGCGATGTTGCCCGCGGGTGAAAACCAGGCACGCTTTAGCCGTCCCCGCCCCCTGGTCTGCTCCCCGGCGATGACGACGGAGCCTTCGGGCGCGTTTTTTTTCACTTCGCGCCGGGCGGCCTCCATGGTCGATGTTAAACGTGGATAGTAGAGAATATTCCGCCCGATAAGGCGCGTGTTCAGTCCAGCTGCGATTTCAATTACGGAAAGGTCTTCGTTCGCCATGCTATTTCAGCTCGACCGAGGCGAGGCGGGTGTAAACAGCGCCGGTGGGCCGGAGCTGGCTCCTGAATAGATGTACGGAACTTACGTCCAGCGGGCTATCGATACTATCTTTCGTTCCGGCGATAAGCTGGCCGAGGCTCTGCCGCTCATCCGGCCTTGCCTCTTCCCGTACGCGCCCCAGCGTGAGATGCGGCGTGAAAGCGCGCGCTTCCGGGGTAAATCCCAGGGGAGAGAGGGCGACTTCGATGCGCTTTTGCAGCTGCGCCAGCGTTTCCAGGTCCCCCTTCAGCCCCACCCATACCACTCTGACTCTGGTCTGGCCGGGAAAAACCCCCAGTCCGCTGACGCTCAAATGAAAGGGACGGATACCTCGTGCCGCCGATTCCATCGCGGCGGTTATCTGGCCGGTCATCGCGGCGTCAATATTACCGAGAAACTGTAGCGTGAGATGGGTGCCGTCCGGGTCGGTCCATCTGATGGGAGCGCGTGTATCTGACTTTAAACGGGACTGTAGCTTTTTGAGCGCCTGTTTTACTTCTTCCGAAAGCTCGATGGCGATGAAGGCGCGTATACTTTCCATATTATCAGCTACAGGCCCAGTAAGCGGCGGGCATTGCCGGAGAGGATATTGTTTTTTTCTTCTTCCGCCAGTCCCGCACCCTCGATTTCTTTAACTATCCTGCCAGGCGGCATCACGGGAAAATCGCTGCCGAAGAGTATCTTTTCCGCGCCGACGAGCTGGCTGACCTGCCGGTATATCTCGGGGCGGTAAAGGAAAGGCGAGGCGGCAGTATCGAAGTAAACATTGGCCAGCTCTTTTTGCACTTCCGGCATCAGCGCGTAGAAAGGCAGCCCGCCGCCCCAGTGAGCGCAGACCATGGTGATATCCGGGAAACTGGAGATAAACCAGTAGAGCAACGCGGGAGTAGCTATGCCCTTGCCGGCATAAATGTGCCCGACCGGCTCGGAGGAGTGTGTCATTAAGAGGAGCCTGTGCTGGCGTAACAGTTTGACAAAGGGCTCCAGCGCCTTCTTTTGCGCGAAGCCTGGCGGCTGGCAATCGGGCCTTAGCTCGCCGATGCCCCGGATGCCTCCCCTGGCGCAGCGTTCGATTTCAGCCAGCGATTTCTCCGAATTATAGTCTGCGACAGCGGCGAAACCGATAAAGCGTTTGGGGAAACGGCTTACCGACTCCAGGATGTAGTCGTTGGTTTCCACGCAGAGCTCGTGCGTGCTCCAGCCGTAGTTGACGATGACGGAAACATCGACCCCTTCACGGTCCATGTTCTCGATGAGGTCTTCGGCGGTGGCAATTTTTATCTTTTTATCGCCGTATATCAGGGCGAAGGACGAATCCGCGTTCACACAACGACCGCGGTCTTTCTTTATCTGCGGCGGCAGCACGTGCGTATGGAAATCGATTATCATGATTAAACCACCACCGGTAGCAGCCGCCGGACAGAAGCTACTCTTTCTTCTCGGCCTTCTCTGCCTTTTCGGTCTTCTCGGCCCTTTCAGGTTTGCCAGCCGCAGCTTCGGCGGACGGTTTAGCCGCGCCCTCTTCTGCCTCAACTTCGCCCTCCGCCGGGACTTCTGCTTCCGCAGCCACCGGTTTCTCTTCTTCGACCTTGATGATAACTTCCGTTACCTTGACGACCAGCTGCTGGGGGTCGGCGTGGACGGTGATTTCCGGGTCGAGGATGATATCTTTGACATACAGCCCCTGTTCCAGCTCTTGTAATACACTTATGTCAACTTCTATCTGCGGTGGTACTTTATCAGGGAGACATTCAATCTTGAGCTCGGAAATACCCCTGGAGAGCAAGCGGCCTTTGCCCCTCATCGCCGGGGCCTCGCCGACCAGGACGATGGGGATATCCATCTGCATCTTTTCGCCTTTTCTCACCTGGTAGAAATCCACGTGGAGAAGCTGGCGGCTCAAGACATCACGTTGTATCTCACGCACGAAAACGCTTTTAAGCTCTTTATCGCCTTCAACTTTGAGGCTGACCAGGCGTGTCGTTCCGGCGCGGACCAGCATTTTCAAAAGGTCAGCGGTGTTGCATTGCAAAGCCTGTGATTCTAATTCATGCCCGAAGAGATGGGCCGGCGTCAGGCCCTGGCGGCGCAACTGTTTCACCTTTTTACCGAGCACCTCTCTCCTGGCGGCGTTTATTTTCATTTCTGGCATCTGTTTTCCCCTTTCCAACCTATCAATTTAATCATATTCAGGCGTAAAAATCAAACGTGCAGCTTCAGGCGTCTCGGATGCCTCCTTTAAAAAAAATCCCCCTCCCCTATCGAGGGAGGGGGCAGGCAAGTTCTATACCGCAAAATGCCCGGTTCAATCTATCGGCGGACGGGTATTAGGGGGCGGCGGGTTCTTCATCCCGATGCGGAAATATTCGCCGGTGGCCTTACGCTTCCAGCCCACGCGCTGGTTCAGCGGAAATTCCATCGTGATAGCGCCAGACACCGGGCAGTTCTGGACACAATCGCCGCAAAACCAGCACTCGTCCGGGTATACCACGACCGGCGGCTTGCCCTTTTCCAGATTTGGTAATAGCACGTCCGTACGGCATGCCTCGATACAGGCGTTGCAGCCTTTGCATTTCTTGGGGTCGATTACCACGCACTGGTTCGGCGTGGCCGGGTTGGGCATCATATATACAGCGTCTGCCATCGTCTTTCTCCTCTATAATAGATAGCTATTTTTACAGCTCGCAGTGGTTCTGATAATTTTCTTCATAGGATGGGGCATTAGGGGGCAGCAGCCAGTAGTTCAACGGCAGTCCCCCGGTTTTTATCCGGCCGTTTTCCTTCTGGATAGTCATGTACTTGCGCCACTCCGGCGGGTCCATCTGCGGGTAGTCCAGGCGCTTTAAGTCCAGGGGACGGCTGCTGGCCTTGTGGGCCAGCGTGGCCTGGATGATGATTTCATTCAAAGTGGCCTGCGACATGGCTTCCAGCGTACGTCCCAGCTCATGGGGGTTCCGGGCGTAAGCCGAGGCGAGCTCGCTTTCACGCATGCTGTTGAGCCACCTCAACCCGGCCTCCAGCACCTCATCGTTCTTGCATTCGCCGCAGTAGTCCTGCATGATGCGGACGAGTCCCATCTTCAGCTCTTTCCAGCCCATGCCGTCTTTACGATTGACCGGCGCGTAGACACGGGCTTTTTCCGACTCTACCTGTTTGCGGTTGGCGGCCGGCTCTTTAGCCGTCGTGGCATATTTGGCAGCTTTACGGCCCGCGTACCTTCCGGTGGTCGCCGACCCGGAATGGTTAGCTCCGCAAAGCAGCGTCGACCCGGCCGCGTACAGCCCTTCCAGGTTGGTCTTGAGGTCCCAGTCGAAGACCGGGCCGCCCCCGGACATTCCCCGGTAATGGCGTGAGCCGTAACCCTTCCACCAGGCGCCCCAGGTATACAGGTCGGGCGGCTGGACGGTGGCCTGGAGCATGTCTTTATCGGGGTCGAAACCCCAGTTCTGAAAAGTCCAGTATATCGGGATGCGGGTCTTGCCTTCATTGCCGACCATCAGCCCCCAGATGGCCCGGCGCTCGTGTTCAGGCATGCCCGGCAAATCCGCATAAAGCGGCAGCTTGAACTCCCCGCTGGCGATGCGCTGTGGAAGGTCGGGGGTAAGGCGGGGCCCGTCATAAACAAAGGCGCGCTGCCCGGGGGCGCAGTGGTAACGTTCCTCCACTGTTTTCAGGACATTGCCGTTCCTGTCCACCCAGGGGATTTCCTTGCCGTTAGCGTCCACGAGCGTGCAGGCAAACCAGGTGTTATGAGAGTTGCCCGTGGAATACATGAAATAGCTGAAGCCGCCGCTCTGCATCCGGGTGCCGCTGCCTTCCATCATCGCGAGTTCGACGCCGGCATCCCACATGGCGGCAAAACTTTCAGGCGTAAGATTGGGCTCCTGTAAAGCTGCTCCTCCTTTTTGTTCGGTCGAGAATATCCAGATGCCGTTCGGCTTCGAGGTGGATATTATAGTAGCTTTGGCTTTAAAAATGTAGAACTCGCCGGTGTGCATGTTCACACCCATCGCGCCGATAACGCGGCTGCCCGGCCTGCCTCCCTCGGTAAGCAAATTGGTGATAATAATGCGGTCGAATATCTTAACTCCCAGGCGCTTCATCTCTTTTTGCAGCGCCGGTTTGACGTTGCCCGCCTGGACGCGTACGGTGAACCTGTTATCATAGTCATAGGCGAAAAGCAACCTGGTCTTTTCATCACGGAACGGAGCACCGACGAAATGGTCGTCCACGTCCCTGACCTTGATGCCCATCTTCTCGATATCGAGCATGGCATCGTAGCTCTCTTTGGCGGAAATATAGGCGGCTATCCCGTTACCGAATTCCCCGTACCCCCATTCCCCCCAGGTCGATTTCAGCACGTCCATCATTTCTTCCGGTGTGATTTTGGAGCAGGGGTTGGTGCAGGCCAGGTGCCAATGGTCGACGCCGTCACCGCCCGCGCCGGAGCGCAGCACCGTGCCCTTCTCGGCGACGGCAACACTGGCTCCCCTTTTTACGGCGCTGATAGCCGCATGGCAGCCGGCGATACCGCCCCCGATGATTAATATATCGGCGGATATCTCATTTTCCTTCCCGTAATTCACGGGATAGGGCCACTTTTTCAACTGTGCATATCCGAATTCGCTCATCTACCTTCTCCTCGGCACTCATTTTTCTCCCGAACAGGTTCTCAATTCTAGCATTTGCATTAGCGGGCTTTCAACAAAATAGCCTTTTAATCCAATGAAGTGCATATGAGATTATTAACGAAATATTTTATTTGCTATCGTATTTGACAGAATGTGTTATAATATACCATGAATATTTGGCGCATTAATATTCAAATCGCACAAAACATCCTTAAATCCCGATATGTTCCGATATTGCGCTATTTTTCGTTCTATTCGTAGGTATTTTATTTTTTTTAATTATGTGATATTATAGTCGAAATGAAACAAATCATACCGGAACATGCATTCGTATCATGAGACTTCAAAGCGGAATTATACCCATGGTGGTCGCCACCTCGAAATTTTCTTTTTACTATATATTTTCTAATTTCAAAACAGGGTAATTTTCAAAAAGGAGGGGGTGGCCTATGTCATGAAGAGGTTATTCTTTAAAAGGTGGCAAAATTATTTATAAAAAGGAAGGGGCATTAATGAAAAAATTGATATTTTTATTGTTAGCCACCATCCTGGCAGTTACGTTAATCCTCGTCGGCTGCGGTCAAAAAACCACGACCACAGCCCCCGCCACCACAAC